>NZ_CP045369.1:2910000-3217000 GCF_009363535.1 Microbulbifer sp. THAF38
TCCCTGCAGGTATACGAAGCCCTGCGCAAAAGCGAAGAACGCTATCGCGAACTGGTCGAGCATGCGAACTCCATCATAATGCGCTGCGACAGGCATGGGCGAGTCACTTCATTTAATGAGTATGCCCAGCAGCTTTTTGGCTACTCAGAGGCAGAAATTATTGGCCGGCATTTGGTAGGCACCATAGTGCCGGCCAGTGAATCCAGCGGCCGGGACCTACGGCAACTCATTCAGCACGTGTGCGACCACCCGCAGGAACACCGGTACAATATTAACGAGAATATTACCAAGTCAGGCAAAAGAGTTTGGATTGCCTGGACCAATAAAATCCTTTCGGACGAGAATGGTCGCCCTACCGGTATTCTCAGTATCGGAACAGATATCACCAAGCAGCGCCTGCTGGAAGAGGAGTTGCGGCAAGCCCAAAAAATGCAGGCTATTGGCGAATTGGCCGGCGGTATCGCCCACGACTTCAACAATATGATTCATGGCATCAGCGGCTATGCCGAGGTTATTCAACAGATTGCTGAAGACCCCCGTATCAGCGAGTACACCAACCATATCCTCACCACTGCACGCCATGCGGCCGAGTTGACCAAGCAATTGCTCACCTTCGCCCGTAAAGGCAACTACCAGCTAAAAGATTGTAATACCCATGAAATTACCCGCGATGTCTGCGCCATGCTCGAGCGCACCATTGACCGGCGTATTCGTGTTGAGCAGCAGCTAGAAGCCGGTCGGCCTCATGTAGTGGGCGACCCCGCCCAGCTAAAAAGCGCATTATTGAATATTGGTATCAATGCCAAGGATGCTATGCCAAGCGGAGGTATTCTGCGTTTTGCCAGCAGTAATGTCACTTTTGAAAGGGCCACCACTATTGCTGATTTTGAAGTACAGCCCGGGCATTACTTGCTCATCACCATTCGCGATAGCGGAACGGGTATGCCCCCCGAGGTGCGGCGCAGAATTTTTGAGCCTTTCTTCACCACCAAGGAATGTGGTCGGGGTGCCGGACTGGGCCTTGCAGCAGTGCATGGCACTATCCATTTACACAAGGGCGCTATCCAATGCCACAGCATTGAGGGAGAAGGTAGCACTTTTAATCTGTACCTGCCGATTGCAGAGGCAAAGACAAACAAGCAGCCAAGTCAGGCCGAGTCCTTAACTGCAAATCGCCAACTTCGCATTATGGTGGTGGATGATGAAGCTATTGTCCGCAGTTATTCAAAAACACTCTTCGAAATGAATGGCCACAGCGTGAGCACTTTCGCATCTGCGGAGCAAGCGATTACCTATTACCGGCAACATTACGAACAAGTGGACTTGGTAATCCTCGATATGATTATGCCGGGTATGGATGGCCAGGAGTTATTCGCCTTTTTGCGACGGATCAACCCGGAGGTAAAAGCATTGCTCTCCACCGGCTTTAGCGTCGACAGTAAAGTCCAGGAAGTTATTGCCGATGGCGTGCTCGACTGCATCCAGAAACCCTTTACGTATGACAGGCTCAGCAAAAAAATTGAAGCGTTAATTTTTAGTGGTCAGCTGACAACACCGGAAACTAGAAATTAAAGCGCGGTATTGCTTGCCAGAAAATTTCTGGCAAGCATTTCAAAGAATAATATGCGGAAGGTAGCGACTCATATCCTGCGTTATTAGATTGCTATCCTCACGAATTGAGATGCCCGCAGCCATGTCATCCACCAACCAGCTGCCTACAAGGGTGAAGTTTTTGCCAAACTTAGGCAATGGATGCATAGCTTGGTAAATAAAGCCCTCTTCGCCATAAGGCCCATCAGACAGTGAATGTACATCCCCTCCGCGCACTACCGAAATATTAGCGCCTTCACGGGAAAAAATAGGCTTTTTAACCAACTCCGAATAGCCACTAGCCTTACCCAGCTCATCCTCGAAAAATGATGGCAACAAGTTGGGATGGCCTGGAAATAATTTCCACAACATGGGCAAAAGTGCTTTATTGGATAATATCGCCTTCCAGGGTGGTTCCAGCCAACGCACATTATTGCTGCCCAATAAAGAACCAAATTCCTCGCGAAACATAAACTCCCAGGGATACAACTTAAACATCCAGGTAATGACCTGATCGTCTAAATCAGTAAAAGCTCCCTCAGCATCGCAGCCAATATCCTCAATAAATACAAAGTGATTGGTGATATCGGCTTCAGTGGCACAGTCTTGCAAATATTGCACCGTGCCGCGATCCTCTAACGTATCCTTACAGCAGGCAAAATGGAGTTCGCGGCCGGGCGTCAAAAATTGTAGATCGCGAAAGCGGTTAACCAGCTTTTCCTGCAGGCTGTTAAACTGGTCGGACTGAAGTGGCAAGGCTCGCCTGTCTACATTGTCCTGCAGCCAGAGCCATTGCCAAAATCCCGTTTCATATAAGCTCGTGGGAGTGTCTGCATTATTTTCATAGAGTTTGGCCGGCCCCTGCCCTGAATAGGCAAAGTCCAGCCGGGAATAAAGGCTGGGGTCACCGTTTTTCCAGGAGTTGCGGACAAAATCCCAGTGCTGCTCCGGAATGCGGAAGCGCCGTAACAGCGCCTCATCCTCAAGCACCTTAGCGACAACATCCAGGCACATTGCATGGATTTCTTCGGTGGGGTCTTCAATATCCTGCTCTATCTGTTCCAGGGAGAACTGGTAGTAAGCGCTTTCATCCCAGTAGGGTTGCCCGTACATGGTGTGGAATTGAAAACCAAATTCTTGCGCCCGCTCTTTCCAGCGCGGACGCTCACCGATTGGTAACCTCAGCACCAATCAGCCCCCCCAACTTCCTGAACGGCCGCTACTGGAACGTCCGCCACCCCAGTTGGACTTGGCCGAAGCCACTGCGCCAAAGCCCCCTCGGGAAACCGTCTTGGTCACCTTGGGCTTGGGGTCCATCGCGCTCTTATCCACGGTATAGGAGTTTTTACCGTAGCGACCGATCACTTGACCATCCGCGGTCATCAAACGATCGTAATAGCGGGAACCAGAAGCGGAATAGCGGTAAACCGGATTGTAATAACCGTAAGAGTGATAACGTCGGTCGTTATCATTCAGCAGGGAAGCAACCATAAAGCCGGTCATCAACGGCATCCAAAAGCCGCCACTGCTCTCACGGCAACTACCAAATTCTGACTCGCATTGAGATAAATTGGCATACTTGGGCCCGGTACGCTCGGCTTCAGCCAGAGCCTTCTGGTAGGCCGCTTGACATTGGGCCTCATCGAGCTGCGTGTTATTTACACAGTCCTCGACTGAGGAAACCACCTTAACCTCTTCATCAGAAGAGCAGCCCACCAAAGCCACGGTGATTCCCATAGCCAGAGGGCGCAGTACAAAACTTGCTCCCCTGCCCTTGCGCATCCGCGCAAGGTTAATATTTTTACTACGCTTCATCCTCACCTCCGCTTAGTAGCTCATGCAAGCCGCGTTGAGGACACCAACAGAAATGGTGGTAGCTGCCAGCATGATGCCCGCGCTAACTTCACCGTCTTCAATACGCTCAACAATACGCGGCATAAAGCCAAAACGAATAATCGCAAAGGCAATAAGCTGAGCGATTAGGGCAACAAATGCCCAGGTGGCAAAGTCAATAATGGAAACAGAGTTACTGGCGGCACCGCCAACAGCAATGGCAAAACCCAGCACCGCACCACCAAAGCCAATGGCAGCGGCTGCGTTTTTGTCTTCACGGATCAACTTCCATTCATCGTGAGGTGTCACCAGAGCGTAAAGAAATTTAAACGCGATTAAAAAAACCAGTGACAGGCCAAAGTAGGCCGCAAAGTGAAGGATACCAGTCATTAAATCGTAGGGCTGGTCCATTAATACATCTCCTTATTATCCGTGAATAGTCAGCTGTGATGGTGTCAATGTTATACCGGTACTGATCACCAAGCTGCGACTCAAGTAACCCGCGTCTTCCTCTTTCTCTTCCGCTGAAAGAAACAGGGATTCGGTACGCTGATCGGACAAGTCACGTTCAAAAAGCATGGTGAATTGATCGGTGAGGGAGTAATCCCCATCCCCGTCATAGGTCTTCTCGGCCATATGCACCGGGTTGTGATAGTCACCAGCAGCAGTCCAGACTCTGTTATAGCTGCGGTCCTGCAACTGATAATTGGCAGCACCAATTTCCTGTTTAAGGAGCCTGTCCCAAGCCTGCTGATTGGCGACATCGAGGGTATCGTAAAAGTGAAACAGCTTGACGTCCACTACATGCTCATCGCTTTGGCCCCCTTCTGTCACAACCTGTAGCCAAGCATCGTCATCGGTATAAAAACGATATACCCAGGCGCCATCGAGTTTTACTATGCCTGCGGCTTTGATAATCTGAGTGGGGGAGCAGGATTCAATAGTGAGTTCATCCAGAATCAGGCGGATTGCCAGTGGGTCCAGTTCAAAGCTTGCGCCAAGCCGCAACCCCATAATTTCAGGCGTATTCACCTTTGGAGCTTCTTTTCCTTTCAGTTTATCGATCAGCTTGGTAAACATGTACCTGCGCCCTCTCCTTCATTCATTTTTATATCGAAGCAGCTTTTTTCGGTCAGCCGCTTTGCTGAAATGTAATAGAGCATATCCCCCTTGTTAACTTCATCGGTCAAGGCGGGGTTTACATCAATTTTTATAATCCCCTGGCGGCGCACGGCAATCAAGGTTGCGGATAAGTTCATTTTAAAGTGATCAAATAATGCGGAAAATAGCAACGGCTGCTCACCATGATACTCAATACTGTATTGAGTCATTCCATAAGTGCTATCGAGAAGTTGTCGGTGCAGTCTGGCAGAACCAGGGTCCAGGGAGGATTTAGCCAACAATTCCACCGCAACGGATGGAATACATTCAATATTTGGGCAGTGTGAGCGCAACAACTCACCGACATTTTCATCCTGGAAATAGGCTGTTTTATGGCTATTAGGACTGTGCTTATCACAGAACAGGGCGGTGGTGAGTGTTACATCATCCAGGGGGTTATCGATAATAATTCTCGCGGCATCGGCAATTGCGGCGCGCTGCATACTCTCGATATGGGAAAAAGATTCAACCCGTACAAAATCAATTTTACCGGGCATCGGGTTCTCAATATCGGCCTCAACACAAAGCACTATCTCAGTTGCTGTGCCATTGGTTTTCGATAGCAATAATTCTATCAAGCGAAGGGTTCTGGTTC
Source organism: Microbulbifer sp. THAF38 (assembly GCF_009363535.1). Lineage (NCBI taxonomy): Bacteria > Pseudomonadati > Pseudomonadota > Gammaproteobacteria > Cellvibrionales > Microbulbiferaceae > Microbulbifer > Microbulbifer sp. THAF38. The sequence goes on from NZ_CP045369.1 coordinate 2,915,180, forward strand.
CGTTCCAGCCAATAATGACTGTGTGATCTACGCGATTTGTCATGCGCAACCCCCTCTTTCCTCTATGTACAAACTCCGAAATAACAAAGCCCACCTTGGTTAACACCATGGCGAACAAACTCAAACCAAAGGGGATTACCCAGGTTGCCACAACCACTTTGCCCGCGGGAGTCACTGGCGAGAAATCGCCGTAGCCTACAGTGGATGCAGTAACGACCAACCAATAAATAAAATTGGTCGGATCGACAATTTCGCTCTCTCCGGCGGCACTGAGCAGCAGGTAACTACCCACCACATAACCCAGCACACCGACAAGAATGGCTGCTGTGTTGGCCTTAACAAAAAGCGACGCCAGAAGGCGCCGCACTCGATAAAGTAGCACTGGATCAGGCCTTTTGGCGGCTCGCCAGTAACTGGGCCAGCTTGTCGCTACCGCTGACCTGGCCACCGGGCTTGACACCCGCCGCCTTCAGCTTGGCATCCAGGCTGGAGCCGCTTTCTTCCGTCGCCAGCTCTTCCGCAGCTTCCAGCTCCGCAGCGCGCTCCTGTTGCTTGTTCTTGATGCGGTCGAGGCTGTCCAGAGCGGTTTTGATTTTGCTGTTAGCACCCATATGGCGGGAAGAAACCGCTACCTGGGCCTTCTGAACTGACTCTGTGGCCTTGATCTGGTCGATCTGCTGCTCCATGCGGCGCACATTGATTTTCGCCTTGGAGATATTGCCCTTCAGAGAGCGCTCGGAGTTGATGAAGCCTTCCAGCAGGCTCTGCTCTGTTTCAAGCTGGGCTTCCAGCTCGGTAACGCGCTCCGCACACTCCAGGGCCAGGCTCTCATCGCCTTTCTCACTGGCGTTGATTGCGTGGGTGCTGTAAGTCTCAATATCGGCTTTCAGCGACTGCACTTTGTTTTCAGCCAGCTTGCGCTTAGCCATGATCTTAGTCAGGTTCTCATCACAAGCTTTCAATTCGGCCTTTGCCTCCCGCAGCTCTTGATCAAGAATACGAATAGACTGGCTATCCGCAACTGCTTCAGTTCCTTCGTTGACCGCACCTTTCAAGGCAGTCCAGATTTTTCTCAGGCTCATGCTACACCCTCCATTTCAAAATGATCCGCAAATAAATCCAGGAAGTCACCCACATTGGAAAATAGGGTTTCAACTTCTTCAATCACCACTTCGTCTTTACTGGACACAGACAGCGCGCCGAAGGCGACATAGTAACGCTCACCGCCAATCATCTTGATAGCGATCGCCGTCAGGGGAACCAGTTGATGAGTCTGGAGAATCATCTCGTTAAGAACGACCACATCGGCTACCTGGCTCACAGGGAACAAAATGCTCTCGACAACGATTTGCTTCTCACCGACATAAACGAATGCATCGACCCCCTCGTCGTTGGAAATGCTGAGGCACTCTCCCTCAGACTCCACCACCCATCCGGTGTGGTTTTCCGCCAACTGGCGTAGATTCTCATGGTTCCAGGTCATCTCGACTCCCTCGCTGTGGAATATTGGTCACAAATATAGCATCAAAAAAAAGGTGGTCAATAACTTATTTCAAACTTATGTTGCAAATAATACACACAAGGATAGTATTTGCCACATAAGTGACATCAACTGTAACGGAGTAGAGCCCATGGACCACAAGCAAAGCCTCAGCAATCAGCAAGCACTGGCTCCGTACAAGCAGGCCATCGCTCGCTATGTGCGCGCCTCAATGGCTTTGCGGGGTATGCGTTACGGGGACCTCGCCCAGGCCCTGGCCGAAAGAGGAATTTCAATGACCACAGAAAACCTGCGCAGCAAAGTGAGCAAGTGCATGTTTTCAGCGGATCTGCTAGCGGCCATCATCGATGCATTATCGGTGGAAGACAGCGCTATGCCTGAAATCCTCAAGCAAGCGCGGGAACTGCAAGATCAAGGACTCAATACCGAGCAAGAGAGAAGCTAACACGCCCTATCGTGGAGTACCAACTGGTGGATCACTGAACTGGAATACCGATGCTATCCACTTTAACGGCAAGGGCCTGCCAGATAGCTAGTAGTGATGGAGCTTATAGACTGGTTCACCGTTACCGCACTTACCGACAACCTCTGGCTCAGAGAGCTTTGCACCAGCCGGTATCACCTTATTGGTAGGCCACCAGACGAAGCAGGCATAGCGGAAATTGACTGCCCAATTGCAGTAAAGACGTCCGTCGTCCTCCTCATAGAAACGCGCCTGACAAAAACTCAGAGTCGGGCTCCGCACCCCGTGTTGCTGCTGAGCATCGACAAAAATCACATCGACAGCTGCTACGGCAGATACCCAAAAGCAAGGTATCAATAACCACAATTTCATAGGCGCTCTCGGCGAAACTGCAAACTGGACTCCTTTTAAGCCTAGCAGTCCCGGCGCAACTTTCATTGTTGCGTACTCTTACATTGGCCTTGATAGCAGTATTCAGTGCTCGCTCTGTTGTGACGCTTGTTTCAACACTTCAAGAATACGCCTTAGACAGTCATCTCGGTCACGCACCCAACTAACATAGGGCAATGGCAACACTCTTACCCCCGCTCGGTGCAACACCTTGTAAGTCTGGGTAGTAAAGTGCTGCCGATATTCCCCAGGGTAACCAATCAAATCCACCCCCAGTATTCGCCCGCGGTGCTCACAAACCACATCCACACGCTGGCCGGCAATAGGAAATGCGATCCAATGCTTGATCTGAGCCCGCTGCAAGCCTGCACTCACCTCTCCGGCAAACTCACACGGAAATACTTTTTGTTGGTTACTGGGACCTGCCCCATGGCTAAAATCGATATAGCGACGCAATAAATGCTCAGGTGGCAGGGACTCAGGACTAATAGAATAAGCCACCAACTGCCGCTCCTTAGCCCGGGTTACCGCCACATTAAACATATCGGCGCGATTGAGATAAGTCGCCGCATGCAGGGATTGATTATCTGCCGCAAAAGACAAGAGCATAAGATCCCGCTCTTCTCCCTGAAAACCATAAGGCGTTGCGACCAATACGGAAAAACCACGCAGCACATCTACTGGAAAAGCCCTGCTTACCTCAGAAGCGAGGTAGTCCGCCTGCTCCCTATAAGGAGACAGGACTCCAACCGTTGGCTTTACAGGAGATTCGGCAAAGCAGTTAATGTGTTCACGCAGCTGTTCAATGACCCAATCCTTTTCAACCCGATTCCTGCCGCTCTTTGCTCGTTTCCCCTCCAGATATTGCAGAACCAAAGCTCCTTCACCGGACGCTACCGGTCTCGCCTGCATCACTTTCAGCCTATCGGCATAAAAAGCGTGATTACTAAAAGCGATAAGCTCTGGCTGGCTGCGGTAATGCTCATCCAACAGGTTAACCGCCTCCTGACTTTTCAGTGAGTCAGAGACAATATCCAGTAGTGATTGGTCCCGGTAACTAAACGCCACAGGTAACTCTTCTGGACCGTTCAAGCCCTCCCACAAGCGTTGTTGCTGCTGTGCCGATAAAAAGGATACATGACGCAGCTGCTTGCCATCGCCCACCACAACCGCACGACTTGCCCGGTACAGTGCCGGCAGCGCACTGGCAATATCGCACTGGGTAGATTCATCAAAGATGACGAGATCAAACAAGCCCGGGGAAAGAGGTAATATTTCATTGAGCTCATCCAGGGTCGAAAGCCAAATAGGGTAGGCCTGCAAAACAACCTGCATATTCGTTTGGGCAAAACGCTCTGCCTGTGTTTTGGAGGTCCGCGCCCTGAGTGCCTGATTGAAAAGGGATAAGTGCCTTCTTTCCCGCTTTAAAAGACTCAAAAGAGTCTCTTTACGATAGGCATTAATGAATCGGGAAGCTTGCAGCTCGAAATTTTTTCGCAAATGCCCGATAGTCTCTTGAAACTCCCAAAGCGCTTCCGTATCCAATCGTCGGCCTAAAATGCGCACCCCAAAAGCCGTAAACCAGGTGCCAAAACCTCCTGGGCCTAACATCTGTGCAGTCTTTAAAGCCCTGATAAAGCGTCGCTCAGCTTTTCGCAGCGTCTTTAGAGTGGCTTTGAGGCGACGCTTTAATTTGGCAACACTCTCAGCGGGAGCTGCAACGCCCTCTTTAAGTAGTGAGTCCAAGTGGGATTTCAAACTGCGAACAAAACCTTGCTCGCCGGTGTGTACATAGCCTTCTTGTAAACCGTAAGTCTCGCGCAATTTTTGCCGAACAACATTTATTGCCTGAGAGGTCTTAGAGACAACCAGAACGGTATTGCCATGAAGCATTTGATCAATCGCCATTGCCGCGATAGTAAAACTCTTGCCTGTACCGGGGGGGCCAGAGATAAGACTCAAAGGTAAATTCGCAGCATTTCGCAACGCCCTCTCCTGAGTCTCACTCAATAGCCCTGGTAACATCTCGGGCTCACTGTTACTTCGAGGGAAATGGTCAGCACATTCCCGGAGAACGGCTTTTAAAGGTGCAGAAAGTCTTCGAGACTTACTAAGAAGTCGCAGTTCGTGAAGAACTCCTCGCGATCCCCGTGACCTGTCAGCCAATATGAGCGCACAAGCACTACTGACTGCCAGAGTGGAATTTTTGCTCAAGGCATCAGAGTCAGCCGGCTGCAGGTTTGGCCAGCGACTTATCTCTTCAATGCCACTCAACAGGCTGTTTTCCTCTAGCCAGCGTCCTATGGCCGCCACCTTAGCGCTATCCAGTGGAAAACTGGGTACTGGAAAGCTATCTGTCACACTGGAATCTGTGTCCGGCTTAAGGATCAAACGCAACAAAGGAAGGTTGATACGGATATCATCTGTGTTTATCTCGATGAAATACTCTTCATCGCAATATATTCGGGCGGGATAATAGAGGAGAGGGGCACATAGTTTACGCTTGGAATTAATACCTACCTGAGCAGGGAGCTCTCCAGAGATAAAAAAGAGCGAATAAATCAAGCTGCGCTCTTTCCGATAAGTATCTACCTGCTCTGCAAGCTGTGCCGCTGAGGCACCCACCAAAGGGATTCTGGGCAGCTCACCACCGGATAAATAGTCTCGCTCACTGAAAAATACTCGGCGATTATCCGCAAGGCGAGCAATATTACTCAGTGATAAGTCGTGACTATCCGCTTGATAGCAACACCTGAAATATTCGATCAAAATCCTAGAGGAGTCCCGCATATCCGCCTGCACTTCCAATTAGAGGCAAAATGCTACCCGAAATTGTCAGACTGCGACAGGTACTCCTCTTGATGGAGATTAGAGATCGAACCCTGACTAGCCCTCACTGGCCATGGTGCGCAGCCTCTGGGATTCGCTTGGACTCAGGCTCAGGCCATACTTATCGACAATAGAAATAAATCGCTGCACATAAATTTTTCCGACCGGTGCATAAGGCGGCATCCACTCATTAGGCCCCCTGTGCCCCTTGCTTTGGTTGCGGCCATCGTCCACTAGCCACAGGTTATCGATATCTTCGGCGAATTGCCTTTTCAGCTCTCGACTCCAGCTAGCCCCACCATGATCATGGGCCCACTTCAGAGGCACTATATGCTCTACATCAAGATCAGAAGCCTTGCTGTAAAAGTTGCCCGTGTAGGGGTCCAACCACAACCCAGTGGCAACCTTGCACTGGTTAGCGCGGGTATAGGTGACAGGGGAAAGGGAATAACGAATCAATAGCTCATGCCGGGTATCTTGACAGTCCCGGTCTGTATCAGACCACTGCGGTAACCACTCTGCCCTCTCATAAGTGGTCGCGAGTACTGGAAAACTTAAGGATGCTACTAAAGCAGACAATACAAAGCTTGAAAATGATCGAACACTCATACATCAACTACCAATCAAATCAGGGGCTAGACTACAAGAAAAACTACTGGAAGAGTATGAGCCGGTTCAAATTGGCAGCTGAAAATTAATAATGGCTTTCAGATGTCCATTGTAGGTAGGTAGAATCAAAAAAAATTCAAAGGATTATTTCATGCATCGCCCAGTGATCTTCATTCATTATGTATTCAACTTTAATAGTAAAAGTTCTTCTCTTGATATCCCCGAAACCATTATCAAATTCGACCCAGCCTTCGACATTATGGATGCAGTCGCCTCGATACGTAGATTTAGAGTCTTCTTCTCCAGAAACTGCGATGAGCTTAGCGATATGAGGAAGTGGAGCGTATCGCTTAACAAATTTCTGACTTACTTGGATTGCGTAACGGGAGTCAATGCAAGCTTCCTGAGCTAATTCTTCGGGTGTTTTAGAGCAACTGGCCAGTGCAACCGCAACACACAGTGCGATAAAAGAACGCATTTACAAACCTTTCTTTTATTTCTATTTCAAATTTCAAGGCTGCAGGTTATCTGTCTCTCCCTATCGAGCCGATAGAATTCTTCTTACAGGCAAATACTCCTTCATGGGAAATTGAAAAGGTCGAAGCATGGATACCTAAGAACCATTAGTTGTTTTTCATATTTTTCCTACACAGACCTCATCAGTGGAAGGTAGATAGTGATGAAGAAACAACAGGGTAGAAACTCTTGGTGACAGGCTTAATAAGTTTTCATTACAGGAATCAATAGACTTTTCAATCTGACAACAATACTAGAGCTAGCTAACAAAATGTAATTTAGACTCAAGAAAAATAATAGTGGTAAAGGTATCCACCTAGAGAGCTGGAAAAAATGGAGAGAGAGATAATTCCACACAACACCCTGGTAGCGTTGTGTGGAATATCTAAAGATCAAACTATATTAGAGTACACTTCAGTTGCTATGCAGAAACCGGCTCTCCTGAAGAAGCCTTTTTGGGCCTAGCTATTTCTTCGGGCGAACTACCTTCTACCTCGTTAGGTTTCACTTTGTGGAAAACTGCATAGAAAACCGGGATAGCAATCAGGGTTAGCACTGTAGCAAAGCCCAGTCCCCCCATAATAGTTACAGCCATATCCGCAAAGAATGCATCAAACAATAGCGGAGACATTCCCAAAATAGTGGTGACCGCTGCGAGGAATACCGGGCGTAAACGACTTACGCTGGCACGCTGAATTGCGGTTAGCCTGGGCAGTCCGGCATGAGTTTGCGCTTCAATCTCATCCACCAAAACCACAGCGTTTTTAATCAGCATTCCGGATAAGCTCAGTACGCCAAGCAGGGACATAAACCCAAACGGCAATCCGGTGGCCAACAAGCCTACGACCACCCCCACCAAACACATGGGAACCACCAGCCAGATAATCACAGGTTCGCGAACGGTACCGAACAACAAGATTGATACCAGAATCATGATCAGGAAGCCTAGCGGCAAGCCTTTACCAAGAGACTTCTGCGCATCGGTAGAGCTTTCATATTCACCACCAAACTCCACTTTAAAGCCAGGTGGTAACTGCATGCTCTCCACCCAAGGGCGAATTTGGCTAAAAGCGGTCATCGCTGTCACGCCTTCCGGTGCATCGGCACTCACTGTAATAGTGGGAACCCGATCGCGCCTTTGGATCAGACCCTCATCGGCGGTAACCTCAAAATCGGTGATCAATTGTCCCGCAGGAATATATCCCTGTTCATTGGGACTCCATACCAGGCGGTCTTCCAGAGAACCCACTTGGTTCCTATCCCCCGCTGGCATACGCGCAATAATGGGGATAATGCGATCGCCGCTCTCGAAATCACCTACCGTATAACCGGCAGTAGCAAATTGAATCATCCGACTAATATCGGTATTCGTGACACCGGCTACACGAGCGCGCTCATCATCAAGATGTGCATGAATTGTGGTCTCGCGACCGCGCCAATCGTGGCGGATATCTTCGAGCCCCTTTTCACGGAATTGCTGCTCAACATCCTGCGCAAGCGCACGCAACTTCTGAAAGTCCTGACCAGAAATTCGCACCTCCACATCGGCGCCCCCACCGGGGCCAAACACTAAACGCTTAAAGGTGATCAGCGCTTCCGGCTGCTCTTCACGTAATTGCGCCTTAGCTTTCTCTATTAGCTGAGGGATTTGCTCGCGCTTCTGGGCACGAACAATCAACTGGCCATAGGAGGCGTTGGGGGGCTCAGGAGCATAAGTCAGCATAAAGCGATCTGCTCCACGACCCGCAACAGCCGTAACAGAAACCACTTCCTCCTGCTCTTTAAAATATTCAGTTGCAAGTTGAAGTGCCTTATCTGTGCGATTGATATCACTACCCTGCGGCATGTAGTAATTCACATAGAACAGTGGAGCATTGGAGTTCGGGAAGAATCCCTGCTTCACAAACCCAAAGGCGAAGTAGCTCACCAGAGTAACTACAACCAGCAAACCGATCGTCAGACCGCGGCGCTTCAGCGCACCGGCCAGGGCGCCGGAATACATATTGTAAAAGCGACCGTTATAAGGATCTTCCGAATCCGAGTCCTTGCTGGGCTTGAACAAGTGGTAGCCTAAATAGGGAGTTACCGTGACAGCGAGAATCCAGCTGAGCAGCAGCGATATACCGATCACGGCAAACAGAGAGAAGAGGAATTCACCAGTGGCATCGTCAGATAGCCCGATACCGGAAAACGCCATAATACCAATAACGGTGGCACCCAGGAGTGGCCAGAATGTCTGACGCACCACCCTGCTGGCAGCACTCTTGGGCTCTTCATTTCTCTGAACCCCCATCAGCATGCCTTCAGCCACCACGATAGCATTGTCAACCAACATGCCCATGGCAATGATAAGGGCACCGAGGGAAATCCTCTGCAGGTTTAAACCGAACAGGTTCATGATCAGTACGGTTCCCAGAACCGTTAGGCCAAGCACAGTACCCACCACCACGCCGGAGCGCCAGCCCATAAAAACACAGAGCACTAGGGTAACGATGACAACTGAAGAGACGAGGTTAAACAAAAAGCCATCGACACTTTCTTCTACCACCTGGTGCTGCGCATAAACCGGGTGAATTTCCACCCCCAGTGGCAGTGCCTGCTTTATCTCTTCAAGTTTTGCCTCTACAGCCTTACCAACATTAACAATATTGGTATTTTCAGCACCTGCTACACCAAGTAATACGGCCTGCTTGCCATCATAACGGGCAATAAAACTCGGGCTTTCATCGTATCCCATCGAGATATCCGCGATATCCCTGATAGCCAACATTGCCGTAGAACCGGGCACTCCCACAAGAATATTGCGAATAGACTCCAAATCACTCGCAGGATTATCCACTAGGATGCGGGTACGTAAATCCTGGCCACCAATTTCCCCTACTTTTTGCGTAGAACTTTCCGATTGCAGGACCTGGGCCAAGTCGTCAAGAGAAAAACCAAACTGAGCGAGTCGGGATTCATCAATATCTAAATAGGCGACTTCATCAATAATCCCGGAGCGGGATACTTTTGCAACTCCCTCTACACCAAGCAATTCACGGCGAATCGCTTTGGTGATCTCACGCATTTCCGTCAGGGAAAAACCCTCACCGGTAATCGCGTAATAAATGCCAAAAACCTCACCGAAGTCATCATTGACCACCGAAGGATAAGCTCCACTTGGGAGGTCTCTTTGGGCATCGTTGACCTTACGCCGCAACTCATCCCATACCTGGGCCAATTCTGCTGAAGCATACTGGTCCTTGATCTTTACACGAACCTCCGACATGCCCGGACTGGATGTAGAGGTAACCAGATCCAGCTGTCCCATTTGCTGGATAGCGACTTCGAGCTTCTCTGTAACTTCCTCTTCCACTCGCTGGGCACTGGCACCGGGATAGAGGGTAAAGACTCGGGCTTCTTTGATGGTAAAGGCCGGGTCTTCCAGGCGACCAATATCCGATAGCCCCCAAAGTCCGCCGATTAGGCAAATCAACATAAAAAGCCAGCTGTAAACCGGCTTTTCAATAAATACGTCAGAAATCTTCACAATATTTCCCCCCTGTTCACAGGGCCAGAGCTCACAGACAAATCAGTGCTGTACATAATTGCGAACTTTTGCACCGTCATAGAGGTGCTGACCGCCCGCGGCCACCAGCTTCATTGCCGGTGACAAGCCCTGAATGATTTGTACTGCCTCACCATTTGTGCGGCCGAGGGCCACTTGAACTTTGGAAACAGATTGATCTTTATTAATTTGCCAGACATAGGGCTCACCTCCACTGCTGCTCTGCACAGCTGCCAGAGGAATCCAGAAATCTCCACTACCTTCCTTCATTTTGACGGTAACCCGGGCTGTCATGCCGGGAAGAATCTGAACATTCTGCGGTCGCGGCATTCCCAGCTCCACGGCGTAAGTCTGTGTCACGCTGTCGGCTTCCGCTTGGTGTTCACGGTATTTCAAAGCAAACTGCTTGCCCGGCAGGAATTCAAATTCTGCAAGTGCTGAGCTGATCTGCTCTTCGTTGACAGTGGCCAGTAGTTTTTCCGGAACGGAAATCTGGATACGCACCTCAGAAATATTCTGCAAACGCACAATCGGCTGACCAGGTTGAACATTGGTATAATTTTCAACGAGTTGCCGTGTGGCCAACGCATCAAAGGGGGCTGTCAACTTGGTATAAGCCAAATCCTGCTCTGCTCTTTCCAGTGTCACTTTGGCAAGATCAAAATTACTCTCGGTTTCATCCAGCTGCTGCTGGGAAATCACTTTCGAATTTGCCAGGGAACGCTGTCTATTCAGTGTTTTTTCCAAGAGCTCAACATTCACGCGAGCCTCCTTTACCCGGCGCCGATAATCCCTATCATCAAGCTCCGCAATTAAGGTACCTTTGGGGATGATCTCCCCTTCGCGTAGATTTAACTTATCGAGCTTACCGCCCACCTGAAAAGAAAGGTCCACGCTTTGCACCGCTTTCACCCTGCCGGCAAATTGGCGATCTGCAACTTTGTTTGTGCTCTGGACTGTAGCGACTTTTACAGGCCAGAGTCTTTCGGCCTGTTGCTCCTCTTTTTCCGAGCCGGAGCAGCCCGCAAGAATGACCACCGCCGCCATTAAAAGGGCCAGGGGGGCACGAGAACTTACCGACAATTTCATATTCGTCATCCAAAAGCGTGTTTAAGAAAAAAATCAGGCGAGATCTGCAGAAAGCATCAACAAACGTTCACGTAAGCGGTCGAGCATCGGATCTTCAGGCTCCACAACACCCAACACGCGCCCAAAGAACAAACCTTGGGCGGCAAGAATCAACAGTTGAGCCAGTTCGGGGTCTTTATAGGTTCGGGAGATTTCACTCCGAAGCTCCGCTTCCTTTGTTTTTACAGGCTCGAGAAGCGCCGGGTCTTCGGCTACTGCCGCAATTAGCGATCGTGGCAACCCCTCGTCATCTTCCATTAGTTCGAAAATGGAACTCAATCGACAGGTAAGCAGGTCACCGCCCGCCATAGCACAAGACTCAGCAGTGGCATCCTCCCTGGCAATCGCCGACTCCAACATCGCCTTAAGAAGTGACTGCTTGGTCCTAAAGTGGTGGATTAGACCACCTTTACTCAACCCGCACTGGGCAGCCACTGCATCCAGGGTGAGCTTACGCGCGCCCTTCTCTCGAACCACCTCTTCGGCAGCGCGAACAATGGCAGATTTATCGACTCTCGACACATGACCTCCCGGACACACCCAACAAACCAACCGGCTGGTCGGTATCTTAGCGTTCCCATGAAAAAGGTCAAGCTATGCTACCCTCTGTCACCGTCAAGCAAGGTTAATAAGTGTTTACGAAACCACGATGACCGAATGAACGAAAATTCCCGGTTCTGCTATGGAGTTATTTATGACGGATCATACCTGCCCCTGCGGCTCAGGTAAGAAGTTTCAAGGTTGCTGCAACCTCTACCTCTCGGGGCAAGCCTATCCCAATACTGCAGAGACTCTAATGCGCAGTCGTTACAGCGCTTATGCGATGGGGAACCTGGCCTATTTGCGTAAAACCTGGCACCCAGACACTTATCCCGATCTTTCCCAAGAGGATCTGGAAACCCAGTGGACCCGCTTGGAAGTCATCAAGACTAAACCTGGTTTGAAAAAGTCGGTGGTGGAATTTAAGGCTTGGTATTTAGAGAATGAGCAGGAACATGTAATTCATGAAGTATCCCTGTTCAAGCTTTACAAAAAGAGATGGGTTTACCTGGAGGCGCTCCCCGGTTGGCCAGAAGAAGGCAAAAATTAACAACCGGTAAGAATCGGCGGAAACATACAGCTAGCCACAGCTACAAGCGGGGAAATATCGCGGGAGCTTTTCCACTCCCGCGCCTCCCTCCTCATTTTTTGCTTACCAGCAAAACGCTCTCCTGACTTCGCCTTCACATGAGCGCCGCCCTTGCCCATTAATGGGTTACGAGCAACATAATTACGGATTTTCCCAGTCGTCTTAGGCGGGATTTTTTTCATTAACATTCTCCTATTTCGAAACATTTGGCAGCCAAGTACCAAAAGTGGAAATATTTTCCTGAAAGTTCGGCCAATTAACCGACCTATGCTTCATCAAATAACAACTCCTACAAATAGCGCCTCCTAATAGTTCCTACCAACAAAAATCCTAACCCTTAATACATATCACCTGACGCAGTGTATGCTCCACTTCAACAAGATCTGACTGATTATCCATAACTCGGTCTATATCTTTATAAGCCGCTGGAATCTCATCGATCACTCCCTTGTCTTTACGGCATTGAACGCCCCTAGTCTGCTCTTCAAGATCCTGCCGGGTAAATCTCTGGCGTGCCGCGGTACGACTCATTTTACGGCCAGCACCATGGGCGCATGAGTGGAACGATTCAGCATTCCCACGCCCACGCACAATATAGGACTTAGCACCCATTGAGCCCGGAATAATTCCCAACTGATCTTTTTTCGCACTGATCGCCCCTTTACGGGTTACAAATACATCCCGTTCAAAATGGCGCTCGCGCATCACATAATTGTGATGACAGTTAATTGCCTCACTGGTCAGGGTAAATTTTGGCAAGTGATTTTTCAGGCAATTCAAAACCAGCTTCATCATCTCCTGCCGATTGGTTCGAGCGTACTCCTGGGCCCAATTTACCGCCTGGATGTAATCCTCAAAATGGAGGTTACCTTCGGAAAAGTAAGCCAAGTCTTTATCTGGCAGATTATGCATATGCCCCGTCATATCCTTTCGAGCCAACTGAATAAAGTGCTGCCCAATGGCATTGCCAATTCCTCGGCTGCCTGAATGCAGCATCACCCAAACTGCATTGTTTTCATCCAAACAAATTTCAATAAAATGATTGCCGCCACCCAGAGTCCCCATCTGGGTAACCCAGGTTTTTTGGGGCTGATGCAGCTTTTTCAAAAGCCCAGGATGCTTTTCAAACAACCTATCCACACCGGGAGCTAAAAGTTTGCAGGCAGATTCCCTGGCACTGATCATCTTGTGACGACCCTGTCCAATGGGTACTTTCACCTCAATGGCCTCCCGCAATGCTTTCAGGTTGTCTGGCAACTGATGGGCATGTAACGAAGTTCGCACTGCATTCATTCCGCAGCCTATATCCACTCCTACCGCCGATGGGATTACCGCGCTCACTGTTGGAATGACCGAGCCAACGGTTGCTCCCTTACCCAAATGCACATCAGGCATTGCTGCCACGTGCGAGTGAATGATGGGTAACTGAGCGATATTTTTTAGCTGCTGTAAGGCCTGTGGCTCGATTTCGTCAGTATATATTTTTACCGGCACACTACCTTGCGGTGCATTTTTATTTAGCACAATTTTTACAGGCATATAGGGTCCTTGGATTGATCCAATAAATCAGTAAAAGCTCTCCAAAGCCCTAAACGAAAAAGCCCCGGCAAATGCCAGGGCTCTAGAGGATTCTGGCTTGAAAAGCTCAATTGCTTTTCAAGCTGAAGCACATGAAAAGCGATTAAAAAAACAGGTTGTTAGTATCCACATTTCGCATTTCATGACCCCTTCGTGGCTGCGTTCCACGTTTAAAAGAAGAATATTTACTAAAAAAATATGCCAGCACCAAATACTTTCTAGCCAGCAATGAAATCTACTGCAAAGTTTATTGCCTAGCCCTAGGATGTCAACCTAAATTTCGATTTCTTGTTGGTAATTTTTTCTTGAAGGCATCCACCGATACATGAATCACCAGTGCCGACCAAAATTTTTAAATGCACTCAACGCTCCACAGCAATACACTAGGCGTTCAGCCAAAGCGCTCTTATCAGATCGAACAATGAGTTGTGAACCAGAAATAATCTTTGAAGACGAACATTTACTTGCTGCTTACAAGCCCGAAGGTTGGCTCGTTCACCGCTCAGAGATAGACCGCCATGAGACGCGTATTCTCCTGCAATACTTACGCGATCTTAGTGGTTATCATTTATATCCGGTACATAGGCTAGACAAGCCTACATCCGGAATCATCATCTTTGGCAAGAGCAGTGAAGTCGCCGCCCGGTTACAGCAACAGCTGGAAAGTGAATATTCTCTTAAACAATATCTTGCCGTGTGTCGTGGCTATTGCCCCGAGCAAGAGACCATCGATTACCCACTCCCTCCAGTAGCAGACTTTAAGCATCAGAGAAAACGCCCCAAATCCGAACTCCCCCGCCAAGAGGCCATTACCCTTTTTCGCAGACTTGCCACCGTGGAGTTACCCTATGCAGTGGACCGGTATCCTACCAGCCGTTATTCACTGGTAGAGGTACAATTAAAAACCGGCCGCCGGCATCAGATCCGAAGACATTTCAAGCATATCCAACATCCACTGATTGGCTGCCCCAAATACGGGAAGTCTTCCCACAACCGATTCTTTTCCCTTCAATTTGATTGCAAGAGACTACTTTTACACGCCGTAAAATTAGAGATAAGACACCCCGTGAGCGATACATTACTAGCATTACGAGCCGAGCCACGTGGAGAATTTAAGAAGCTGATGGAATTACTGGGTTGGAGTGAAGCAATAAATCATTAAATCAAGAGTGTTGAATTTTAAAAGAGACGAGCAACACAATCACAACGAATTTCCGTTAGATTAGAAAAAATGAGCACCTTTGAAGCCCCTTTACGAAACCAAAAGATGTTAGGAAATATCTCCTTGCCCGATCTGATCCTCTGCTCCTTTCTTTCGGACCCCGAAGAGACCTTTTCGCTCAACCTCAAGCCTGGGTTGCGGCCTCAAAAAATAACGTAATTTATCTTTCTCCCACATTGCGTCCTGGTAGCCGAGCTCAATCAACTCCTCAATATAGGGCCTCTCAAAAAGCAAATAACTCGCCGCAGAGACCCCACCTCCGGAACGGGTCGCCCCGGTGGAGCGAAACAACCAGCGCAACGCCGGCGGTAGGTACTTTAATTTTCTCCCACCCAGCCTGGCGAGGCTCTGTGAGGGCTCAATAACGACCGATTCCACCGGTCGCAGAGGGGACAGATCCGCAAACTTATCTTCATCGACAGAATCCAGCAAAGTATTGACCCGATCCATATGCTCAAGGTCACCCTCCAAGCTGTCAATGAAAGCCGCATTGAACCACTGAGCGGCAATTTGGGCCATTGAAGGAGAGTGAACCTGGTTATCGCTACGCCGACTGCCCCAGTGAACTGGCGAACGGTTATCGGAAACACCAACAATAAAAACCCGTTTGGCACCAAGATGGAGCGCTGGGCTAATAGGTGCCATCTGGCGAATTGCGCCATCACAGTAATAAATATCATTGATTTTTACTGCGGGAAATATTGCAGGAATTGCTGCAGAGGCCAATAAATGATCTACGGTCAACTGCGTGGAAATTCCGAAACGGCGAAAGCGCTGCCAGCTTCTTACGCCATCGGCAGCCTGATAAAAGCTTACCGATTCACCTTCGCTATAGGAAAGCGCATTAATACAAGTTGCATGCAGGTGGCCCGCATCTATATTTTTTTGAATATTATTAAAATCGATTACGTCCCCGAGCAGCTTACGCAAAGGGGAATTATCGAGTAGTGCGAGAGGTTTTTGTCGACCCACCCCCTGGTTGAACAGTGACCGACTGATCGACAACAAGTTACTAAAAAGGCTAAACCAGCTGGTGCGATACACCCGCTCCACACTCAGGCTCATCCACACAGAGCACATGCTCTCAATCGCTTCTTTAAATGTGCCAGGATGGGCCGCCAACATCATGGCATTCATAGCGCCAGCTGATGTACCACAAATGATTCTAAAAGGCCGGGGATTATCTTCGGGCACCACTTCAGCCAAGGCTTTGAGAACACCAGCCTGATAAGCGGCACGGGCGCCGCCACCCGAGAGTACTAACGCACTGTTCTGAACAGGAACCAGGGACTTTTCGCTACCTTTAGACACTGTAATCTTCCAACAGAAACAGGCTATAAATCATGCTATTGGCTTTAAGGCTATTGAAAAGCACAAGCACAGACAAATACCATTACTTATATACAGTGACACAGGACAATCAATCACCCGCCCGGTCGCAGTTATCCAGGAAGCCTCTGAACTATTCCGCAATGTCTCTAAAGAGCCATATTGACAACGTAGCGACCAATACCATGCCCTCGGTGGAGCCGCGCAAGGAATTCCGGCGCCTGCTCTAGTGATATATCCTCAGCAATAAGTTTTAACTTGTCGCCGATATACCAAGGGCCAGCCAACTTTTGCCATACAGCGGATTTATTCTCTATTGGCAGCTCCACACTATCGACGCCCAGTAGGCTGATGCCGCGCAAAATAAAAGGGAATACGTTGGCATGAAACTGAGCACCAGAGGCCATACCACAGGCCGCTACGCCACCACCATACGCCAGAGATTTCACCACATTGAAAAGTGTTTCTCCGCCGACGGTGTCTATTGCCCAAGCCCACAAAGGCTTGGCCATAGCCTTATTGGCAAATGGCGCAAGAGTATCTCGGTCAAGAACCTTCCAGGCACCCAGTTCGGTCAGAAAGTCAGCCGCTTCAAGCTTGCCTGTAACCGCAGCTACACGAAAGCCCAACTTAGTGAGGAGAGCGACCGCAATTGAGCCCACCCCACCAGTAGCGCCCGAGACCAATACCTCACCATCTTCTGGTGTAGCACCGGCTTCCAAGAGACGATCAACACAAAGGGCAGCAGTGAGCCCCGCAGTGCCCAACGCCATTGACTCCCTATTGCTGAGTCCTTTTGGAAGAGGCAGCGCCCATTCGCAAGGGATAGCAATAATTTCCGAGAGCCCACCGGGCGTATTCATGCCCAAATCATAACCTGTGACCAGCAATTCGGCACCTGGGGCAAAAGTACCACTGTGGTCTTCTAGCACCGTGCCAACCGCATCTATCCCAGGAGTATGCGGATACTCTCTGGTAATACTGCGGTTGCCAAATGCAGACATGGCATCCTTATAATTCAAAGAAGAATAAGAAACGCTAAGTAACAAAGGATTGCTCGGTAAATCACGAATGTGTCGATTTACCAGAAACTGGTCAAATTTCCCGGCGGCAACCTCTTCCACACGAATCGCTCGAAACTCCCTGTCCAGAAAGTTTTTCATGCCTGCATTATCCTAATGACAGATATTCCGTTAGGTTGCCCTATCAGCATTCCATTACTGAGCGTGGTGACGCCAAGCGGTTAATTTTGAGAATAGACGTGTCAAGGCCGACTCTACACCTGCCTCAGCTGCCAATCCCATTTTCTTGGCGATATTTTTCTTTTCTTTATATTCCACCTGAAACAGGTCCGCATGTTTTGCACAATCTGTCAGGTATTCATCGGAGGTTTTCAGCTCATCCACTAGCCCCATTGCGAGGGCTTTTTGTCCGAACCAAACCTCTCCTGTCGCCACCTTGGCAACATCGAGTTTGGGGCGATATTCGCTGATAAAGTGCTGGAAAAGTACGTGTATTTCCTCCAGATCACTCTGGAACTTCTCACGTCCCTCTTCGGTATTTTCCCCAAACATAGTGACTGTGCGCTTGAATTCACCTGCAGTGAAAAGCTCATAGTCCACATCGTGGCGTTTGAGCAAGCGATTAAAGTTAGGCAGTTGCGCCAATACACCAATAGACCCGAGCATAGCGAAGGGCGCAGCAAGAATTCTATCTGCCACACAGGCCATCATATAGCCCCCACTGGCCGCAACCTTATCAACCGCAATGGTGAGCTGAATGCCCGCACTTCGGACCCGGGCCAACTGACTTGCCGCTAATCCGTAATTGGCCACCATTCCCCCAGGGCTTTCCAGGCAAAGCAATACTTCATCACCCGCTTCAGCCACTTGTAGAATAGCGGTTATTTCCTCACGCAAGTGCGATAGGCCACTGGCTTTAATGTCACCATTGAAGTGGGTTACAAAAATGCGTTTGCGTTCACCCATCGAGTCGGCAGCTTTTTCAGGCGCTTCAGAAGCTGTATCCGTCTGCGGCTCTTTTGTCTCAGCCACTGAGCCTCCCTTGGACGCTTTCTCTTTCGCCGCTGCCTTATGCCGCTTTACCAGCGCCTTCTCTTCAGCTTTTTTCTCTTTAGCAAGCTGTTTTTTACGCTGATTAAATTCGTGTTTTTCCATCAAAGCTTCGAGCAAAGTCTCTTTAAACTGCTCATAGCGATCATTCAAGCGAGTAACACTGATATGTCCCTGCACCCTTTCCTTCAGTTGCTCACGATTAGCAAAAATAAACCCCACCAATACCATTAGAGCTACGATAACGGTAACAATTTTTGCCAAGAAAAGGCCGTATTCAATTAAAAATTCCACTTATACTCCAGATTGCTGCCATGCAATTTTGATAATTATTAAGCCACCCTACTGCCAACCATCTAAGGCAGAGGTCGCCTGCTGATTTAATGGACGCGCCAATAAGCCACCGTGACTGATACGCACTTCGTAAACTGCACCGTCTTCCATGGGCAGAAAGGTTGCGCTTCCATAAACCGCGTCAACGAAAGGCAGATTTTTATCAAAGCCACGCACAAATTGCCAAATATCGACGCCATAATTGGTGCCATCAATTTGATGTACAGAGCGTTCACGAATTCGTTCATCTTGCAAAGTAAGGTAGCGGCCGCTCAGGCGATCCAATCGGTAAGCAGGCTCAATACCCCAGCGCGCCAAAGGCCCTTGCCACTTCAGCATACGGGCATCCAGCTGCCATTGGTCACCGTATAATTCAAACTTTTGCGAAATACCATCGGCATCAGAAAATTTCACTTCAAACTGCTGCTCAGCAATTTTTCTAAATGACACGATACCAACACTTTGCTCATTGGCTAGGTTTCGATAGCTGTATACATCTGCTGCAACCAAAACGATCCAGAGTGCTAAACCAAAAAAAACCAGCCCAACAGAACCCCGCAAAAACCCCATCACCCAAGTGCCCCCCAACAACACTCTCGCGCCCCAAAAAACGAGGAGCAGTGCCACTATAGCTATTAGGAAGGTAATCACGATATACATGTCGATATTTAACTCCTCTCTGCTAATTCTGTAGGAACAGAAGGTTTACGACTTCTTTCCAGTTGTCATTAAGTTGGAAAAGGTATGGATCAACTGTCCGGATAAAGTTTGCACCGGCGGAATGGCGGGTAGAGAACGATAATGAAACCACTGTGCCTCCTCAATCTCATTCGGATCGGGGCAGAGCTCGCCCCCCTGCCACTCGGCCAAATATCCCAACATCAACTGACCGGGGAAAGGCCAAGGCTGACTGCCGACATACTTAAGGTTTCCAACTTCAAGCCCAACCTCTTCCCTGACTTCCCGCTTCAAAGCTTGTTCAGCGCTCTCCCCCGGCTCGATAAATCCAGCCAGCGCGGTATAAGTGATATTTCTACGATTGGCATGACGGGCCAGCAGGCATTCCTCCCCGCGGGTCACCAACATAATGACGCAGGGAGAAATTCTCGGATAAACCGTCAACTGACAGCTTGAACAGGTCCTAGCGCGATCAATGGAATGGTAATGTGTTGGCGTACCGCAACGTCCACAAAAACGGTGATCGCGATCCCAGTAGGCGACCTGTAGTGCCCGCCCAGCCAGGGCAAATAAATGCTCCTCGGTAGCAGTGAGCAAACTGCGCAGATTGCGCCAGTTGTGCCCCCGAATCTCGAACTGAGCAGATAAAACTCGAACGCCGCAACTGTGGCCGCCTAACTCACCGAGATAGTGGCTTGAGATAACAGCCTCAGGCGGCAGCAGACCTGCCTCGTGAATAAACTGATCTCCAATACAGAGAACCAGACCCTCTGCCACAATAATTTGCTGGGAGAACTCCGGGGCTTCCCAAACATTTGCGGCGGGCTCAAAGCGATCTACCAAAAAGTGACTCCTTTCTCCAACTAGGCCGCTTCTACAGGGCAACCCAGTGCTGCCAAGCTTTCCACCGCAAGATTCAATGATTGAACATCTGCCTGACGATGCAGTTTTACTTCACCGAGATAGTATTCAAGGCTGATAATCGCATCGGCAAAAATATCCAGCAGCTGCTCAACTTCGGGAGCAGCATCATGCCGATCCACTACGGTTTCCACAAAATTCAGCAACCCCTCAACCACTGCTGCAGCACGGCGAAGATTGAGTACGATCAAGCCGCCCCGAACGGAATTCAGAGTGGTGGAGACATTGCGAATATGGCCGTGATCAAAGCCAGAATCCGCATAAGCAGCCAGCGCCCTCTTAATTAGGGCAAGTCCCGCTTCGGCCTCCTTAAGCACCGCAACCTCAGCCTCGGCCAGTTGGCTGTGCTCAAAAGCAATATCGGCGTGACCATATTCATCGAGGTCAATACTGGTGCTATGTTTCAAGGCTCGCACGGTGCTGTCCACCATCAAGACTTGGCCTGTGAGTTTCTGTAGCGCAGCGTCTGCAACAGAACCACCAGCACCGGCTGCACTTTGGTACTCGGCTACGGCGTTGCGCAGGCTCTCCCCAATTCGCCTGAAGTTAAGCATTTGCAATGTTCCGGCGACTCTCTGCAAGGTACTAGTGAGGCCATCATCCTCATCAAGACCTGATACGCCGATCATCTCGATATCATCCAGCATTCGTCGCACGCTGGACAACTCCTCATCCAGAGCACCGGCAACGGCTGAAATAGCAGTAGCACCGGGGCCGCCGAGGCTTGCCCGCTCTCTCTCCAGCTCATCCTCAGTGTAATCAAGCTCTTCCGCTGAGAAGGCTTTAAGCAACTTTTCCCCACTTTCATTGGGTCGAGAAAGGGCCAACCAATAGATACACTCTTTTAACAGGATCGGCGGTGCCGGTTGATCCAAAGCCGTATCACACTCTTTTTGCAATGCGCGCAACCAGCGATCAAACATGCTGAAGACCATTACCCGCGAACGGCTGATACGCATTTCAGCAGCAGCCATGCCGCCGAGGGCCGCACCGGCTACCAGCCATAGACGCCCATTGGGGCGGCCCGTGGTAATACTGGCGATGCGCTCCAGTGCCCGCGCCATCATGGTAAAAGCCGGCCCCCTGGGCTTGCCGCGCAATAGTGCCAGCAAACCCACTTGGTACATATGGCGAAACCTACGCACAAAACTGCGCAAATCCTCGGACATTACTGCCGATGCCCCTAAGCCAGGTAGCGAGGCACTGAGGTTACAGCGGTAAAAATGGCTCTCCGGCACAGGGGGCTGGGAGCGCGCTGCACGTAAATTATTAATAAAAGGTATTAGTAGTTCGGGGCGGGCGATCGCCCGGCTCTGTACAAAATCAAGATAGCGGCCGAGTACATAAAAGCCCGTACCCAGGGCTTCCATCAGTTCTTCCGTAGGCTGTTGGCGCCCCTCTAAAACCTCGGTTAAAGCGGCGATCTTTTCCTGCGTTAGTAATTCACCCGCGTGGAGTTGCACCATCTGCAAGACCCCACTCACTTGCCTGAGAGCAGAAATACACTGCTCCAGCGACTGTTTCTGGGTGGTATCTGCTGCAAATTTATCCAGGTGAGCGGCAGCATTGTCTATCGCAACAACCAGCTCGTCCTTGACTACATTGACAGAAGTGATGTTGATCTTGCGCAATTCACTTTTTGCCTGCACCACTGCATTCTTCCTGTAACCGAACAAAAAACAACCAACTCAAAAAGAGTAGGCCTAATAAACGGCAATTTATACCAATAGTGAAAAGAGTCCACCTTTCCTCAGACAATTTCCACCGAATATTCGACAAAACTTCTGGCAATAAGGCAACGACCCTTAAATTACTTGAATTTTCCAGAAAACCCAGTAGCGTTTGATACTTTGATATTTGCGTCTGTACGCATTTTGTTCTTGCGCACAAAAAACAACCAACACTAGAAATATTGCCGCAAGAGGAAGAGACATGGTAACCGGGCAGATCATTGCCATGCACCATTCCCTCCCAAGACTCCAATTTGGCCCAGAACTGGGTAAACCAGGGAAGTAAAAGATGAATACCTACAACAATGCAATTACGGCTTCCGGAAACGGTTTTGGGAGAGCCTTTGCTGAGAATTTTCTCGGCGAAGCCCCTGACTGGTACAAACTAACCATCGCCGCCTTCCTGCTGTTAAATCCACTCATACTCTATGTCAGCAGTCCCTTTGTCACCGGCTGGGTATTAATCGGAGAATTTATCTTTACCCTAGCCATGGCCTTAAAATGTTACCCGCTGCAACCCGGAGGCCTGCTTGCCATTGAGGCCGTCCTAATGGGTATGACCAGCACCGATGCGGTTTACCACGAAGTGGTAGAGAATATCGAAGTTATTTTGCTGCTGATGTTTATGGTAGCCGGCATCTACTTTATGAAGAGCCTGCTGCTGTTTGTGTTCACCAAGATCCTGATCCATGTAAATTCTAAAAGCCTGCTCTCACTATTATTCTGTGCCGTAGCAGCTGTGCTTTCTGCCTTCCTGGATGCGCTCACCGTAACCGCTGTATTGATTGCCGTTGCCGTGGGCTTTTACTCGGTCTATCACCGGGTTGCATCACAACAACCCCACCACCATCATGGCCACGACCACTCCAACGATGAGCAGGTTGTGGAGTATCACCGCGAGGACCTTGACCAGTTCCGAGCCTACTTGCGCAGCCTGATCATGCACGGTGCCGTAGGCACCGCACTGGGGGGAGTGTGTACTCTGGTAGGCGAACCACAAAACCTCCTGATTGCTGAGAAAGCCAGCTGGGATTTCGTACAGTTTTTCCTGCAAATGGCTCCAGTAACTATCCCCACCTTAATCGCGGGCCTTGTGACCTGTGTGCTTTTGGAAAAGATCAAACGATTTGGTTACGGCGCCCAGCTTCCCCTCGCCGTTAGGGAAGTTTTAGTGAATTTTTCACGAGAAGAAGAAAGCAAGCGTACCAGCGCACAAGTCGCCGAGCTCTGGGTCCAGGGCATTGTTGCCCTGATGCTAGTATTCGCCTTAGCGTTTCACGTTGCTGAAGTCGGTATTATCGGACTGATGATTATTGTTTTACTGACCGCCTTCAATGGAGTGGTTCAGGAAGCTCGTATTGGTCACGCTTTTGAGGAAGCTCTGCCTTTTACCGCGCTTTTAGTGGTGTTCTTTGCGATCGTTGCAGTCATCCATCAGCAGGAGCTGTTTGAGCCAGTGACTCACTTCGTATTGTCGCAAAAGCCGGAACAGCAGCCGGGTTTGTTATTTGTCGCTAATGGTATTTTGTCCATGATCAGCGATAACGTGTTCGTAGCCACGGTATATATCAATGAAGTTAAATCCGCTCTCCTTGCAGGCGAAATTACCCGAGAGCATTTTGACAAACTAGCCATTGCCATTAACACGGGGACCAACTTACCAAGTGTCGCCACTCCCAATGGCCAGGCAGCTTTCCTGTTTCTTCTAACCTCCGCTCTTGCTCCGTTAATTCGCCTTTCTTATGGCCGCATGGTTCTTATGGCTCTACCCTACACACTGGTGCTCAGCACGGTTGCGCTACTTTGTGTGATTTTCGCACTGTAGGGAGTAACTTGCCGGCTAATAACCAGATTAAACCGGCAGCCTCAAGATGGTGGCCCAATGAAGTGAAGACAGCCATCAATAAAAAAGCCCGCAAAGCGGGCTTTTTATATATCACCAGAAATGTTTTCCGGCGGATTTCTGCAATAGCTCAAGCATGGACAAATGTGCCTCCTGTTCTTGTGCCGAAGCTTGGATTACTGTGAGGCGGGGCCGGCTTTGGGATAGCCTGCGGATGACTGCGGACTTGACCTCCCCCTGT
Source organism: Microbulbifer sp. THAF38 (assembly GCF_009363535.1). Taxonomy (NCBI): domain Bacteria; kingdom Pseudomonadati; phylum Pseudomonadota; class Gammaproteobacteria; order Cellvibrionales; family Microbulbiferaceae; genus Microbulbifer; species Microbulbifer sp. THAF38. Next base: position 2,939,239 of record NZ_CP045369.1, read on the forward strand.
GCCTGCTCACCTTCCTCAGAATTCTGTCCATCACCTCCCTGAGCCAAACCTAGATCGGTTTGACCGCCAGTCATCATCAAATAGACGTCGGCGAGTATCTCCGCATCTAGGAGGGCGCCATGCAGATCACGCTGGGAATTATCGACAAAATAGCGCTTACAAAGCGCATCCAGGTTATTCTTTTGTCCTGGATGCTTTTCTCGTGCCAGAGCCAGGGTGTCAAGCACACTGCAATGCGCATTTACATGCTGCCAACGTGGACTGCCCAGCAACTTTAACTCGGCATTGATAAAGCCAACATCAAACGGCGCGTTGTGAATAACGAGTTCAGCGCCCTCACAGAAAGCCATAAAGTCATCGGCAATCTGGGCAAAGACTGGCTTATCAGCAAGAAACTCATTGGTAATGCCGTGAACTTCTATCGCGCCGTCTTCAACCTGCCGCTGCGGATTAATATATTGATGATAGTGGCGCCCAGTGAGCTTGCGATTTTCAAGCTCTACACAGCCAATCTCAATAATCCGGTGACCGTTCTTGGGATCTAGACCGGTAGTTTCAGTATCCAGTACAACCTGGCGCATGGTTCACTCCCCGTTAGAATTACAGCTCATCTATACCGCGGTTGGCCAGCTGGTCAGCCCTCTCATTACCGGGATGGCCCGCATGCCCCTTCACCCAATGCCACTCCACCTGATGCTTGGCAACACCTTCGTCTAACTGCTGCCAGAGATCCGCATTTTTTACTGGCTTTTTACTCGCTGTCTTCCAGCCATTCTTTTTCCAGTTGTTGATCCAACCGGTGATCCCCTGCCTCAGGTATTGAGAGTCGGTATGTAAATCAACCTGACAGGGCTGTTTCAGGGCTTCCAACGCCTTAATCGCAGCCATTAATTCCATGCGATTATTGGTGGTATGAGACTCTCCTCCACATAATTCTTTTTCGTGTTCCCCGTAAACCAGCAGGGCTCCCCAGCCTCCTGGCCCGGGATTGCCGCGGCAGGCGCCGTCGGTGTAGATGGTAATTTGCTTCAAAATCAATGCCAAAAATTGGAACAAAACGACTTCCAGGTGACCTCACCATGGTTATCGCTTCTGATGCTTTTCCCGTGCGGCCACACGAGGGCTTGTAGGTGTTGCCACCAGGGCAGGCTTTCGCTCAGTGCGCCAATCGATCTTGATTGCCCGCACCCGTGCCACTTCTTTGCGCGCGACTATGATGTAAAACCCCCCCCAAGGCAAGCGTAAGCGGGTGGCCAGCCGCTCCATCCAGGCAGTCTTGGCGAGGAGCTCGCGCTGCTGCAATGGCAGGCGAAAAAAGCCTCGATGCAGCTGTTCAGCCTGGAGATCCAGCAAATTCATCCAGTCGGCGACTCTGGCCGCGCGCAGCTGGTTACCCTTTTGATAGGCGCCACGGGAAAACAACAAGCGTGACAGACCCAACAGGGAAAAGGGGTTGAACCCCATCAACAGCATATGGCCACCAGGTATTAAAACCCTGGCCGCCTCGCGTAATACCTGGTGAGGATGAGTAGAGAAGTCCAACAAATGATGCAATACGACCACATCAATCGATTCAGAAGGAAGGGGTAACTGCTCCAACTCAACAATGGCCGCTCCCTTCTGCTCAGGGCTCACCGCCAAGCGGAAACAGTGATTAATCCGACTGGAAGCAGCAAAATCCACTGCATCGGTAACCCCCGCCTGCAACAGATGGTATCCAAAGAACCCCTCGATCAGAGGCTGGGTCAAGGCCAGTTGCTGGGAAAGGATTTCCTGCCCCAGACTGCTTGAAAACCAATGGGATAGAGCTGGACTGGCTTTGCCCAGTTGCGATGCTTCTATTGATACTCGAGATCTGGACTTATCAGTCATTCAGTCTCCTTATTTAATCTCCTTACTGACCAGGTAAAACCAAACTTACAATCCTGGGTTTTTAATAGCCATCTCTTATTAGTGAGTTCTGGGTGTCAGGGAGTTTAACATCACATCGAACTTTCATTTCCAAGTCACGAGGGAAAGCATATAACCTGGTAATTACCCCACTCCACATCTTTTCCTTAATATCCATGGTATCGTTCCAAGATTGAGTTGGCAGGCAGGACTAACATGCTCTCCGTAACCCCTATACCCGCGTTGAGTGATAACTATATCTGGCATCTTGAGAAAGATGGTGAGCACTGGGTTGTCGATCCAGGTGAGGCTGAACCCGTTATCGATGCCTTACAGGGTAAATCCCTTAATGGCATATTAATCACTCACCATCACTTCGATCACACCGGTGGGATTAAAGCGCTACAGAAACACTATGGATGCCCGGTATTCGGGCCCGAATCCATCAAGGGCGTGACCAATCCAATTGCCGGTGGAAATACTTTTTTACTGTTGGGACTCCCGATGGAGGTCTGGGATATCCCCGGCCATACTCTGGACCACCTGGCAATAATTCTGAAAGAAGAGTCTCCTGACGGCAGCCTGCAACCGCACCTCTTCTGCGGCGACACACTTTTTGCCGCCGGCTGTGGTCGCATATTTGAGGGAACCCCAAAGCAGATGCTCAACTCCCTACAAAAGTTAACCGGCCTGCCAGAACATACCCTCGTATATTGTGCGCACGAATACACTCTCGGCAACCTCCGCTTTGCCCATACCGTAGAACCGGGCAATAGCGCCGTTAGTGAACGGCTGGCCCAGAGCCAAATCCTTCGGCAGGCTGGTGAAGCAACTCTACCATCCACCATCGCTAAAGAGCTGGCAACAAACCCCTTCCTGCGCTGCCATATTGCCGAGGTTGCGCAAAGTGGCGCCCACCACCTAGGCCGGAATACACCTGAGCAACTCGATGAAGTCGAAATATTTGCTAGCTTGCGCGACTGGAAAGACCACTTCTAAAGGGGGAAGTAACGCCATCAATAAGGCCTGACAACTTATCAACACAAAAAACTGTCTGTTTTTTATCCATCTGCGTTGACCGAAACTATTTCCGCTAATTAGAATCAGAAGGCTATGATCCAATGCTCAGTGTTAGCAAAAAATAAGCGCCCCCGCGCGTGCTGAGCGGGAATTACAAGAATTACTCGCGGATACCAAACATGGTTCACAAGAATTTTGCCGTGGCATTGCTAGCCGCTACGGTTGGCGCCTGCTCGCAAATACCAGAGACGGGCCCATCTCCCGATAGCGAAAACCATCAGGCACAAGAAGCCAGCCCTGCGAACGACCTTGCGCCCCTCTCAGAGAAATCAGCAGAGGCAGCACTTCCCCCTACAGATATTTGGGATCGCCTACGCAGAGGATTTCGCCTCAACCACCGTATCGAGAACCCCAAGGTACAGGATTACATTGCCTATTTCTCCCGCAATGAAGGCTATATGTCTCGGGTTACCGAGAGATCACGCCGTTATATCTTTCATGTTGCAGAGGAGTTAGAACAGGCAAATATGCCACTCGAGCTCGCCTTGTTACCAATCGTGGAGAGCGCCTACGATCCTTTTGCTTATTCTCATGCCCAAGCTTCTGGAATGTGGCAGTTTATTCCCGCAACCGGCCGCTCTTTTGGCCTTCAGCAAAACTGGTGGTATGACGGCCGCCGAGATGTACACGAATCCACCCGTGCAGCCGTAAAGTACTTTAAATACTTATACGAGCGTTTTGATGGCGACTGGGAACTTACTCTGGCGGCCTACAATGCCGGAGAGGGCACAGTACGCCGTGCAATCGAGCGCAATCGCCGTAAAGGGCGAGGGACTTCCTTCTGGGAGATCAAGCTACCCCGCGAAACAAAACGCTATGTGCCACAACTACTCGCACTTGCCGAGGTAGTATCACGCCCGGACCATTACAAAATTCCTTTACATGATGTCGCCAACGAGCCCTACTACGCTCGAGTAAATGTTGGCAGCCAGATAGACCTTGCCCAGGCCGCAGAGCTCGCCCAGATCGAATTGGATGAGTTATATCTGCTCAACCCCGGCTTTAACCGTTGGGCGACAGACCCCAATGGTGATCACCACTTACTAATCCCGGTTAAAAGCCTTGAGCACTTTGAGGCAGCCCTAAATGACTTGCCGGTAGAACAGCGAGTTACCTGGGAGCGCTACACCATTGCCCGCGGGGATACGCTCTCTACCATCGCGCGACGCTACCAAACCACAATTACAGCCATCCGCGAAGCCAACAAGCTGCGGAGCAATAATATTCGCGCAGGTAAAACCTTGCTGATTCCCAGCGCTTCCGGCCCTTCAGGGCAATATGCGTACACTGTGGATCAGAGGGTAAAACAACGCCAATCCTCAGGCCGAGGACAGAAATCAAACTACACGGTACAGCCCGGTGACAGTCTCTGGGCAATTTCCCGCAAGTTAAAAGTGAGCGTGAAGGAACTTGCTCACTGGAACAGCATGGCACCCGGGGATACCTTACGCCCAGGCCGAACACTGGTCGCCTACAACGGCAGCTCAAGCAGTAGCAACCGTACCACTCGCAAACTCTCTTACCGGGTCAGAAGTGGCGACTCCCTTTACCGGATTGCCAATAAGTTCAGCATCAAAATCGATGATATTTTACGCTGGAACAAAATCCCCAAGTCGAAATATCTACAGCCCGGCCAACGCTTGACTCTATTCGTCGATAGTGCCCACAACAGCTAGCCCAACGATCTTAAGTACTAATAAAAAACCCGGCTTTTGCCGGGTTTTTTATTGGGCTAACTGCCAAATTTCACTCTGCCTGTCCTCACTCTACTCCTCCGTAGAACTAAGCTCCACTTTGGCTTGGTCAGACAGGTAGCGACGAATTGCAGCCAACTCTGCACCACCATTCACAGATGCCAATTGCTGCATCAAGGCCTGGCGCTGTTCCTTACTTTGTTGCGAGAGATCACCCGGGCGCACATCACGCAATGCCAGTACAACCTGATTACCACTACTCACACTAAATACCGCCAGCTCCTCAGAACCCGAAGCAGGCGCAGGCAAAGAGAAGGCCTTGCTATTGATCTCAGCGCGCTCTCCAAACCCTCCTCGGCGGGTCTTGTCGCTGGTCTCCAGGGTCAAGCCCTGCTCTTCAGCCAGCTCAGCGAAATCATTGCCAGAAGCCAGATTTTCTTTCATGCTTTCCGCCTTTTTGGCGAGCTGTTCACTGGCCTTATCGCGCTTCAGAACTTCGACAATCTGTTCACGCACTTCCTCAAGAGGGTAGGTGCCAGCAGGCTTAGACTCAGTCACTCGCAGTACTACGGAATGCTCGTTATTGAGATTCAGCACATCGGAAGTGTTGCCATCCTCCATCACTTCAGGTGAAAAAGCGGCTTCCACCACCTGGCCATTTGCCAGTACACCACTACCGTTTGAGCGAGAGAAAAGACCACTGGTTTGCAGCGGGACTCCCAACTCCTCAGCCGGCCCAGACAAACTCTCGGCATTGTACGCCAGGTCCGCCAAGCGGCTCAGGGCATCGAGAAACTCTCTTTCCGCTGCAGCAGTACGCAATTGATTTTCGATAGCAACCTTACGCTCCTCGAAAGTCGGCGGCTCACTCTCCTCTACCTCTAAGAGCTTGATAAAGTGCGTGCCACTATCGGTAGTAACTGGTGATGAAACCTGCCCCACTTCCAAAGAAGCAAGCGCCTCTTCGAAGGCTTGCGGGAATACATCGCCAGTAGTAAAACCGAGATCCCCACCCTCATCACGAGAACCTAGATCCTCAGAGTAGCTCTTGGCCAGCTCTGAAAAGTCCTCACCAGCATCGAGCTTCGCCTGAATTTCGTCCAGCTTTTCCTGATCCGCTTCTTCTAACAGAATATGCGCTGCACGGCGGCGCAGGTCAGAGCCAAAGTTGGCAAGCTCTAGATCATATTGAGCACGGACATCTTCATCTGAGATATCGATATTGGAAGCAAACACTTTTGGAGTCAGCTCAATATACTCAACCGCTACTTGCTCAGGCCGCTGGTATTGGCTTTGGTTTTCCTGATAGTACTGCTCAACCTCTGCCTCACTCACTTCTGTGGAAGCCAGCAATTCCTGTACAGGTAGCACTACGTAGGAGAAATCCCGCTCTTCCATGGAAGCAGCAACCACCTGCTCAGCATCCACTTTGGTGGTAAAGGCACTGCCGGTAACACTATCCGCATATTGCTGAAGGGACATATCGCCCTCTACAATTTGGGGGAAGCTGGCTGTGCTGTACCCCATGCGGCGTAGGGCATCACGATACAACTGAGTGTTAAAGGTGCCGTCGACCTGGAAAGCCTGAATATCGGTGATCGCTTTATTGACTGCAGCAGTACTCATCACCATACCACTCTCCTGAGCAGCCTGGCGCATTACTGCAGTGGAAATGAGTTGACGCAAAACCGGCTCGCGCAGCTGCTCATCACTGATCATATCCGCCGGAACATTCTCTCCGTATTGGCTCATGATCATACTGCGGCGGTTTTGTATGGCCCGCTGCAAATCCATATTAGTAATTTTTTCACCGTTGACCTCGGCAACCGCATCGGCGGCACCTCCACTGGCCCCGGTAAAAAAATCAATTCCCCCAATGACCATAATGAACCCAAAGAATGCTGCAACAATAATTGCCGCCGTTCCCTTCAGGTTATCGCGCATGGACTGAAGCATGCTCAGCTCCGAAATTTCACTCTAATTGTTCAATTGTTAGCAGATACAAAAAAGGCGCATCCAAAATGACACGCCTCTTTGCACTTCGACTTTTTACAAGGTCTCGAAGTTCACCGGAACTTAGTTCACGGCGTCTTTCAGGGCTTTACCGGCCTTGAAGTTGGGAATTTTTGCCGCAGCGATTTCAATCGGATCGCCAGTACGCGGATTGCGGCCAGTGCGGGCTGCACGCTCTTTAACGGCAAAAGTACCAAAGCCCACCAAGGCAACCTGATCGCCTTTTTTAAGCGCATCAGTAATGCTGTCAACCATTGCGTCCAAAGCACGGCCAGCTGCAGCTTTAGGAATATCTGCAGACGCGGCAATTGCTTCAATCAGTTCGGACTTATTCACGCTTAATCCCTCTGTTCTTTTAAATATGTTTAGGGCTTACCCTCAGGCAAGGTATCCCTACTCGTAATTTTCTAACCACCGACAATTTTAGCGCCGGCCAATAAGGCCCGTTTTATACCAACTGCCCGGTAGCGGGTCAAGGAACCATGCGGGTTTCCGGCCGACTTGACAAAACTCAGGCAGCAAAAATCAACTTTGTGGTTAGGTTTTGGTCTTGTAAATTGTTACGGGGTGACAAGTGTCACCCCGAATAAGATCAATGGGTTTGGATAGATCTTTGTGAGCGCTCTTCCGCCTGCTTTTGCAAGGCAGAATATTCCTCATCAGAGAGAGACTCAGGCTTGTGTTCAAGCGCCAACTCAAGCACTTGGTCGATCCATTTAACCGGCTTCACAACGAGATCCTGAAGAATATTGTCAGGAATATCTTTCAGGTCCCGCTCGTTATCTGCAGGAATCAGTACAGTTTTTATACCGCCTCGATGCGCTGCCAATAACTTCTCTTTGAGACCTCCAATTCGTAAAACTTCTCCCCGCAGGGTGATTTCTCCTGTCATGGCCACATCCGAACGAACCGGAATATTGGTCAACACGGAAACCAGTGCCGTGCACATGGCGATACCTGCAGAGGGTCCATCTTTTGGCGTCGCCCCTTCGGGAACATGAATATGAATATCCCGGGTCTCATGGAAATCAGGTCCAATACCGAGAGCCTGGGAGCGCGAACGCACCACCGTCAGGGCCGCTTGAATAGACTCCTGCATCACATCGCCCAGCGAACCGGTTTTGATCATTCGACCCTTACCAGGTACCGCAGAGGCTTCGATGTTGAGTAGCTCACCGCCAACTTCTGTCCAGGCCAGGCCCGTAACAATCCCGATTTTGTTTTCTTCCTCGGCGCGACCAAAGTCGAATTTGCGCACACCCAGTAACTCTTCCAGTTGCTCAGACTGAACGACAGCCTTTTGGTCAGACGGGTTGCGCACATGTTCGGTGACGACCTTGCGGCAAACTTTGGCAATTTCACGGTCGAGTCCCCGCACACCCGCTTCACGAGTGTAATAACGTACGATATCGCGAATCGTCTGGTCTGAAAGCTCCAACTCATCTTCTTTCAAACCATTCGCTTTACGCTGCTTTGGTACCAAATAGCGCTGAGCAATATTGAGCTTTTCATCCTCGGTGTAACCGGGGATGCGGATAACTTCCATGCGGTCCAGCAAGGGGCCAGGAATGTTCATAGAGTTTGAAGTACACACGAACATTACATCGGAAAGGTCGTAATCGACTTCGAGGTAGTGGTCATTAAACGTCTTGTTTTGCTCTGGGTCCAACACCTCAAGCAGGGCCGATGCGGGATCGCCGCGCTGGTCCATCCCCATTTTGTCGACCTCATCGAGCAAAAATAGGGGATTTTTAACACCGACTTTGGAAATCTTCTGCACCAGCTTACCTGGTAAAGAACCAATATAGGTACGACGGTGACCACGAATTTCCGCTTCATCGCGCACCCCGCCAAGAGCCATACGCACATACTGTCGGTTGGTTGCGCGGGCGATAGACTGCCCTAGTGAGGTCTTACCAACCCCAGGAGGCCCGACCAAACACAGGATCGGCCCCTTAACCTTTTTCACACGTTTTTGTACAGCAAGATATTCGAGAATGCGCTCTTTCACCTCTTCCAGGCCATAGTGCTCCTTCTCGAGAATCTCCTCGGCTTTCTTCAGGTCATGCCGCACGCGGCTCGCCTTTTTCCAGGGGAGACTCAACATCCAGTCGATGTAGCTTCGCAATACCGAGGCTTCTGCCGACATGGGCGACATCATCTTCAGCTTGGCCAGCTCGGCTCGGGTTTTCTTCTCCGCTTCAGCAGACATTCCCGAGTCGGAAATCTTATTTTCCAGCTCTTCAATTTCATTGGGCTCTTCGGTGATTTCGCCCAATTCCTTCTGAATCGCCTTCATCTGCTCATTGAGATAATATTCGCGCTGGCTTTTCTCCATCTGCTTCTTCACGCGGCCGCGAATACGTTTTTCCACCTGTATCAGGTCGATCTCAGAATCCATCAGGCCCAGCAAGTGTTCCAAACGCTCTTTTACATTGGAAGTTTCCAGCAGCTCCTGCTTCTGAGCCAGTTCCAGGGACATATGTGCGGAGATGGTATCTGCCAACCGGCCAGGCTCATCAATGCCAGACAAAGAGGTAATTACCTCGTTGGGCACCTTTTTGCTGATGGAGACATACTGCTCAAACTGAGACATTACCGAGCGAACCAAGGCCTCTGCCTCGCCCTCGGACAAATCAGTAGTCTCTATAGGCTCAACGCTGGCCTCGAAGTGGTTGTCATGCTCGGCAACATCAAGGATATTGACCCTTTCCCCCCCTTCCACTAGCACTTTCACAGTGCCATCTGGAAGTTTGAGAAGTTGCAGAACACTCGCAATGGTGCCAACGCGATAGATGTCCTCGGCGCCAGGGTCATCTTCCGATGCTCTTCTCTGGGCTACGAGTAGAACTTGCTTATCCCTGCGCATGGCTTCTTCCAGAGCCTCAATGGATTTTTCCCTGCCGACAAACAGCGGAATCACCATGTGGGGGTAAACAACAACATCGCGCAATGGCAACAACGGATATTCAAGTTTGGTGTCGGATGACTGATCCATAGAACTCCTCTCGGCCCTATCACTGGGTATTTGGCGCGGCATCATGCTGCTGTTGGATAATGACAGCTTAATTTGGGCCACCGCCCTTCAGTTGCTAGAGATGGGGGGGGAGAGCCCGGAATACAAGTCTAATCTCGCGACCAATTTGTGCCGACTTCAACTGAATACTGGCAAGCCGCTGGCGCTCAAACATGGCAGACAAGCAAAAAAGAAACTTTTAGATAACAATCAGCTATAAAAAAAGCCCCACAAGTGGGGCTTTTAGATAAGGAAGGTTATTCCTCTGGCGCAGCCTTCTGCGGCTGGCTTTCGCTCTCATAAACCAGCAGAGGAGCTGACTCTCCTTTGATGACCGCCTCATCAATAACGACTTTGGCAACATCGTCAGAAGAAGGGATGTCATACATGGTTTCCAGAAGCACCGACTCCATAATAGAGCGGAGCCCACGGGCACCCGTTTTACGCTCCATCGCTTTGGTTGCCACTGCATCCAAGGCATCTGGACGGAAGTCCAGCTCTACATCTTCCATCTCAAAAAGCTTTGCATACTGCTTGGTCAGAGCATTTCGCGGCTCGGTGAGAATCTGCACCAAGGCCTCTCGATCAAGCTCCTCCAGTGTCGCAGTCACCGGCAGGCGCCCCACGAACTCAGGAATAAGCCCGTAGCGGACCAGATCTTCTGGCTCAAGGTCCCGTAGAACCTCACCAAAGTTGCTGGTGCCATCCTTGGATTTCACCTCGGCACTAAAGCCTATGCCACCTTTCTCTGAACGATCGCGGATTACTTTATCCAGGCCAGCAAAGGCACCACCACAGATAAACAGGATGTTGGAGGTATCCACTTGCAGAAATTCCTGCTGTGGGTGTTTCCGGCCACCCTGGGGCGGAACAGAAGCCACAGTACCTTCGATCAGCTTAAGCAGTGCCTGCTGTACGCCCTCTCCGGAGACATCCCGGGTAATGGAAGGGTTGTCAGATTTGCGAGAAATCTTGTCAATCTCGTCGATGTAGACAATTCCCTGCTGAGCCTTCTCGACATCGTAGTCACATTTTTGCAGCAGTTTTTGGATGATATTTTCTACATCCTCACCGACATAGCCAGCCTCTGTAAGAGTGGTCGCATCGGCAATGGTAAAGGGCACATTGAGCAGTCGAGCAAGGGTTTCTGCCAGCAGGGTTTTACCGCTACCGGTAGGCCCTACAAGAAGAATATTGGACTTGCTCAGTTCAACTTCATCTTTCCCTTTAACACCGGCTTTGCTGCGCAGGCGCTTATAGTGGTTGTAAACCGCAACCGCCAGTACGCGCTTGGCTCTCTCCTGGCCAATTACATACTGATCGAGAATCTCAGTAATTTCTCGCGGCGTGGGTAGGCGCCCTTCAGGGCCCTCCGCAGTCTCCTGGACCTCTTCGCGAATGATATCGGTGCAAAGTTCGACACATTCGTCGCAGATAAAGACTGACGGCCCAGCGATCAGCTTCCGCACTTCCTGCTGGCTTTTGCCACAGAAAGAGCAGTACAGCAATTTGCCGCTGTCTTCTCCGCTGCTTTTGTCGGTCATCAAAATACTCCGTGGTCACTGGCCTACCAGGCCCTTTAATTCAGCTATTACAGCAAGATGCTGCCTTTTGGCGTTTATTTCAAGTCCCTCTAACTGAGAAAAGACTCACAAAGAACCCAAGTTCTAATTTCACGCCTTTAGCGAAATAATTTCGTTGAAACTATGACTTTTCCAGGGCCTGACGCCTGGAGAGCACATCATCCACAAGACCATATTCCTTCGCCTCATCGGCACTCAAGAAATGATCGCGTTCAGTATCTCTCTCAATATCACTGACCGGACGGCCGGAGTGGTGGGCCATCAGCTCATTCAGGCGATGGCGGATCTTGAGAATTTCCTGCGCATGGATATGAATGTCGCTGGCCTGCCCCTGGGCACCGCCACTGGGTTGATGAATCATTACCCGGGAGTTGGGAGTGGCAAACCGCTTCCCTTCCGCTCCCGCAGTCAGCAGGAAGGCACCCATGCTGCAAGCCTGACCGATGCACATAGTGCTTACATCGGGTTTGATGAACTGCATGGTGTCATAAATGGACATGCCTGCGGTCACAGACCCACCGGGAGAGTTGATGTAGAGGTGAATATCTTTATCCGGGTTCTCAGCTTCGAGAAACAGCAGCTGAGCTACGACTAAGTTGGCCATATGGTCTTCAACGGGACCAACCAGGAAAATAACCCTCTCCTTTAATAGGCGAGAGTAGATATCAAAAGAGCGCTCGCCCCTGGCGGTTTGCTCCACCACCATGGGTACCAAACCACTCGCCAGGGTGTCGATTGAGGCTTGGGGATAATCAATTCGTGCCATAGGTACCATTGCTTCCTTTTGTGGCGTGTTCGGCAGGCCAGCATACAAGCGCTTGGCGCCCGTGCTGAAAAATTAGGTTTTCAGAGCTTAACCGGTCAGGCGGGATAAAGCCAGCCGGTAAAAAGGAAGGAGATGCAACGACGCCCGACTGAAGCGGGCGCCAATGCATTCTTGTGAGACAGGGATAATCAGCTCTGCTTCTGCGGCTTGATAACGTCGTCGTAAGTGCTTTCAACTTCTTCGACTTTTGCAGATTTAAGAACAAAATCCACAACCTGATCTTCCAGAACTACAGATTCAACACCTGAGAGCAACTCGCGGTTGTTGTAGTAGTATTCAACCACCTCTTCAGGCTGCTGGTAGGTTGAGGCAAGCTCTTCAACCTTAGTTTTCACCAGGTCGGCGTCTACAGACAGCTCGTTCTTTTTAACAATCTCACCAACAACGAGACCGAGAACTACACGGCGCTTAGCCTGCTCCTCGAACATGGTGTCTGGCAGCATGCGCTCAGCATCTTCAGCCTTAATCTGGCCACCAAACTGCTGGATCATTTGCCCGCGCAGAGTGCGAACCTCACCGGCAACCAGAGCAGAAGGCAGCTCGACCGGGTGTTTCTCGAACAGCTGGTCCATTACCTGGGTTTTGACTTTATTCAGCGCAGCATTTTTCAGCTCGCGTTCCATATTGTTGCGAACTTCCTCACGGAACTTCTCTTCTCCACCCTCTTGAACTCCGTAAGCGGCAAAGAACTCTTCATTCAGCTCAGGAAGCTCAGGTTTTTCAGAGAAGGTTACCTTAATGTTGAAGGTTACCGCAGCACCACGCAGCTCTTCAGCCTGATAGTCTTCCGGGAAAGTCAGGTCCAGGTCTTTTTCTTCGCCTGGCTTCATGCCCAGAATGCCTTCTTCAAAGCCGGGGATCATCTGGCCTGAACCGAGAACCAGCTGATGGCCTTCCGCCTTTCCACCCTCAAACTCTTCGCCATCTTTACGGCCAACGAAGTTGATGGTAACTCGGTCACCTTTTTGAGCCTTGCGCTTGGTGTCCTTCCAGGAAGACTGCTGCTTGCGCAGCACATCGATCATATTCTCTACATCGGCATCGGTAACAGTGGCAACCGGACGCTCTACGCTGAGCTCTGCCAGGTCGGCCAACTCAACTTCAGGGTAAACTTCAAAAGTAGCGACGTATTCAAGGTTTTCGCCAGCCGCAGTCTGTTTGGCCTCAATGCTCGGCTGGCCAGCGGGCTTAACCTGCTCCTGCTGTACAGCGTCGTAGAAAGAGCGGCTCATTACCTCGCCGAGTACTTCCTGGCGAACGCCGGCACCAAAACGCTGGCGCACAACCTTCATTGGCACCTTGCCCTTGCGGAAGCCATTGACGCGAACAGTCTTCGCCGCCTGCTGCAGACGCTTGTCCACTTCTTTATCGACGATTTCCGCCGGCAAATTAACCGTTAAGCGACGCTCCAAGCCGGAAGTAGTTTCGATGGAAACCTGCATGTTTATCCTCGTGAGACTATCTCTTTAATCGCGCCGCAGCGCCAACGAATACCGGGCCACCGGGACTTAGCCAGTAACCTCATGGGCACAGCCATCAAAACCACGTAGAACTTTGAGCTGACGCCAAATGCACAAGAAGCCCGCACCCACCCCTCCAGGGCAAGTCACACGGACTTCTAAGCTTTTAATTTGGTGGGGACGGGGAGACTCGAACTCCCACACCTTTCGGCACCAGAACCTAAATCTGGCGTGTCTACCAATTTCACCACGTCCCCAAAATTTTCTTACCGCTAACCCTTTGATAAATATAGGGTTTCAGTCTTTAAAAGACCTCATTGCGACAAGGGGTGCAGATTGTGCCACAGCATTTTGAAGGCATCAACACTTTACTGAAAAAATTAAAAAAGGCGCCACGAGGGCGCCTTTTTTGAGGTGGCAGCTAGGGGTTAAACCCGCTCCACAATAGTGGTAATACCCTGCCCCAAGCCGATACACATGGTGGAAACACCCAGGTTTCCACCCTCGTTTTGCATAACGCTCAGCAAGGTGCCAGTGATACGCACACCGGAACAACCAAATGGGTGACCCAAAGCAATTGCACCGCCATAAAGATTGACCTTCTCGTCCATCTTGTCGAGCAGATCGAGATCTTTCAGTACCGGCAGCGCCTGAGCGGCAAAGGCCTCATTCAGCTCAACCTTGTCGATATCACCAATGGTCAGGCCTGCATTCTTAAGCGCCTTTTTGGTAGAGGGCACAGGGCCGTAACCCATAATGGAGGGGTCAACACCAGCCAGGGCCATTTCTTTCACGCGAGCGATCGGGGTCATACCCAAAGCCTGAGCGCGCTCGGCAGACATTACCAACATAACGGAAGCGCCATCGGTAATCTGCGAAGATGTACCTGCAGTAACTTGACCGTGCTTTGGATCAAATGCCGGTCTCAGCTGAGCCAGACCTTCCACAGTGGTATCTGGACGGATGGTTTGATCCGCCTCAACCAGGAAAGGTACGCCATCATCATCATGACCTTCAATGGCAATAATTTCGCGATTGAACTTGCCTGCTTTGGTAGCTTCTGCGGCACGGTGGTGGGAACGCGCACCAAACTCATCCATTTGCTGACGCTGGATGCCGTGCATCATCGCCAGGTATTCAGCAGTCATACCCATGGAGCCAGCGGCCTTGGCCATATAGCGGCCCAGCATTGGGTTGGGGCTGACGTGCTCCATCATGTTCAGGTGGCCCATGTGCTCAACACCACCCACCACATATACATCGCCAACACCGGCCCGGATATTGGCTGCAGCGGTGTGCAGGGAGGACATGGAGGAACCACACAAACGGTTAACGGTCTGAGCCGGAATGGTATGCGGCAGGCCTGCGCGCAACAGAATAAAGCGCGCTACGTTAAAGCCCTGCTCATCGCGCTGCATTACACAGCCCCAGATCAAGTCATCGATCTCGGCGGGATCCAGTTTGTCATTGCGCTGCATGAATTTTTTCAGCAGCTCAGCAGACATATCGTCGGCACGAACATGGCGGTATACACCATTCTTCGAGCGACCCATCGCCGTACGCGCGTAGTCGACGATTACGGCATCTCTAGGATTTAAACTCATCGCTATTCTCCTTACTTATTGCCGTAGTAGGTTTTGCCACTTGCGGCCATTTCACGCATGCGATCGGTCGGCTTGTACAGCTCGCCCAGGTCGGCGTACTTATCGGCAATCTTCACGAACTCATCCAGGCCAATGCTATCCAGCCATGCGAAGATTCCACCGCGGAACGGAGGGAAACCGATGCCGTAGATCAGGGCCATATCGGCTTCAGCCGGGGAATCAACGATACCCTCTTCCAAGCAGCGAGCCAGCTCGGTTGCCATAGGCACCATCATACGCTCAATAACTTCATCCTTTTCGAACTCGCGACGCTCAGCAACATGCGGCTTGAGCAGCTCGTAGGACTCTTCGGTAGCCACTTTCTTCGGGCGACCTTTTTTATCTTGCTCGTAGTTATAGAAGCCTTTGTCGTTCTTCTGACCGTAACGACCCGCTTCATACATAACATCGGAAGCGGCGGTGAAGGTTTTGCCCATGCGATCGGGGAAGCCTTCAGCCATTACACTCTCTGCGTGAACGCCGGTGTCGATACCAACAACGTCCATCAGGTAGGCGGGACCCATCGGCCAACCCCAGCGCTCCATAACCTTGTCAACGGCCTGGAAGTCAGCGCCATCGCGCACCAACATAGAGAAACCGGCAAAGTATGGGAAAAGAACGCGGTTAACCAGGAATCCAGGGCAGTCGCGCACAACAATGGCTTTTTTGCCCATCTTGTTCGCGTAGGCAACAACGCGGGCCACAGCGGTGTCGGAAGTTTTATCGCCGCGAATCACCTCAACCAGAGGCATTTTATGCACAGGGTTAAAGAAGTGCATGCCGAGGAAGTTTTCCGGACGGGACAGCGGCTCGGCCAGGTGATTAATGGAGATAGTGGAGGTATTAGAGGCGATTACAGTGTCTTCGCTTACCTTGGTCTCCACTTCCTTCAATACTGCGTGCTTCACCTTGGGATTTTCAACCACGGCTTCCACAACAACATCGATATCCTTGAAGCCATCGTAGCTCAAAGTAGGCTCGATACGGTTGAGCACTTCACCCATTTTAACGGGGGTCAGGCGCTTGCGATCAACCAGCTTGGAAAGCAGTTTGTTCGCCTCATTCAGACCAAGGTCGATACCCTTCTGATCGATATCCTTCATCTTGATCGGAGTGCCCTTATAGGCGGACTGGTAGGCGATACCACCCCCCATAATGCCGGCACCCAATACTGCCGCACGCTCAATCGGCTTATCGGCTTTCTTTTCCCAGCCCTTGGCAACCTTGCCGATCGCCTGGTCCGCCAGGAACAGGCCCACCAGGGACTTGGCGGTGCCGGTTTGGGCACAGAAGATAAACTTCTCTTGCTCGATTTTCAGCGCTTCATCGCGGGTCAGCTTGTAACCCTGCTCGATAGACTCAACCGCAGCTACCGGGGATGGATAGTTTTTACCGGCCTGTTGGCCCACAAAAGCCTTGGTGGTAAAGAAGGCCATCAGCGCTTCGGTGTCATTCAAAGGAATCGGAGATTTCTTGATTTCACGAACGGCCTTATAGTCCAGCTCGCCATTGATGGCGCGCTCAAGCAGCTTGATAGCCGCATCTTTGAGCTTGTCGGTGGGAACCACAGCATCAACGGCGTGAGCTTCCAGCGCGGCAGCCGGCTTTTGCTCCTTACCCGCTGCAATCCACTCAGCAGCAACGTCAACACCAACAACACGCGGCAGACGAACGGTGCCACCCCAGCCTGGAATCAGGCCCAGTTTAACTTCCGGAAGACCAACTTTGGCCTCTTCACCCATCAGGCGGAAGTCACAACCCAAGCAGACCTCAAAACCGCCACCGAGGGCATAGCCATTGATGGCTACAGCAGTCGGGACCGGCAGGTCTTCCAGGCGATTGATATTTTCATTGTTCTGATTCATCAGATCAGCAACACCCTCTGCGCCTGCAGAGAAAGCATCGCCAAACTCGGTGATATCTGCACCGACGATAAAGACGCTCTTGCCACTGGTCAGCAGTACACCTTTGATGCCGTCTGCTGCCTCTATAGCATCCAGAGCCTGAGAGAATTCGGAAACCGTCTGGCGGTTGAACTTGTTGACGGATTCGCCTTGCAGGTCGAATTTAAGCTCGGCGATGCCGTTATCCAGCACCTGAACCGTGAGCGCTTTGCCACTAAATAACATTGATTGACCTCTTTTATTCTGGGCCGCAATCCTGGACCCGGGGTCGGAATTTTTTTGCAACCATGGACCGCCCGCAACTGCGGTGACACTTGGGCCCATTACGGTCAGCCGTAGTATAGCCAGATTCAAACGATTGTTTGAATACTATTTCTTCCAAAAGGACTGGCACCAATAGCGCCAAAGTACAGAAAACAACCAGCAACATCTCACCGGCCAGTCGGGGCAGGCCGGGCCAGTCTAACGCGGATTAATCTGCCTGTTCAGCCCCGTGGCGCGATTCACCCTGTATTGCAAGCTCCTGTTGAACTTGCACTGGTAAGGGGGCCACATGAGGTTGAGATGCTGTCACAGCACTGATAACCACGCAGTCAGTACCCCCGGGATTGCGGAAGCGATGAGGACGCCGCGCGCTGAAATAATAACCATCACCAACCTCTAGCAAGGCGAAATCCGATCCCGCGGCAACTTCCAGCTCTCCGGCAATCACAATCCCCCCCACCTCTCCATCGAGAAGCTGTTGTTCAGGCCCGGAATCTTGCCCAGCGGGAAATACTTTGCGAAGAATTGACATGGAGCGCCCCTGCTGAGCACCACCGAGCAGATGACAGAGAACCCGGCCATCACCAATTTCCGGCATTTCACTGGCACGAAAGAAAATCTGCTCTGATTCGGCAAGATTCAAAGAGAAAAACTCAGCCAAGGACATAGGCACGCTATTCAATATTTTTTCAAGCGACCCCACAGATGGACTCACCCTGCCCTGTTCAATAAAGGACACGGTGGCATTGGTAACACCAGCTTGCCGCGCTAATTGCCGCTGGGAAATTCCATGAATTTTTCGCACCAGTTTCAGCCGGGCGCCAAGATCCCCGGCCTCGTTGACTTCACCACAAACATCCATGTCTGCCATTGAATTTTCCATTTAGTTAACAGCCAATAGGCGTTTTTATCACATCCCGCAATCCAAAAGAAAAACAAAACGGCAACGGCTTCCGGTACTTATTCAGTCATATCGGCAAACGGGTTATTAACATCAAGCTCTACCGGAGGAAAACCGGGGAGGACAACTTTATCGACAGCAAGGTCTATTTGATCCTCATCTATAAGCCCCTCACCAAAACGATAAATAGTTTGCAATTCCCCTTTGCTCGCCTTCACGTCGTAAGCCACAGCCTGCTCAACAACAGATTCATTTTTTCTATGGTGAGTGAGCATCGCTTTTTCCCCGTAGCGTTTTTCCAGCATATTACGAGTCACATGAGGAGAGAGCACTGCGGCGGTCGCATTATTGCCGCCAAAACCTTTAGAGTTCAGAAACGCGAGATCCAGAGAAGCGGGATCTCTTTCCACATGCTCGCAAGAGATCTGTAAGTTGTCCTGATGGACGTCGTCGGCCACTTTGTCAATTGTGACGATACCCGGCAATATCCCCCGGTTAAAAATTCCCAGCGCGGAAATTAACTGATCTCCACTGGCCACTGCCACCGTGTGGCCGACATAGGCTTTAACTGCACATACAGGCCATTCCCGCACACCAAAAACACCAGCCAGGCGATCGAGAATTGCGGACTCTGTCACTCGATTTTGTGGCGTACTCGACCCGTGGGCCTGCACAAAGCTGCGCCTCTTCAGGCTCTCGTCCCCGACAATAGCTCTCGACTCTGCCATTGCACGAGCCATCGTCAGATAGTTTCCAGGCCCCGGAGCGGAGATCGATTTCTTATATCCATCGGCATTGATGTAAACACCCGCAACTGAACCATGAATATTGGCCCCCAGCTCAACGGCTAGAGCATCGTCCATAAGGATCGCCCACTGAGTGCCCTCTCCCAGGGTAAAACCGCAGTTATCTCCAAATGGACGACTGGTGCGACGGAAATCCACATCACCCGAAAAGATTTTTCGCAAGTTTTCGGTCGTGGCGAGCGCGCCCATAGTGGAATAACCATCGACAATCTCAGGCACAAGAGGCGCCTCAGTGGCTCCAACTACAGCCACCCTAGCTCGGCCACTACGAATATCCTCAACCCCGGCCCGCAAATTATATAAATAACTGGCGCAGGCTCCGGTCACCGCTCCGGTAGACCCCACATTGCCCAGCACATAGGCATTCACGAAATCCGCGGGCATGCTATTTAAACCAAGCGCCAGCTGCTTGGAGCTTACCCGTGAGCCCCGCAGGCGGGACTGCATCAGTCCCCCATTGCCATAGGGGTCGAGCTGGCTCATGGCTGAAGAGGCATAGACAGAAATATTGCCGGGGCCCGCCGCAGCAACAACCTCATCCCAACCAATCCCCATAGAGAGAACTGCATCAGAGGCACCCAAAACCGCCAGTTGCAATCCCCGTGGGTGAAAGCGGGAGTTGTAGCGCTCACCTGGCTCAAAGCCTGTGGGAAGCTGGCCAGCCGCCCCTACAGGAATCTCGCGAAAGCTGTCCAACATGACAGACAGGCTCGTCGTGGTCACACGTACTCTGCCGCTGCCGATAGTTTCTACCTGCCAATCGCCCGGTAAGGGGTGGGGTAATTGACGGGTGGAAACCTCAAAAGAGATACCGGTGGGGTTAGCCAAATTCGCCGCCTGGTGATAATGACAGCGGTGGTAATCGTAAATACGCGCTTCCAGCTCACGCACCAAGGTACCCTTGAGTACCCTCTCCTCAAGTCCCGGCTCCAACGGGCCTATGGTACCGGTGCGCAACCCCATTAGCGCGGCGAGATCGGAGAGGGTATCAACCCGCTCTCTCTGCCCAAGCTTATCGAACACCATTCGGGCATAGCCACGGTGAAAGGAGCTTCGTCCTGCAGGGTTGAAACCACCAAACGCGGTAATTACGGGAAGGCGCTGCATCCTGACCTCCAGCCAAGCTAAACACTACAAATTTAATATTCGGGAGTGTAGGGGGTGGCGATTCCGCCCAGTTATGGGCATACTGGCCAGCAAAATTGAGTGTTTTGGCCAATGGCGCATATGCGCCTGAGTATGTAATGCGAACGGTTACCTTTCTTCTGATTGATCAAATGCTGGCTACCGGCACCGTACTACCCCTAGAGATGTTACGTGGGGCCGAGAGCCGTGCCCGAGTAGAAGGACTGGCCGAGCCCTTGCGCTTGGTGACGGCAAGCATCGACGGGCAAGCTGTTAAAACCCGCTGCGGCTTTACCTTTCAACCCGATGTGCCTTTGGATGAAGCACCAGACAGCGATTTAATCTATATCCCGGCACTTTGGCGTAACCCTCGACCCGCCTTGAAACGCAGCGGAAAGCTCTTAAACTGGCTGAGGACCCAAGCCGAAGGCGGAGCTGCCATCAATGCAGTGGGCACAGGTGTCTGCTTTCTGGCCGAAGCGGGCTTGCTCGATGGTAAGCCAGCCACCACCCACTGGCATTATTTCGACCAGTTCAGCTCTGACTATCCCAAGGTCAAATTGAAGCGCCAGTACTTTATTACTCAGGCTGATAAGCTTTTTTGCGCGGCCAGTGTGAATGCCCTGGCAGATGTCACCGTCCATATGATCAGGCAACTCTATGGGGCAGCTGTTGCCAGTCACGTTGAACGTAATTTTTCCCATGAGATTCGACGGCCTTTTGAGGAAATTGCCTATTCCGAAGGCGCTGTGCACCTGCATCCAGATGAAGATATTGTCCAGGCTCAAGCGTGGCTGAAAGAACACTGTAATACTGAGGTAAGACTTAGTGAGGTGGCACAAATGTTCGACATGAGCGTACGCTCTTTCAACCGACGCTTTAAATTGGCCACAGGACAGACACCACTGCAATATCTACAGAATGTACGCGTAGACATGGCCCGGGAATTACTTCAGTCCAGCAATCTATCAGTGAATGAAATTGCTGAAAAAGTTGGCTATCAGGATATGGGCCACTTCACTGCCTTGTTCAAAAAGTTTCTAGCCACTACACCAAGTGAATACCGAGCCACTGTCAGAGCCAAACTATTCCGGGTGAACACCTGATTTTTTTAAGAAAATCACATCGTTATCCACGAACATCAATTCAGCACCTAATCTCCGCGCCAGCCACCGGAAGGTTTCAGCACTAAAAAAGGAAATATGTGTTGGGTCGCGGATATAGTGCCAGTTGGCAAATCGCTCTGGGGAAATGACTAACTTAGTCATCAGTGCCATAAGGCCACCAACGCGTAATTGCCCCCATAGCTTTGACAGTTCATCGCCCGGAGAGCTCAAGTGCTCTATTACCTCTGTCGACACGATAAAATCGTAGGTTTTTTCGGAGGAGCGGCTTGCAGGAAAGTAAAAATGATCAAACAGTTCAACCTTATGACCATGCCCCTCTAAAATACTCGCCAACAATGGAGCAGGCCCACAACCAAAGTCCATTCCCTCACTAGCAGGCGGAAGCATTTTTAAAAGTGGGTTGGCACAACGGCTAAGGAAACGACGATAACCTTCATCTTCCATAGAGTTTTCATGAAGGTCGTAATAGGCATGTTCCTCTGCTGCAGTGAGATGATACTCGGAAGGGACAAATACCAAATCGCAGCTATTACATTGGTAATAACTGCGAAACTTATCTCGATGATAGAGCTGTGCCGCACTATGGCGGCACAGAGGACAAGAAAGGGACAACTTAAGCGGCTACCGTGTCAGGTTTTTTTCCTGCCTCGGCTTTTTCAGTCCGATCGTGATTTAGTAAATTACCTTCACTAATCTGGATTTTTCGAGGCTTCATCGCCTCGGGTATTTCTCGCACCAGCTCAATATGGAGCAAGCCATTAGCAAGCTTTGCATCGGTCACCTTAACGTGATCTGCGAGCTGGAAGCGCCGCTCAAAATTTCTCGCTGCGATACCGCGGTGCAGGAAATTTCTCTGCGAGGTATCTTCAGGCTTTTTACTACTTACACTCAAGCGATTTTGCTCAACCTGAATATCTAGTTCAGACTGCTCAAACCCCGCCACAGCCATTGTGATTCTGTAGCTGTCCTCACCGGTAAGCTCTATATCATAGGGAGGGTAAGAGGGTTGCTTCTGCTCGCTGGAGTTCATTGCATCCAACAGGCTAGCCATACGATCAAAGCCGATTGCAGAACGGTATAAGGGAGAAAAATCAAAGTTACGCATTGTTATATCCTCAATTCAGAGCAATATTAAATTTAGCTCGCCAATAAGCCCGAGCCTTTGCCGCGGAGGCGCTTTCATTCAAAGCCACCGCCCGCACACAATAAATATGGGTTACAAACTACTTTTCAAGGCGATTAAGAGGAAAAATGCAAAAAAAAGAAAGTTTGTCGGGGCAATCAACTTGTCGACTATTTATTGGCATACGACCTGACGATGCTTCGCAAATATTCCTAGAGGGCATAACCGATCTTTGCCGTGAGCAGCTTAAAGGAATTAGTGCCAGTCACATTCGTTGGGCTAACCCCGCTAACCGGCACCTAACCCTGGCTTTTCTGGGAGACACCCAAAAAGAAAAGATCCCACACCTGAAGCAAGGAATTATTGAACTCGCACATTCCGTGAATAGCTTTCAGAGCCGCATTCACTCTCTTAACCCGTTCCCGAGACCGCAATCCAGCTGTCTTGCTGTAGGATTGTTACCGAATCCTTACCTGACTGCGCTCAATGAGAAGTGCCAACAACTTATTAGTGAATTAGGTATGGAGCCAGAAAGTAAGCCATATCGGCCACATATCACTCTGGCGCGATGTAAAAAGGGATTTCGACAACTTGCACCACTTAGCTTGGACTTTCCTTTTCTGGCTAAAAATATCATTCTCTACCAGAGCACTCCCCAAGTAGAGCAAAGTCATTACCACCCCTTGCTGGAAGTGAATCTTTACGCTGAATAGCCTGCCACAACCACAAAAAAGCCCGCACAGGGCGGGCTTACGAAATACTATTTAAGAGCATCTAAAGCGTACTCTGGATACATCACCAACCGGGGTCGGGATAAGCGGCGCGCATCAAAAACAAAGACATAGCGCTCACCATCATCTTCGGCAGGAATTGTACGGCGAAACTTCCAGGTATTGATTTTGTAGGTCTGCCGACCCGCCTCAACCGTTGCGACCAGGCGATATTGATTTTTTCCCAGAAACTCAAAAGACTGGTACTCACCACCAGATGGTTTTAGAACTAAATTACGGAAAGTCTGCTTGTTTTCTCCCTCTTTATCGGAGAGCAAATCGTTTAAACGCTTCTGTTCACGCTTAACGTAAGCAAGTAGCTCGGGGTCGATATCCTTTTTGAGGATTGGGGCCGGTTCCGGCTCTACCTGCCGCTTTTGGGGCTTCTCAATTGCAGCCGTCTTCAATTTAGGCGGCTTTGGCTTCACCTCTTCGGCTTTAGCGCGTCTTGCTAAGGCCGCACGCCTTTCGGATGCTTCGGCCTTGGCCAGCATAGAGTCCACCACTTGGCCAATTTTGTCCTGCTGAGCAGAGATCTTTGCCTTGGTTTCAGCAATTACCTTTTTCTCTTCACCCAGTCTAGCCAGCAACTCCTGATGGTTGGTTTGAATAAACTCCAACCGTCGACTGCGGCTGTCCACGCCCCGTTCGGCCATGGCAAAACCGTGCTTAGCCTTGGTTAGACGGCGCTCTGAATCCGAGGTTCCATTGGATTCATGAATCCGACGCGCCTCTTCAAGTTCAACACGGCTCGCTTCATACTCCTTGCGAAGCTCAGCGAGAGACTCCCGTGCACGCTCGAGCTTATATTCATAGGAGAGCAGTTCGTTCTCAATATCTTCCAGCTCAACCTGCCTGTTTTCCAGGGACTGCTCCAGGCGTGCCAGTCGGTTTTTTTCCACTGTGAGGTTTGACTGCGCCTGCGCTGCCACCCCGCCAAAAACTACCAAGCCCGCCAGGAAGAGCGAGCAATACCGCTTTACCGCCATTGTCCAGAACCCGTTTTTCGATTTTTCGACATTCGTAAGATAAAAATGCGGAGGTTAAATTTTGTTCAAAACATTCAAGCCCCTGCCCATTACGGCCAATTTTACGCAGGCCAGCGCTCGCGAGCAATGACCTCGCGTCCACCTCTTGTCCCCATTTTGTTAAAAAATCCCTAAAAACTAAGAGTCAAAGACGCTCTAATGACGCTTCGCCGAATTTTATGTGACATTTTCTAGCGATAGCGCTTGATTTTTTTTTTAGCGGAAGCATTATGGGTAACAGGGAGACGATCGCTGGACACAGCGGAAAACCCGACCCGGACGTAAAACACCCAGAGCTGTACAGACAGCATTATTCGTTGCGCTACCGGCGACTCGGCGATTCAACTGCGGACCCGACCCCTCCCAACTAGGGCGCCCTACCTTCTTTGAATAGCAAACCGCTCAAGCGGCCTGCATGGTTTCCTATAACCGGAGGTATTTATCCATGAAATCTGCGCCTAACGATAACATTGTGTTCCGCGATATCGACAAATCAGCCGCCCTCTCAAACACGGTATCTAAAAAGTTACACAAACTGGAACGTTATTGTGGCGACATCATACATAGTCGTGTAGTTCTGGAAGCTCCCCACCAACACAAAAGCAAAGGCAAGCAATACAAGGCCTCACTTGAACTTGCTATCAGTGGCAATCCCGTGACCATCAGTAATGAAAATGAGTCTATCCACCGGGCCGTGAATGACACATTTGCCTCCGCCGAACGCTGCCTGAAAGAACGCAGCGAGCGCAGAAAAGCGCAGCGCCATCAGGCGCTTTACGAAGTAGTTGAGGAAGAGTAAGGGAGATTAATCCCTCAAAGACAAAAACGGCGCATTTGCGCCGTTTTTGCGTCAATCTGGGGATAAGGAAACTATGTGAATCCGCGTCCCAAACGACTTAAACGTAAGATACGGAAGTAACATCAACCGCCTACTGGTGTACGCATAGTGACAAATTCTTCTGCGGCCGTTGGGTGAATTCCGATAGTCTCATCAAAGACTCTCTTGGTCGCACCCGCCTTCAAAGCCACAGCCAGGCCCTGGATAATCTCACCGGCATCATCACCAACCATGTGCACGCCAATCACCTTGTCGGTATCGGCATCAACCACCAGCTTCATCAGTGTGCGCTCAGTATTTCCACTCACTGTATGGCGCATGGGACGAAACTCCGACTTGTAGACAGTAACCGAAACCCCAGAGTCTCTCGCCTCTTCTTCGGACAGCCCCACAGTACCAATGTTTGGTTGGCAAAATACTGCTGTAGGAATATTGTTGTAATCAATTTCTGCTGTCTTTCCGGTACGCCAATGCTTCACTAGAGCCATCGCTTCTGCAAGGGCCACGGGTGTCAACTGCGGTTCACCAGTGACATCTCCGAGGGCATAAATAGAGTGAATGTTAGTGCGAAAATTATCATCTACTGAAATAGTGCCATCTCTGTGCAGTACCACCCCCTGCTCTTTCAAACCAAGACCTTCGGTATTGGCAACCCTGCCTGTCGCGTAGAGAACCATGTCCACATTCAAACTGGAGCCGTCCTCGGCATGTACTAGGAAGCTGCCATCTTGCAATTTTTCAATGGCGCTCACTTGATGGTTAAATTTCAAATCGATGTTTTTCTTCACCATCTCATCGCGAACAAAGTGGCGAATATCACGATCAAAGCCCCGAAGGAATAAATCACGGCGGTAAGAAAGATGTGCTTCAGCTCCCAAGCCCGCGAAGATGCCTGCAAACTCAACGGCGATATACCCCCCGCCAACAACGAGTACTCTGCTGGGGAAGGTTTCCAGTGCGAATACATCGTTGGAGGTTAAGATGAATTCTTTGCCAGGAATTTCTGGGACAAAAGGCCAGCCGCCTGTCGCCACCAAAATTCTCTGGGCAGTATATTCACGGCCATTCACCAAGACAGTGTTGGGACCTATCACTTTGGCGCGCCCATCAATAACAGTCACATCAGAATTTGCGAGCAAATTGCGGTAAATATCGTTGAGCCGAGACACTTCACGCGCATTATTCTCACGTAAAGTTGGCCAGTGGAATTCAGCGGAGGAGTTTTCCCAACCATAGGCTTTAGCATCGGTAAAATCTTCACTAAAACCACTGGCATAAACGAATAATTTCTTGGGAACGCACCCCACGTTTACGCAGGTGCCCCCCATATAGCGATCTTCAGCCACTGCCACCTTCATTCCTTGCGCAGCGGCCATGCGTGAGGCTCGTACACCACCTGAGCCCGCCCCAATCACAAAAAGGTCAAATTCATATTCAGCCAAAGTAAACCTCAGTCTCTAATTTCAATTCCAGATCAAGCCTATAGCAGACAGCTCTCACAACACACCTTTTGCGTCATAGCTGCCATTATGTACTTAATAACCGTTGACTCCTTTTGGTCGCTTCGATATTCATGTGATAACTATCACAAAAAATACTTCGCCGAACAAAGTGTTAAAACATCCGAGCGGGTTTGGCGGATAGAATAACAGTCACTGGAAAGAGTAACCCATGGGCAAGACAATGAACTCTCCTTCTTTAGCCATTCTCAAAACATTGGGACTTTTGTCTTTGCTAATCACAAGCCACCCAAGCAATGCCAATACCCACCCCGCTTACCTCACTGAAAATTACTGTGACAGTGTGGTGGAGCAATTTGTAGGGTCAGGCATGCGCAGCTTGGACAAGTACGTGAATGAGCACTTCAATCCTGAGTATAAAGGCGGTATTCGCAATACCATCCGTTTTCTAGAGCAGCGCCTAGAGTGGTTAAATGAGTGCAATGCCTATTTGGTGGATACCAATAGCACCTACGTTTTCTACAGCCAGGATGACACTCAAAATATCTTTTCGGCGATCACTGAGTTAACCCGGGAACTGCAACACGTGCGCTCTGGTGTCGAATACCGGGACGATGCCGGAAATAACAACCCTGCCCCCTATATCAAGCGCCGCTTTACCACACTGGCAGAATTGGTTGATCGCCACCATACGCGTCTACTTATGAAAAAGCAGTTCCAATAAGATTCTGCCGCTGTTCACCATAAACTCTAACTCTCGGCCCGCAACGCCTTGCGGGCCCCTTCGATACGTTCAGCGCTTTCGTGAAAACTTCTCTCCAGACTTAGTGGGAGTATGCGCACCCCGACTGCCAAACCCAACCACAGAGAAAACTTCTGGCATACGCTCCTTTAACCCGATGCCAATGCGCTTTATTAACGCAGATAAACGCGGGCGCTGCTTTTCAGCAAAGGGGATAGGCCTACAGCTTTGCATGGCGGCGAGCCCGATCCGCGCCATAAACAGGCTTGCGCCTACACCCTGCCCGAGGCGCGCGGAAACCGTACCAGCGAGACTGTCTCCCACCAAGTCTGGCCACACCTCACTGATAGCGTATTCACTGGCACCACTATAGGCCACCAATGCTAGGACCTTCTTGAAAAGGCGCCAACGCACTACGATTGATGGCTGCACTCCATAAATTTGAGCTACGTCGTCAATCATTCGTAACGACTGGCGCAGAGCTACCAGAATATCGATACTGGCAAAAGGACTGAGGCCCACCAATGCACCCGTTGTCGTTGCATGGCGAACCACACGGCGCTGCGCTTCCTGGTCGAGAGCATTGAGGAAAGTGACTTCAAGGTGTTGCAGTAACTCACTGCTATCATAGTAATCCGGTGCGTCGTCCAATACTCGGTTGAGCAGCACCCCTTGAGGCTTCGCCGAGAAATGCTCCTGCAACTGTCGACGAAAAGATTCCGCCTCCTCGTGGCTGCGGCATTCCCGCATTTCAGCCGCCATGGCCTGTGTTTTTTGCAGCTTGCGCAGCGGCTGCCCAGCACGGAAAAATTCCCACAGAGCGCTGACAATTGCAGCGGCGAAGCTTGCAATCACTACACCGGCGAGAATACCGAGCCCCCAGTGTTTATCCGCGGCCCAGGTATATAACTGGCGTAATTCCCAAGCGAGGACAGCCACGATTAATGCAACAGATGAGAGCAGTGCCGGCTTTAACCATTTAAGGCGAAAAACAGGCAAGCGCAGTTCCGAGAAGGCAATCCTATCGGGTAGGGACTCTCCTGTAGTGATAGATCTTGGAATGTCCCCCTCTTCTTCGTGTAGGCTTTCTACACGGGTTGTATCCCTGTGAGGAGTGTCTCTCTCTGGCTCCTGTAAAGACTCTATTCGGGTAACTCGGCGTGGCGCCTCTTTATTCTCATCGCCCATCAAACCTTATCTCCAAGCAGCAAATTCAAAAGCGCATCGACACGGATATGTGGAATGGAGCCGGCATCCATCCCCTGCGGAGGGCGCAACTGAGGCGGAGCGGCACCGGTGTAATGACTCCAGCCACCCTCTTCACTGGGAAGATGCGAAGATATCTCGGCATTTTCAAAGCCCAAATAACGCCCATTTAGATCATGCCCCACCAGCATGCGCCGCCCATTGCGCTGATCCTCGCGGGAACACCGTACGGCGGCAATCGCTTCACTAAAAATCGGCAAGCCTCGGTGACGCGCTCCGGTAAATGTCTGCTGCAATTGCTGCCCAAGTAGCTGACGTAGGGCGTCGTGATCGGCAGCGAGCACCTGATCAACCTTGGTTGCGGCAAATAACAGACGATTCACTTTTGGTCGCCATAATTTGCTGAGCAGGCCGGACTCTCCGTAGCGAAAGGTATCGGCAATATGGGTAAACGCCAGGCGCATATCCTCCAGGGCCTGCTCGCCTGCAAACAGGGTACCGATCATATCTACCAGTACCAATTGCCGGTCGAGATGCTTGAAGTGACTCTCCAAAAAAGGGGCTACCCTGTCATGTACATAGGTTTCATAGTGGCGACGCAGAACCTGGTAATTACTGCTCTCAGGCAACTGCCTCAACTCATCGGCACTAAAGCCCCTAAGGTCCAGCAGGGGTAATACAAGGTATTCTTCATCATCCAATAGCGCGCGTCCTGGCTGCAAATAGCTGAGTTTGCGCTCACCACGACAGTCCAAGAGAAACTGGCGATAGTCACGCCACAGCGCTGCCAACTCGGACTCCTTTGCCTCAGCCTGAGGAGAAAGCGCAGCCAAACGCTGCAGAAGCTCCGGCGCCAACCCGGCACGCGTGTCGCCCCCAATAACATGGGCCTGATGCCGGCACCAATCGCGAAAATCCATTCGCATCATCGGCAGGTCCATTAACCACTCACCCGGATAGTCCCGCAGCTCCAGAATCAGGGTCTTGTGCCCACTGCCACGAAAACGGCGGTGGCGTCTAAGATGAATATGCAATTCCATTGCCGAAACATCGCGGGTACTCTGCGGCCACCTGGGCGGGTTTGACATCAAGGCCTTCAGGCAGCTTTCATAATCAAATACTGGCAGGCCGGAATCGAGGGCAGGCTTTAACTCCGCGCCCAGTAAGTCTCCGTTTAACGCGGGGGCAAAGCCAGGCAACTGTGCTTTCTGTGGGTGGCTCAGCTGATAAATGAGACTGGTGAGCAGGGTCGACTTACCCGCACCACTCAAGCCCGTCACCCCCACACAGACACGGCGATCCATGAGGCGCTCGGCAACCCAATGAGATTTTTCCTGTGCCCCCCGCCCCCAGTGGCGCAGTTTTTCCTTGAGGCGTCGACTGCGTTTATCTCTTTGATCTGAAGGGTCTTCCAGGCTCACCTGCCCAGTCCCTGTCACCTGCGATTCCATGGGGAGTTCACTTCCAAAATAGAAAATTAGGCCGAAGAAAATGAGGCCCTAAAAAGGTGGGCACTGTCTCATAGACAGTGCCAGCTATGAAGTTTGACGGCGGGGGTTAGTCTACCAGTGCAACGTCGCCCGATCCCATTACGGAAAAAGAATCTTTCTGCGGGCGCTTGAGGACGATATCCCCGGACCCCATCACAGAGCCACTGGCGTTATCTGCACGCAAGCTACGGCCGACAAAGTCACCAGAGCCCATGATTCGAATGTTAACGTCGGCTACACGACCGCCAACTCGCATATCCCCCGAGCCCTTGATCTCTGCTGTGAGCTTCTCTCCGGTGATTCCACCAAGGAAAATATCCCCCGAACCGCTGATACCTATTTCACTGCTGACAGATAATGCCTTATCCAGGATCAGGTCCCCAGAGCCAGTAACATAAGCGCTGAGATTCTCAGCCGCCGCTTTGGCAACGCGCACGGTGCCAGAGCCTGTAACTTTTAAGTCAAGCGTTTCACTTTCGAGGGTCTCCGCCACGGCCTGGCCGGAACCTGTCACCTCGATTCCCTCAACCTTTGGCATGGTAACCGTAAACTGTACCTTCTGATCCAGGTCCCGGGTAATGGTGATCACACCAAACCAGTTCTGAGTGTTGTCATCCACAGACAACTCCAACGTACTGCCTCTCACCTCCGCTTTAGCGTGAGGCATTACATCAGTTGGGCCAGTCGCATTTACGGCAAAATGGTCCCCCTGAATTACTTCAACATGGGAGCTACCCCGCAGGGAAACTCGGGTAAATCCACTGACATCGAAGTTTTTATTTTCCGTTTTTTCTGCCTCAGCGACGGCACTGCTAAAGGCAAAGAAGGCCAGCAGAGCAAACATCGGGGCTAAAAAAGCTTTTCTAGTGGTTGCCATTGTCAAATTCTCATCTTTATCACTGTCACGTATTACTTGACTACCCGAGTATACGAATTGGATGCAGTGCCTCCAGAAAAAATCTGCAGGCACAAAAGGGACTAACCAGTCAGCTTATGAGTCCAGGAAACTCATCAAGCGCACTCCGCCTCCGGACAACCCTGCTGCTTTAGGGCGCTACGGATCTTCTCTGCTTCGGCCGCTAGCTGCTCAGGTGTTGCACTCCTTTGCAAGGAGAAGTCGAAGTCAGTCAGCTCATTGACGGGAATCAGATGAATATGAGTATGTGGTACTTCCAAACCGGCAATCATTACTCCGACGCGCTTAGGGGAATACACTGCCTTCAGTCCTTTGGCGACTTTTTGTGCAACCAACATCAGGTGCGCAGCAAGCTCTGCAGGTACTTCGTCCCAATGATTAATTTCTTCAACCGGGATTACCAGACAATGCCCCGGTTTGATGGGGGAAATGGTCATAATTGCAATCGCTTTTTCATCCCTCCAAATAAAGTGTCCCGGTAAGTCCCCATTCAAAATTTGTGTAAAAATGCTTGCCATAATTCAATCCAATCAGTTGCAATTTTTTATTTGGTTCAATCGTGCAGTCTAACACCTGCCCTGAAAAACTCAGAATAAAGAGATAAAAAACACTAACATAAATAGCGTTTTTTTATTTGGCGTAGTTAAAAGCACGATGGGTAACTACCTGTCGAACAGAATGACAATTTTCTTAACGTACGTTGGCAGTCCAAGAGAATATGACTTACGCTGCACAGCAATTAATGTTGTACCGTATTTGAGCCAATGCATTCTGTGCATTTTTTCTATCACAATATTTTTTCGGCTCTGCGGAATTTTATATTTCAGTACCAACTGCTCACCGGGGGGAGAGATATGAACAGCCTGTTAGAACAGGTCGGTGGTGCTAAATTTGTCTGTCAAACAGTCAATGAATTTTACGAAACCATAGGCCGCCACCTTTCCAGTTACGAAACCTGTGATCACCGCAAACAACAAAGTCGCCAGGCACAATTTCTAAACCACGCCTTCTCTGAACAACCCGAGCCCGACCGCAGTAGTCGCGCCAGTTTTCTAGCCCGCGGTCTGAATCCAGCCCTGTTTGATGCCCTACTCGAATACCTCGAGGCCCGCTTTGAAGAGCTGGAGTTTCCATGGCAGCTTAGTACAAATCTCATACAGGCAGCGAGCAGTCTTTATGGCGGCTGCGAACAAGACCTCTCCATCGCTTGTTGATACTCCTTGCGCCGCACAAGTTGCGGCGTGTGTAACCTCTCAATACAATTACTCCCTCACAGCCTTTACCTACCGTTTTCCAGCGCAGCGGTAAGCGCTACTTCACTCACTCTTCAATCAGAGACTATCCATGAAGATTGCCAACCACACAGTTGTGGAAATCAACTACACCCTGAAAGATGCAGACGGAACAGTCATCGACTCCTCCGCCAATGGGGAGCCACTCAAGTACCTGCAGGGCGTGGGCAACATTATTCCTGGCCTCGAGCGGGAAATGCTGGAAAAGGCACCTGGAGACAAGTTCACTGCCGTGATCTCTCCTGAAGAGGGCTACGGTCAACAAAACCCTGAACTGATCCAAACCATGCCACGCAGTGCCTTTGGCGGCGTAGAAGAGCTGGAGGTCGGTATGGCTTTCCATGCCCAAAGCACCGATGGCCACCCTATCGAAGTCGAAATTATCGATATCGATGGCGATGAAGTCACCATTAATGGCAACCACCCTCTTGCCGGAGTAGAGCTGCACTTTGAGATCGAAGTCATCTCCGTACGCGAAGCGACTGCAGAAGAGATCGACCACGGCCACGTGCACTAAGCCGTTCGGCGGCCCTCTGGGTCGCCAGCTCCTCCCCGATGGCCCCTATACCCCCTTCTACACCAGAGAAAATCGTTCTTTTCGATAGCCAGTGCAATCTCTGCAACGGCTGGAGTCGCCTACTCCTTAAGTATGATCCGCATTGTCGCTTTACTCTCTGCCGTGTGCAGTCTCAAGCAGGTCAGTATTACTTGAGGAAGCTAGGTTTACCCCTACAAACCTATGAGAGTGTGATCCTGTTGGAGCGCCAGGGGAGCGCCTTCTTGCAATTTCATAAGAGCGAGGCGGCCCTGCGTATCTCCGCAGGCCTTGATGGCTACTGGCGTTACCTTACATTTTTACGCTACATTCCGCGCCCAGTGCGGGACTGGCTGTACGATCTTGTAGCGCGCAATCGCTACCGCTGGTTTGGTCGGCGCGATAGCTGCCTGTTGCCATCTGCAGCACAAAAACACCGTTTTCTGGAAGAAGTATCGGAAAAGAATCCCAATGAGTCTGTCTGAACAATACCTGCAACGCTTTGGCGGTATCGGCCGCCTATACGGTAATCATGCCCTGGAGATACTGAACCAGGCCCATATGGTAGTCATCGGTATCGGCGGAGTGGGTACCTGGGTCGCAGAGGCACTAGCCCGCAGTGGTGTAGGTGCCCTGACAATAATCGACCTCGACGATGTTTGTATCACCAACACAAACCGCCAGTGTCATGCCCTATCCTCTACCGTTGGGCAGATGAAAGTCGAGGTTATGGCCGACCGACTCAGGCAGATCAACCCCGAAATTAACATCTCTACTATCGACGACTTTATCGCTACGGACAATCTGGCCGAGTTGATAAACCCGGATAAAGCTCAGATTGATATTGTGATCGACGCCATCGACAATGCACGAGTGAAGGCCGCCCTGGTAGCCTACTGCAAGGCGCGCAAGTTGCGCCTGATAACCGTTGGCTCCGCCGGCGGAAAGCGCTCTCCACAGGCTATTGAGTGTGCAGATCTCGGCCGCACCATCAACGACCCCATGCTGGCCAAAGTGCGCCAGCACCTCTACCGCTTTCACAACTTTCAAAAAAGCAGCAAACGTCAATTCGGCGTGGACGCCATTTTTTCTCGCGAAGCGATGGTTTATCCAAAACCCGATGGTGAAGTTTGCCAGCAGAAAAGTGCCATGCAAGACGGGGTCAAATTAGACTGCAGTGGTGGTTTTGGTGCAGCCACCATGGTTACCGGCACTTTTGGCTTTGTGGCAGCCTCCCGAGCCATAGAGCGACTTTTACAGGCAAAAGGTTCGAGCTAATTCGGCTTAAGCCGAGCCTTGAGCAAATCCCTATAGCGTCGACTCACAGGGATTTGCTGACCACCTTTCAGGCAAATACGCGCATCCCCACTTTCAAGGGGAGTTATCTCGGCAATTGAATCCAAACGCACAATATAGGAGCGATGCACTCGCACAAACTCAACTGGGTCCAAACGTTCCAGTAACTTTGCCATAGTATCGCGAAGGGGATAAATTCTGTCTCCCAGGTGTAAATTTACATAATTCCCCGCAGCTTCCACCCACTCAATATCTCGCACATTCACCAAAAATTCTTTACCAAGTTTCTTTATTAAAAGGCGTTCGGGGCGCTCAACCGAGTCTGTTAGCCGCCCGTCATGCGAGCGTGGAACCGGCTCACTTTGCATACGACGCAGGAGAAAACGATAGAAATAGACAGAACCCAGTAGAAAGCCATAAGTACGGAAATCTTTCAGGTACTCATAGAAAAACTCGATTCCCCAATGACCAAAATTGTAAGAACCACCTTCGAGAGAGTAGATCACCGTACGCAGTGCCACCATGGCAACAACATGTAAAAGCGACCAAGGCAGAGTCAATAGTAGGTGAATAATTAAATGGCGAGCGAGTGTTTCCTTATTTAGGGGAAAGCGACGATCCCAGAATAAAATCAACGGGAATAATAACCCCACCACAAAAATGCTGGTCCCTTCCCAAACCAGAAACTCCCAGGGCTGAAACCTGGACTCCCCTCCGAGATGCTCCAGATACACCACTGTGAATTGCACCAGCCAAAGCACAATTAAAAACAGAATCCAGAGCACTATTTCAATCTGCCGTCTGCGCGCCAGGTACATCTGTACCGTCATTTATTCCTTCCCCATGCAGTTTCGCCTGTAGCATAGCCTCAACTCATCCCTGAAAACCACCATTCACACCTTTAGCAGTGCATCTCACGTCTTTTAGCTGGCTGGCAGGGCAATTCCCCACTGAACATAGCGGGACTCGATTCAAATCCAAATGAAGGAAGCTATGCAAAAAGTCATCCACCGCCGCCATGACATCGATGCCCTCCGCGTGTTGGCCTTTGGCCTACTGATTCTGTATCACCTGGGAATGGCCTACGTGGCCGAATGGGGCTGGCACGTAAAGAGCACTCACCAGAGTGAGTCTCTTCAGATCCTGATGTTGGCAGTCAATCAGTGGCGTATGCCACTGCTGTTTCTCATTTCTGGGGCCGCAACTTACTTCCTACTTGGTAGACTGGGGAGCGCTCGGTTTTTACTCCAGCGGTTGCGCCAACTGCTTATCCCACTTCTCTTCGGCATTTTAGTTGTAGTGCCACCACAAGCCTATTATGAGGCACTCTCCAATGGCGTTATAGAGCCAGGATACCTGAGCTTCCTCTGGCAATACTTTACGTTTCAACCCTGGCCGGCGGATAGCTTTGCAGGCAGCCATGTCGGCTTCACCTGGAATCACCTGTGGTATTTACCCTACCTGCTCTGCTACACGCTAGTCATTATCCCAGTGGCTTATTTTCTGCGAGCCTACCAAGCGAAAATGGACAACTGGATAGCTGGTCTCAAGGTATGGCAGCTTCTATTCATACCACTACTGCCCCTCACCTTATACGGTCTCTACCTCTTCCCACTTTTTGGTGGGATTAACTACGCCGTTGTTGGTGATTGGTATACCCATGCACAGTTTTTTACCTTCTTTTTACTTGGCTATCTGCTGGTAAGTAATAAAGACCCATGGAAGCTGCTCGTGCGCCTGCGCTTCTTCCTGCTGGTTGCGGCTCCGCTTTGTTTTTGCCTGTTCCTGCTGTTCGATCGGGGGTTGGAGGGGGATATATTTCCTGGGCAACCTTTAATTCAGTTGATTGTTATTTATGCAAACCGCTGGTTTTGGTTGCTGGCAGTATTAGCGTGGGGGCACTATTACCTGAACCGCCCCTTTAGATGGTTGCCCTATGCCACAGAGGCAGTTTACCCCTGGTATATCCTGCATCAGACCATTACTGTTACCGCACTCTTTGAGCTCAAAGGGTTATCCTTGGGGCCCGTTATTGAGCCACTACTGGTCTTTTTAATAACGGTGATAGGTTGTTTCACTATTCACGAATTTATAATTCGTCGGGTGTCTTTGTTGCGCTTACTGTTTGGCCTGAAAGCCAAAACTCTTAGTAAGCCCCCGATCCTGAGCCCGATTAACCAAAACTAATAACCCTATCACAATCGATTTTCACCGCTCTCTACCTGGTGAAAAGCTCGGCGCATTAAGGCGTAAAAGCCATTGCTGCGAGACTGACTCAAGTGCTTACTAAGCCCCAGCTCTTTAAACAGCAGGGGCAGATCCAGCGCTTCAATTTCCTCCGTAGTGCAACCATCTATCTGCGAGAGCAGTAATGCTCCGAGCCCTTTTACCACCCGGCTATCGCTATCGAGCCCAAAGAAATGACGCCCATCAATCTCCCGGTGTACCAACCAGGCTTCCGATTCACAGCCGCGCACGAGATTCTCGGGATTACGGATCTCCGGCTTGCGGGAAACCACTTTGCTCCACAGTAATAGCTCTCGATAACGCCCCTGCCAATTTCGATGGGAAGCCAGGCGCTCGAGTTGCAGCAGGGAGAAATCATCTCTGGTCCAGCTAGTGGGTTCTACTTCCTCATCTGATATGGCCGACTGCTGAACTTCGCAGTAATCATCTAAAGCCTGCAAAAAATCCCTGACGTCACTGTCCGTGTTGTAGGCAGCCACGGAAGCGCGCACCGTAACCTGATTACCACTAGTTCGCCCCAGTATTTGCGCACAATGATGCCCCACTCGCACAGCAATATCCCGTTCGTCCAGCCAATGCATTAAATCTGTAGCACTACCATGGACCGGTACAAATGCAATGATTCCCAGGTTGTGGTGAACCTGGCTGATCAGGCGAAAGTTTGGGGAGGCACTTAGCTCCCGGTGCAGCATGCGTGTCAGCCGTTGTTCGTGTTCGGCCATGGCGACACGATCCTGGCGGGAGAGAAAGTCCAGGGCAGCACCCAGCCCGGCAATAGCAGCGAGTGGTGATGTGCCCGCTTCAAACTTATGCGGTAATTCGGCGTAGCGGCTCTGCTGGAACTCTACCTCGGCTATCATCTCACCCCCACCGAGCCAGGGTGGCATCGACTCCAAAAGGATTTCCCGGCCATAGAGAAAACCTATCCCGCTGGGGCCGTAAAATTTATGCGCAGAACAAACAAAGAAGTCACAGCCAATTTTCTGCACATCAATTTCTTCATGAGCGGCTAACTGTGCTCCATCCACGACCCACATTATGTGCATGCGACGCAGTAATTGGCGTATTAACGAGAGATCAGGACGCAAGCCTATTGAGTTGGAACCCCCTGTCAGAGATACCACTCGGGTACGTTCATTTAACACTTCCCCCAATCGATCAAACTGGGGAACTCCAGCAGTATGTGGTACATAACGCAGAATCAGATTATGCCGCTTCGCCGCCATCTGCCAGGGTACGATATTGGCGTGATGCTCAGCCGTAGAAATCACTATTTCATCGCCGGGCTCTAACTCACTGCAAAGACAGTGAGCGAGTAGGTTCAGGGCCTCGGTCGCACCGCGACAGAAAATGATTTCTTTTCCACTCGCAGCATTCACAAACTGCCTGGCTTTATCACGCACCTGCTCAACCATTTCAGTAGACTTGCGCGCGAGTCGATGGCTGGACCTATGAGTATTGGCACTACTATGAATATAGTAATCCCGCATCGTATTAATGACCGAAAGCGGTTTTTGTGTGGTGGCCGCATTATCCAGATAGACAAGACCCGCATTTTCCTCCTGGGCAAAAAGTGGAAACTGCTGTTTGAATTGTTCTGCGGAAAAACTCATAGGGAAAATAACATCTCAGTATTTTTTCGGGTTGCAGTGGCAACTTCCTGCAGGGAAATATCTCGCAAGGCTGCTAGCTCAGCAGCTATTAATGGTAGATTTTCCGGGCTGTTTCGCTGCCCTTGCCGGCCTGACAACGGCATATCCGGCGCATCGGATTCTAGTATCAAACTCTCCAATGGTACCCGTGCAACCGTTCGACGGGTTTTCGCCGCGCGGCTATAAGTGATAGTGCCACCAACGCCCAGATAAAAGCCCATCTTCCAATACTCCATGGCCATCTGTTCACTACCGCTAAAAGCATGCACCACTCCTCCCCGAGGGAGGTGATATTGCTTCAATAGCTTGAGCACTTCGTTGTGCGCTCGATGCACATGTAGAATCAGCGGTAATTGTAAATCGCTGGCAACTTCCAACTGAATTTTAAATACAGCCATCTGACTTTCCAGGGGAGTCGCTATAGCCGCATCCAGGCCGCACTCCCCGACGGCAACACACTGGTTTTGCTTTAGGTGCTCAGCCAGCACCCTGCCCAGTTCGGCCTCGCCCCTATAATCTCGCTCTTCCTCACAATTTTTTGAGACCCACCATGGATGGACACCTGCAGCTGCATGCCATTGCGGCTGATTGTCGACCAAATGCGCAAGCCTTTGCCATTGCGATATACAAACACCGGGAATGATCAGTTGATTAATTCCTGCATCAGTACAGCGCTGCCAAACCTGGGCCCGATCCGGCTCAAAAATATCAAAATCAAAATGACAGTGGCTGTCGATCAATTTCACTTGTGCTTCTCTGGTTTTGCTCGCATTTTAGCATGATGCCCACAATGGAACCCGAGACCTCTTAATAGAAACGCTGTTGCCCATTGCCCTTTTTGTCTTTTCCATCAGTATCCCCCTGGCCCCAATAACTTAATGATTATGTCATCGGGGCTTAATCACGGTGCCAGCCGCTCATTGCAGTGGGGCTAAGGCTCAGCTCGCTATTCAGCCAGTTTCCCATTCCTCATGAAATTATCCGATGGATCGGCATAAGCTACCTACTTTATCTAGCTTGGCTTATCGCCTCCACTCGTGAGATAGACTCCAGCCGTTATCTTTTTTTCAAGCCATCGCCTTTCAATGGGTCAACCCCAAGGGCTGGATTATGGCTATAGGCGCACTCGCAGCATTTACCAGCCCAAATGGAGAAGTATGGAAAGACATTGTGCGGATCGCTTTGTCTTTTATTGCCATTGGCGGTCCCTGTGTCGCTATTTGGCTGTTCTTTGGGATAGGGCTAAAGCGATTCCAGACAGAGTCCAATCACCTACGGCGGTTTAATATCCTCATGGGCCTACTACTGGCGGCCAGCGTGGTTCCTTTGGGGCTAGAAGGTCTATATTGAGCCAGCGCTCTTTGGGAGAGAAAACAACGCAGGAACAAGGGACTACAAGTGCCAACTTGGAGTCCCCATCATTCTAGGAAAAGAAGTCGAAAAATTTAGCGCGATGCAGTCTGGGTAGCAGTCGCAGCCCGCAAGGCCGCAGAGTCCTCTAGCCAAACGATATCACTGGCATCGATCTGGCTTTCGGTGACATCGGATAAGGTTTGCCCGAGGCTCTGTAGGGTCTTCTCTTCGGAGGTGAAAGTTTCTATCGGCATCTCAACCCAGGC
This sequence comes from Microbulbifer sp. THAF38, assembly GCF_009363535.1. NCBI lineage: Bacteria > Pseudomonadati > Pseudomonadota > Gammaproteobacteria > Cellvibrionales > Microbulbiferaceae > Microbulbifer > Microbulbifer sp. THAF38. Next base: position 2,978,785 of record NZ_CP045369.1, read on the forward strand.
CTGCCCCTCTACGTCGGTTACCTGACGCACTTCGCCTCCGTCCAGGCTACTGACGTGACGGTCGATTACGGAGCTACTGCCCGGCGGTAAATAAATGGTGCCATTTGTGATATCCACCGCAAAAGCTACCACTCCGGGAATAATGCCAAACAGTAGTGCCGCCCCATCCAGTATCAATATGGCGGGGTCAACTCTCCCACCACTCTGCCCTTTGCGCTCAGGGTATAAAAAATAACCACAAGCACTCATATTGATCACCACGGTCAACAGACCGCTGAATACGATGCCACGCTTGAGATTTCTATTCATGGCCTACCTCTATTATTGACTTTGAAAATAGTATCCAGGCGGGTATATCCCCCTGAAATGAGTTCCGCCAAGCCTTTGAGCTTCCCCCAGTACACCTCAATCAACCCATTATCGGCGGGGCGAAAGATAAGTAAATTTACGCCTATCTGCACCAACGTACAACAATTGCTCAATGGTACTGCCTAAACTTTAACCAGCACTTGTTGCGGGATGTTAAGGAGAAGTATTCGATTTCTGACAGTGTGGAGTGACGCACTTGTGATCAGGCCGGGCAGTGAGCAGTCGCCAGGGGTCCGACACCGGAAATTTCAAGGAGCAGTAGTCGTAGCGGGTGCCGCCATGGAATGGCTAAAGCACGGTATCGAATGCGGTACCGTGCTTTTTTAATTTCAGAGAGCGCAAAATTGCACCCTCAAGTGGCGAAATCCCCCACTCTCCCCCTGAAAAAATCCCTCCAGAGCTGTATCCTGCGCCCAACAACAAGAGTGGAGCTCACTACATGTACATAACCAGTGCCTTTGACAGCGGCAATATCGAAGTGATCAACGCTGAAAGCAGCCCGATTGAGCTGGCTATACGCCAGGATAACAACTCCGATTTCTACCAGTGGTTTCACTTTCGGCTAGAAGGTGAGGTGGGCGCCAGCTATCCACTGAGTATTGTCAATGCAGGCAAATCCGCCTACCCGGAAGGTTGGGAGAACTACCGGGTATGCGCATCCTATGACCGCCAGAACTGGTTCCGTATCGGAGCCAACTACGATGGCAAAACCCTCGACTTTACCGTAACCCTGGATGAGCCCAGCATCTATTTGGCTTACTTCGCACCCTACTCCTGGGAGCGCCACCTTGACCTGCTGGCCTGGGCCCAGAGTAATGAGCGGGTGAAGATCCAAACCCTCGGTAAAACTCTCGATCAACGCGATATGACCATGCTCACAATCGGAGATGCTGAGAGTGCCAAACACCGTGTATGGATGATCGCACGCCAACACCCCGGGGAAACCATGGCGGAGTGGTTTGTGGAAGGCTTCCTCGAAGCACTGCTGGATGATGCCAACCCCCAGGCCCAGAAACTCCTCGCGGATACTGTTTTCTACGTGGTTCCCAACATGAACCCCGACGGCAGCGTTCGCGGTCACCTGCGCACCAACGCCGCTGGGGCCAACCTGAACCGTGAGTGGCTCAATCCAACCATGGAGCGCAGCCCAGAAGTGTTCCTGGTTAGAGAAAAAATGCTGAAACTCGGCGGGGATATCTTCCTGGATATTCACGGTGATGAGGCGCTCCCCTACAACTTTGTCGCCGCTTGTGAGGGTATTCCCGGCTATGACGAGCGCCACGCAAAACTGGAAGAAACCTTTAAACAGGCCTACGAGGCTATCAGCCCCGACTTCCAAACCGAGCACGGTTATGAGCTGGATAAACCCGGCGAGGCCAATCTCACTATTGGCACCGCATGGGCCGGCCACCAGTTCCGCACCCTAGCGTTGACCTTGGAAATGCCGTTCAAGGATAACGACAACCTACCGGACCCAGTGGAAGGTTGGTCTCCTGCACGAAGCCAGCAATTGGCTCGCGATATTCTCTTCCCTATCCGCGAAGTGCTGGAAACTCTGAAATAGCCTCAACCTCACTCGAAACATCCCGGCAAATTTTGCCGGGATGTTTTTAGAGCAATCAACAGCAAAGAGACAGGTAAAATTGTTAGGTGATTGTGCTGGCCTTTCAATGTACCAAGTCAATTTAACGGGTGTACAAGTTGCCCGATGACTTAGTTCACTCTAAACAAATATGCCTACCCCAAGAAGCGCGCTATTAAATCAGCCAGCCCTTTATTAGTATATTTATTTAATTCTATTATTCGTACACGACGACTATATTTAGTGGCATCAAAGGTAAAACTAAAAAGCGTGAGAGCGCTGTGCTTTTAGTAACAACAACGCTACTGCCACTAATAAAAGAAAGGTAAATACCACCAAGCCCCACATGACCGATTGGAATGCTTGAGCAAAAGAACGATCGAACATTTCGACTACTTGAGTATGCAACTGAACAGATACGCCCGCCGCACTGTAATCCACTCGCTCAGGGTTCATTAACATAGAGTTGATATATTTTTCAAATAACTTTGTGGTTTCCAGGCCCGCCTGTTTAATCTGCAACAATAGATTGTGCTTTTCCAATAGTCTAAAAACCGTACCGGTTACAGCCAACCCTAAGGCAGCGCCAATATTCTGAATACCCCACAACATTCCCGTGGCAATACCAGCACTATTCGCCGGCAGGGCACCAATAGCAATGGGCGCAGTGGCACTAAAGACAAAACCCCAGGCAATACCAAAAGGGACAAAAGCTAATAACAACGTAACAAGATTTGTATCAGTGGAAAATTGAGTCATCACAATAGCGGCGATCAAAATACATATCACACCAATCAAGATGGGTACCGCCGGTCTGGGGCTTGTCGCCATTCGCCCCGCTACAGGAGAAACTAGAGCCATCACCAGAGTGATCGGCAGCAAAATCAGGCCAGACATTACCGTGGTATCCTGACGCACAACATGCAGGTAGAAAGGTAGTAGAAAGAAAGCGGAAATCAGGAAAACCAGCAGGCTGAAATTAGTGAGTACACAGGCAGAAAAAAGCGGATTTTTAAAATAGGAGAAATGGATGAGCGGCTGTTCCAGCTTGACTTCAATCCGGTAAAGTAACCAAAAGCTAAGCACTGAGACCCCTAACAGAACCAGAATAGGCCAACTCAACCATCCAATTTGTGGTCCTTCTATCACCAGTAAAACCAGAGACCCCACGCTGAGTGCGAGTAAAATCATACCACGCCAATCGATATAGCTCTTTTCCCTATCCAGGTTCTGAGGACTCTTCATGACAAAGAGCCCTATTGCGGCACTAGCCAATACAAAGGGGATGTTGATATAAAAAATCGAGCGCCAAGAAAAGAAATGGCACATGAAGCCACCAATTACCGGGCCAAGGGCGAAGCCAATTGCCAAAATAGACATCCACCACCCCATGGCAAAGCCGGCTTCTTTTTCTACAAAGCTGTGGGATAACAGGGCAATATTATTCGGCACAATGATCGCAATCGCTACGCCTTGAAGGCCTCGCCAAACGATCAACCACAAAGGGTCATTTGACAGTCCCGCGAGTAGGGAACCAAGCGCGAGCAGTAGCCAGCCAATATTAAGCATCTTCAATGAGCCAACAATATCTCCAAGGCGCCCCATACTCGCCATCAGGATACACAGCATTAGCATGAAAATGTTGATAATCCATTGGGTCTGGATAAACGTAGCCGCAAGGCTCTGCTGAATTGTAGGAAGGGCAATACTGACAATGGTGTAATCCAGGCCCAGAATAAAGGTGGCGGGAAAGGAACCCAGTAAAATGGTCCACTTATTGAGTCTTTGCATGGTTCGCGACTCCTATCACTTACCTCACCCCCAAAAAGGGAGCACTGACCAACCAACCCCTAAAATATCTACTGGTGTTTGAATAAGTGTAGAGCTTATTTTTTTAGAAGAACCTCATCGCTTTCAACAAAGCTTTCAAGCTAAAGCCACCTCAACCAATCCTCGAGCAGGATAAATCACGCCAAAAACTATTACTCTGCGGCGCAATACGCCCCATGAAAACTAAAGGAGGCAATACAATCAGAGAAATAAAGTGGCGCAGACAAAAATCGAAACCTTCTACTACTAAACTCACAAGAAGGGGAATATTTTTTGCTTTAGCAGAAACATAAAAAAGAGAGTAAACCTCCACACAAAACATTCCCAACTCAATATTTGAACTTTCTATCCATCCAGACTGACCTTTAGACCAAAAACAATCGCAAAAACAAATAACATGCTCCACCCTCTATAGACAGAAGAACCTATCCATAGTAAAAAATAAAAAACAATAAAAACCCCACCCAACAATGCACCACCAATAATAATTAAATCAATAAAAATCAATAAAGCTTTTCCCTCATTTCAAATCACCAAACTAAAGGGAAAGGTTACTTACATTCAAAAAAAACCTGCGGAGAATAATAATGAAGCATACTATCAGGCAGTTTATTCAGGCGGTAATCTCTATCATTCTATTTGTCAGCACTCCACTTTGGGCGGATAGCATTTCCGATTTTCAAAATAGTTGGACCGGCCGGGCACTGGACCTGCAACGACAGATCGACAACCATACGCCCATGAGTGAAAACAATATCCTAGGCACCCATAATTCTTATAATTCAGAAGTCTATCGGGCTTGTAACTTTTCTGTAGGTTGTCGCTATCTCGATCCCCAACAGGAATATTCCATCAAAGATCAGTTGCGATTGGGGGCAAGATTTATTGAGCTGGACGTTCACTGGACAGCAAAGATGGAGAGTCTTTTCTCCTACCCCAAACGCCTGCTGCTCTGTCACGGGTTCTGCAGCCTGAATGACAAGTACGCTACCGAAGGCTTCAACGAGGTGAGGGACTGGCTAAATGACAGCGCCAACCAGGATGAGGTGATTATCCTGTATATCGAAGACCACTCCGATGGCCGCCACCAGGATCTCTACGATCAGTTAACCAGCAGATTCGGTGACAAAATCTATTACAGCGGCGGTTGCCACAGCATCCCCAGCACCCTCACCAAGAACCAGGTGCTCGCTGCCGGCAAACAGGTAGTACTCTGGAAGGATGGTGGCTGCTCTGGAAACACCAGCATGCAGAATATGGCCTTTACCGGACTCGGCGAAATCGGACGCGTCTGGGAGGACAGCACTACTATTGGCACTATTGGCGAAATCTTCAGTGGCGGCATCGAGAGAATTACCACTAACGATGTGCGCAATGGCTTCGCCCTGGGTCACAACATTATCAACCTGGATAATATGAACACCAGTGACGGCCGTATCGCCGCTGCCATCTGGTCCTGGGATCAAAACGAACCCAATAACCTCAATAATGAAGACTGTGCAATGCAGTGGGGTAATGGTCGCTGGAACGACTCCAACTGCAGTAATCAATACAGCTTCGCCTGCAAGAATATGAATGATGGCAGCTGGGTGGCTACCGCCTCTATCGGCCCCTGGGCTTACGGAAGCGCCAACTGCCAAGCCCTCGGCAGCCAGTATGTCTTTGAGGTGCCCACCAACAGTAAAGACAATCAAGCCTTGAAGGCGGCGAAGGAAGCCACAGGCTACGACAAGGTCTGGATTAACTATCAAGACCAATCGAATGAAGGGCAGTGGCTGCGCAGCGAGTAAACCCCACTCCAACCACTCCCAAATAAATGCTTATTCGGGCCCGTGTGAATCACGCGGGCTCTTCTCTCCTGCCAACTACCCCAACCTTTCAATACTCCCTAGCGTCTTTGAGAACTGTCGTTAGTTTGCTTTATATCGTGCATAATCCCCATCTGAGCAAGACTCACAGGACATAATTATGCAAATCCCTACTCTCTGGCGCCGCCTCGGCTTGGCCATTGCCGTCGGCAGTGCTCTGACCGCTTGTGGCAAAGGCACCACCGAAGCAGCCAAGCCGCACGCTGATCACGGCGCAGCCCATACTGATCACCAGCAAGCAACAGACACCAAGCTATCTCTCAGTGAAGCCGAACAGGCTCAGGTTGATGCGATTGCCGCAGACCTACACAAACATATTGCGATCCTCGCCTCCGACAAGTTCGAAGGGCGCGCACCTGCCACCAAAGGTGAAGAACTCACTGTCAATTACCTGGCGGATCAGTTCAAGGCCCTTGGGCTGGAGCCTGGGGCTATGGACGCTGCCGGCAAACCCAGCTGGTTCCAACAAGTCCCTATCGTGGAAATGGAGATAGAAACTACCCCCCTAACATTCAAGGGCGATGGTTTTGAGCAATTGCTGCAACCGATCGACGATATGGTGGCCTTCACCCAGAGACAAACCGCGGGCTCCTCCCTGGAGAGCAGCGAGCTGGTATTTGTCGGTTACGGCATTGTCGCTCCAGAGAATAACTGGAATGACTACGCCGGCCTGGATATGAAAGGCAAAACCGCAGTCATTTTGGTGAATGACCCCGGTTACGCGACCAAAGACGAAGCTCTGTTCAATGGCAATGCCATGACCTATTACGGTCGCTGGAGCTACAAGTTCGAGGAAGCCGCACGCCAAGGTGCCGATGGTGCGATCATCATTCACGAAACCGGTGCTGCCGGTTATCCCTGGGAAGTGGTCAGTGGCTCTTGGTCTGGGGCACAAGTCAGCCTCGAAGCCGAGAACAAAAACGCTGACCGGGTTGCCATTGAAGCCTGGATGACCAACCAAGCCGCCAACGCACTATTCCGTTCAGCAGGCCTGGATCTACAAAAGGAAATGGACGCAGCCAAAACCCAGGGCTTCAAACCCAAGGCTCTCGGGGTTACTGCTAGCGTAGAGCTGAAAAACAGCCTGCAGAAATCCAACTCCCGTAATGTGGTCGCCAAACTGCCAGGCAACAAGCATCCCGATGAGGTGGTTGTCTACACCGCGCACTGGGACCACCTGGGCGTTAACAAAAATGCGGAAGGTGAAGACCAGATCTTTAACGGTGCCGTAGATAACGCCACTGGCACTGCCGGCCTGTTGGCTATGGCCGCTGAGGCAGTAAAGCTGGATCGCCCGGAGCGCTCACTGCTGTTCGTTGCGGTAACCGCTGAAGAGTCCGGCTTGCTCGGTTCCAAGTACTACGCAGAAAAGCCCGTTGCCCCCTTAGAAAAAACCGTCGCCGGCATCAATTTTGACGCCATGAACGTATTGGGCCCGACCCGTGACATTACCGTCATCGGTTACGGCAGCAGTGAGCTGGAACAACTGCTGGAAGTTTCAGCCAAGGGACAGGGCCGCTACCTGGCTGCGGAAGAGCACCCGGAGCGCGGCTACTTCTATCGCTCAGATCACTTCAGCCTGGCGAAAAAAGGCGTACCCATGCTGTACTTTGACTCCGGCACAGACGATTTTGAGCATGGCCGCGAGTGGGCCCAGGCAAAAGGGGCAGAGTATGTCAGCCAGCATTACCATAAACCCGGCGACGAGTATGATCCCTCCTGGAACCTGAAAGGCTCAGCCATGGATCTGCAGCTTGGTCTCAAATTGGGTCTGCAGCTAGCCAATAGCCGCGACTGGCCAAACTGGTATGAGGGCAACGAGTTCCGCGCGATTCGCGACGCGAGTTCCGAAGCCCGCAAATAAATACCCCGTCGAATCTTCTACTGCGGCGATAACCCCAGCATCGCCGCAGTAGAAGCCCAATCTCTTTTTATCGATATCGCCTCTTGCCCTGAATATCCCGATTAATCTTTTTACTTTCCCTCCGTCGGTAAACGAATATCTCGATTGCGAGTAAAACAAGCCAAAGAAAAAAGCCCCACTGTTTTCAGCGGAGCTTTTGGGTAGCCCTCATACATGCACAGGGAAATCGCTCACCCGGCAATCAGTGAATAGATCTTTTTCGATGAGATAGTCGCCGAGGAATTGCTGACGCAGACAGGGGGAGTTTGTGGGGGATTTTAATGGACCAGGGCCGCTCAATTGACCGACAGCAACACATCCTTGTGTCGCAATAACCTGCCAAATATTTACAGGCTAACTATCGGTCAAGCGCCGACTGCATCCTTCTTCTTCAATTCTTCTTCGCGCAATTCACGGCGCAGAATCTTGCCAACATTCGTCTTCGGCAGATCTTCGCGGAATTCGACCGATCTCGGCACCTTGTAAGCCGTCATATTTTCGCGACAGAAAGCGATAACCTCTTTCTCAGTCAGAGAGGGGTCCGCCTTAATCACAAAAAGCTTAACCAGCTCGCCGCTCTTCTCATCGGGAATACCAATGGCCGCGGCTTCGGTCACCTTTGGATGGGCACTGACAATATCCTCAATCTCATTGGGATACACGTTGAAGCCAGACACAATAATCATGTCCTTCTTGCGATCCACAATTTTGATGTAACCATCGTCCTGGATCACCGCCATATCACCGGTATTCAACCAGCCTTCGCTATCGAGAGTGTCAGCGGTGGCCTCTGGGCGCTGCCAGTAGCCTTTCATTACCTGAGGACCACGTACACAGAGTTCACCGGGAGAATTGTTCGGCAAGTCGTTACCGTTCTCGTCCACAACTTTGACTTCGGTTCCCGGAACCGGGATACCCACGGTACCCAGCTGCACGCCATCAGTGGGGTTGAAAGACACAACAGGAGAGGTTTCCGTCATCCCGTAACCTTCCATCACCACACAGCCGGTCAGCTCTTCCCAACGCTTGGCGGTATCTCTCGTCAGCGCCATACCACCGGAAGCTGTTGAGTGCAGTTTACTGAAATCCAGCTCTGCAAAATCCTTATTCAGCATCAGGCCATTAAACAGGGTATTGAGACCCACAAAGCCCGTGAAGCGCTGTCCTTTCAGGGTTTTCACAAAGCCGGGAATATCGCGCGGATTGGGAATCAGCAGGGAGTGGTTGCCGGTGGAGAACAGACACATGCAATGAATGGTAAAAGCGTAAATATGGTAGAGCGGCAACGGAGCAATATAGAACTCCTCACCTTCTTTCATACCGCTGCCAAATGCTTCGAGCACCTGCTGCATATTAGCAACCAGGTTGCGATTGGTCAGCATTGCACCCTTGGCAACGCCGGTGGTGCCGCCAGTGTATTGCAACACCGCGATATCTTCTGGTGCGCGTTCAATATCTTCGCTGGCCTGTTGTGCACCGAGGGAGAGAGCCTCACGGAAATCCACCTGCTGGGAAAAGGAGAACTCCGGCACCATTTTTTTGATGTGCTTGGCTACGCCGTTAATCAAAACCCGCTTTAAAGGGCTGTGCAGGTCGGCGATCTCGGTAACGATCACTTTCTCGACGCTGGTTTCATCTACAACTACAGAAGCGGTATCGGCGATATTAGCCAGTACTACCAGCGCCTTGGCACCGGAATCATTCAGCTGATGCTTTAACTCTCGCGGCGTATACAGCGGGTTAGTGTTGACGACCACAAGTCCGGCACGCAGAGCACCAAAAACAACCACAGGATACTGCAGTACATTGGGCAGCTGGATAGCAATGCGATCGCCGGGCTTTAAATTAGTTTGGTTTTGTAAATAGGAGGCAAACTTTGCGCTCAGGGTATCGATATCACCAACGGTCAGGGTTCGCCCCAGGCAGGTGAAAGCCGGTCGGTCACTAAATTTGGCGCATGCGCCCTTAAATACATCGAGAATGCTGCGATCAATGTCCAACTCTCTTCTCCCATTCCTGATTGTTGTTATCGCTTGCTCACTTCTCCCGTCCTTATAGACGAAACCTGCCATCTTTCGGAGCCAGCGAGAAATTATTTATTGTTTGTAGTATGTTGCGAGACAATAAAAAAGAGGCTCATTCATGCCCCTCAAAGCCCGCTTACCTCTTTACTCTGCGCAGGAAACAAACCTGCCAGTGCAGCGGCCAACTCTGTATTTCCAGAGTATTGGACATCTCCCAACAAAAAGGCATGCCTAGCGTTTAAATGGCCATCCAAAATTGCACTCAAAGTGTGATTAGCCATTACCAATATTAGTGCCGGTTCTTCCGTTTGCCCGAACTCGGAAACCACTTCGAGATCATTCGGAGCTCCTTTTACGTAAACATAAAAGTCACAGGCATCCGGCAGGCTGAACTGTACCCGAGCAAGTGGGTATGAACAAGCTATGCGCCGCAGGCGCTCCTGAACTGAATCCGGCAATTGCATCGGAATCTCTCCGTCATTGGCCACTTCGGCGCCGGTAAAAAAAACCGCCGGTGAAAACCGGCGGTTTTTTGCTGAGGTTGGATTTAGAACGCGAAATGCTCTGCGTCCAGGTCCATCAGGTTGGCCGCGCCACTCTGCATAGTTTCAGCATGGCTAGCGGTACGCGGAAGGATGCGCTCGAAATAGAAGCGGGCAGTCTTCAGCTTGGCATTATAGAAATCTGCTTCAGCAGTGCCTTCAGCCAGCTTGTCGTTAGCGATTTTAGCCGCACGTGCCCATAGGTAACCCAGCACGGTGTAACCGGAGAACATCAGGTAATCCACGGAAGCCGCACCGACTTCGTCCGGATTTTCCATCGCTTTACCGCCTACATGCAGGGTCAGATCGCCCCACTGCTTGTTCAGCTCCTGCAGCTTGGTAACGAAAGGTGCAAGCGCTTCGTTGTCGATTTCCGCCTGGCAGAACTTGTGCACTTTCTTGGTGAAGCGACGCAGCAGTTCGCCCTGGCTCATCAATACCTTGCGGCCCAGCAGGTCGAGAGCCTGAACGCCAGTAGTGCCTTCGTAGATGGTGGAGATACGCGCGTCGCGAACATTCTGCTCCATGCCCCACTCGGCGATGTAGCCGTGGCCACCGAAGCACTGCAGGCCCAGGTTAGCGGATTCAAGACCGGCTTCGGTGATAAATGCCTTGGCGATTGGAGTCAGGAAAGCCAGCAGGTCATTCGCTTCCTTCTTCGCTTCGTCGTCACCTTTATGAGTGATATCTACCAGCTGCGCACAGGTAACAACCAGCATGCGGCTGCCTTCAGAGATAGCCTTCTGGGTCATCAGCATGCGACGTACATCGGGGTGCACGATAATCGGGTCAGCGGGACCCTCAGGATTCTTGGCACCGGACAGGGAGCGCATTTGCAGGCGGTCCTTGGCGTATGCCAGGGATTTCTGGAAGCCAATTTCTGAGTGGGCCAGGCCCTGCAGAGCGGTGCCCAGGCGCGCGGTATTCATAAAGGTGAACATGTAGTTCAGGCCTTTGTTCGGCTCGCCAATCAGGAAGCCTTTAGCGCCGTCAAAGTTTAATACTGCAGTGGCATTACCATGAATACCCATTTTGTGCTCGAGGGAGCCACACACAACACCATTGCGCTCGCCCAGGGAGCCATCGGCATTGGGTACAAACTTGGGTACGATAAACAGGGAAATGCCCTTGGTGCCCGCAGGGGCATCCGGGAGGCGCGCCAGAACGATATGCACGATGTTCTCGGTCATGTCGTGCTCGCCGGCGGAGATAAAGATTTTGGTGCCGGTAATCGCGTAGGAGCCATCCGCATTGGGCTCAGCCTTGGTGCGCAGGATACCCAGGTCGGTGCCACAGTGCGGCTCGGTCAGACACATAGTGCCAGTCCAGCTACCTTCAACCAGCTTGGTCAGGTAAACGCTCTTCTGCTCGTCGGTACCGTGCTCTTCCAGGGTGTTCATGGCACCGTGGGACAGGCCGGGGTACATACCCCAGGACCAGTTAGCGATACCCACCATCTCACTCATGATGGTGCCCAGAGAGGGCGGCAGGCCCTGACCGCCGTATTCGGGGTCGTGGGGAAGCGCCGGCCAACCGGCCTCTACAAACTGCTGATAAGCTTCTTTAAAGCCTTCTGGAGTGGTGACTTCGCCATCTTTCCAGGTGCAGCCCTGCTGGTCGCCGATCTGATTCAGCGGAGCCAGTACGTTTTCACAGAACTTGGCACCCTCTTCCAGGATGGCATCCACGACATCAGGAGTTGCCTCCTCAAAACCCAGAGACTCGTAATGCTTATCTGAGTCCAGCATCTCGCGCATTACGAAACGCATCTCACGCAGTGGCACTTTGATATCGGTCATCCTGATACCCTCAATTCGGTTATGTTAAGACCAGCCAGAAACTGCCTGGTCATAGTTGTGACTAATTACTAAGATTGGTTCATCATAGTAGTAAGGCTGCGGCCCCCTCTATGGCTAAATCCGTCCAAAGCGGTGACAAATCGAGGCGGGAATTCGAAAAAATGTGACCAGCCCAGTCAAATATCCAAGCCGGCAGCGGCGCGGCCGCCACGGCGATACTCGCCTGGCGTAATCCCAGTCCACTTTTTAAAAGCGCGGAAAAAGGCGCTGGATTCATCGAATCCAAGCATCTCGGCAATTTGCCCATTAGACAGATCCGGGCAGCTCAGATAATGGAAGGCGGCTTCCATACGGCACTCATCTTTCAACTTCTGGTAGGAAGTGCCCTCTTGCTGCAGGCGGCGGCGCAAAGTTGTCACCGACATATTGAGCCGATCCGCCACAGCTTCGGCGGCGGGCATAGATTCACTCACATCCCGATTGAGGATGGTTTTAACCTTGGTTTTGATACTGTTGGCACTGCCGTCGCTGATCACCAGGTGATAGGGCGCTGTGCGAATAAAATCCTCCACCATCTGGGGGCTCTGCACCACCGGATAGTCGAGATAGCGCGCGTCGTACTCGAGGGCATTGAAGGGCTGCTCAAAAGACAGCTCGTCCGCTTCGCTCTGAGCGAGGCTGCGGAACTCTTCCGGGCAGGGAAAAGAAAAATGTAAGCGTGCCAGCGGGATTTCACGCCCCGCCAGCCAGCAGTAAAAACGGTGCCAAACTGCCAAGGTGGTACGCACCACGCTGGGGCTTGTGGAGGCCAGCAGCCGGTCAAATTCCCCCGCTTCCAGGGAGCTGATACCGTGGATTTCCACTCGAACGCGGCCGGCTTCATCGCCCTGTAATTCCGGCTTTACCTTAAAACCACGGCAGATTTCCATAAACTCGGCACAGAGCGTAATGGCTTGGCGCAAAGTTGCGCAATTGACCACCGCCATACACAACAAACGGAAGGAGCCCGAGCGCACCCGCCCCCCGCTGAGCATGCCAAACCACTCATTTTGAGCCAGCCACATAACCCGCTGGTAAAGACGGCCGTATTTGATAGCCGAAAATGCGGCCACGCCCTCCAGCTCCTGCTCATCGATACCGACCGACTCAAGCAACTCCGCACGATCACAGCCGTGGCGAGTCGCCTCCTCTAGCAGTCGCTCCAGGTAGGCAATGGGTATACGAATGTCCTCTTCTGATGCCGCCATCTGTTTACTTTCGCCTGCGCAACCAGCTCAATACGGCCCCAAAACCCATCGCAGCTGCAATAATGACAAACAGCGCTGCCAGCAATAGGACCAGGTAATAAAGAACATCCTTGACAGGCAGGTCCCAGCTATAGATCGCCGCCGCAATAAATGCGACACAGGCGAGCACACTGGTAATAAAGGAGCGGCGACTTTTATTGGCCATGGTGATCTAGATACATTGATTTCAAAACAGGTGAGATAGCCACGTCTTGTGGCGCTACCATTATATTGTCAGTACCGTGGAGCCTCTGAAAGCCTCTCAGAAACATTACAAAATTAATCAAATGTTCCCTAGGTACCGACGCGGCGTCGAATCGTGAGGGATCGGCAGGTATCTGTCAACGCCGCAGGAGGCGCGAATGCCCAGAAGAATGCTGGAACCTGAAGATCAGGCCACCCTGCTGCGCCTCTTTCGCTGGATGATGCTCATGACATTGATTATTACCCTGATACTGTTGGGCATCGGCATCTTTGCCTGATTTTCCTGATCTAAAGAGGGGCTATTCGCCCACTATCCCTCCCTTGGCCAAGTGTGCAGGGTCCAGCAGCTCCTCTAAAGCCTTACGGTCCAGATCGGTCATTTCCAGCGCTACATCCATCACTGGTCGACCACTTTTATAGGCCGCCTTGGCAATTTCTGCGGCTTTCAGATAGCCGATGACCGGATTCAGGGCGGTAACCAGGATGGGGTTACGCCCCAGGGTTTCCTCTATATGAGGGCGGTTTACAGTGAAACTCGCGATCGCCCGATCCGCCAGCAGCTGTGCGGCGTTGGCGAGTAAGTGGATACTCTCCAGCAATGTGCTGGCTACTAGAGGCAACATGACATTCAGCTGGAAGTTGCCACTCTGCCCAGCCACTGTGATTGTTGCGTCATTGCCCATCACCCTGGCTGCCACCATTGCGGCCGACTCGGCAATTACCGGATTCACCTTGCCGGGCATTATGCTGCTACCCGGCTGCAGCGCCTTAAGCTCAATTTCCTTGAGACCGGCCAGGGGACCGCTGTTCATCCAGCGCAGGTCATTGGCGATTTTCATCGTCGCCACAGCCAAGACCTTGAGCTGCCCAGACAGCTCCACGGAAGTATCCTGGCTGGAAATCGCTTCAAAAAAATTATCCGCAGGACGGAATTGCTGGGAGGTGTGCGCACTCAACTTTTGCGCGAAAAGCTCGGCAAAGTCGGTGTGCGCATTGAGACCAGTGCCCACCGCCGTGCCGCCCTGGGCCAACTGAGCCAAGCGAGGCATACAACCGCGAATACGCTCTCGACAGGCTTCCACCTGTGCTGCCCAACCACTTAGCTCTTGGGCCATAGTGATGGGAACCGCATCCATCAAGTGGGTTCGCCCCGTTTTGACCACGTTTTCCAGTTCAGCGCTCTTATCGCATATCCCGGTATGAAGATTGCGCAGTGCCGGCAGCAGCTTGTCGCGCACTGCGAGCAGAGCCGATACATGTATCGCCGTGGGAACCACGTCATTACTGCTCTGGCTCATATTGACATGATCATTGGGACTGATGGACAGATCATTCCCCTCTGCGGCAAGGTGCGCCAGCACCTCGTTCACATTCATATTGGAACTGGTGCCGGAACCGGTTTGGTAAATATCCACAGGAAAATGGTGCACATATTCCTCATCGCCAAGACGGTCACAGGCAGCGATTATCGCGGTTGCCCGCGCTTTATCGAGCAACCCCAGATCCCTGTTGGCCTCGGCCGCAGACTTTTTAATTAGCACTATGGCCTGGAGAAATTCAGTGGGCAGGGGCTTGCCACTGACTGGGAAATTCTCTACGGCGCGCTGGGTCTGAGCCCCATAAAGCGCCTCCTGTGGCACTTGAATTTCGCCGAGACTGTCCTTTTCAATGCGGTATTTGTCGCCCATTTATATCTCTCAGGGTGCACTCCTGTGCACCATTCAGAAAAGTGGAATTTGCCGGTGATTACTCGACGACTACAGTAATTTTCTTCGACACTATCGGGTTTTCATGCGGCACGTGCATGTAGTTACCTAACACCAGTTGTAGCGTATGCTTGCCAGGCGGCAAGGTCACCTGAGTTTCTGTCTGCCCGCCACCGAAGTGGATAATTTTATCAGTCGCCGGCAGGGGCTTACTCAGATCAGGCATATCATCCACATCGATCAGCAGATGGTGATGGCCGGTGTTATCGCGCTGCACGCCCGCTGGAGCGACGCCCATACCAGACAGGCCAAACCTCACAGTAAATGTCTGCGGCACCTTTTCACCATCTTTCGGGGAGATAATATAGAGCTTGGCTTGTTGTGGAGCCTTTTCCGCGGCTTCGGTCTTGCTGCCATGTTCTGCAGCCTGCAGCAGCGGCGACAACATCAAGGCACTGGCGAAAAGTAGAGAGTTCGCTTTGAACATAATATTTCCTTCCTGATAAGGCGCCTGCAGCGCCAATTCTTATCATCTGGCTGAACAGCCCGCCAAACCCACATTCTGCGGTGGGATGGCAAACAGCACTTTACCAGACCAAAGTCCCACTGAAAGGGGGTTTCAGGGAATATAGTTGTCGAACTGGAACAAGGGCCCGAAATCTGTGACTGATGCCTCGCGAAAAGGCTGGTGCACAGGAGAAGACGATGAGAAGAAAACTATAAAGAAGCCTTAGAGAGTGCGGGAAGCACTATGGGAGGGGATTAGTATGCAGGGGGCTGCCCCCCCCCAAGAGCGAGCCCTGCTAGACACTCACCCGCCCCTCCTGAGTCCACTCGCAGCGCACCTGCATATCACCACTGCCGGGCTCGTGGTAGAGACCCGCGGCCTCCCAACTAAAGGAATGCACCCCGGAGAGCTCGGTCTCTAAATGTACCGTGGCGGAAACCCAGTACATGCTCCTCAGCAATTCCTCAAACTTCTGAATCCACATATCCCATTCATACTCTACAGCACGGTAGGAGGCACCAAAATGGATGACATCCGTTTGGTATTGGGACTGCTTCATCTTGATGGTGGGAATGGAGAACATGTCGCGACAGAGAAAAGGCCACTCGTCTGCACTGGGTAGCGCCAATACTGCATTGCGATTGATACGACGGCGTTCGCTGCCGCCGGCAAGGCTATTACTGTCCTTGATACAACCGTAGACTATGGATTCCTGATCGCCCTGAAGCATTAATTCCATTCCTTACCACAGCGCCGCCGGACATCAGGTACCCAGGGCAAAAAAGATCTAGAAGATGCACTTTAACGGCGAAGCGACCAGAAAGCCATAACTCCACAGACGTTCATTAGCGTTGCCCTAAGCTTCGCCGATTTATTTATTCAGGGTTTGTGCGGTTTAACGGAAAGTGCGAGCACTGCTTCACAGTGCCCGCGTACCTAACGTTAAATTTCAAAGCCCCGCTGACGCAACATTTCCATCAGCCCCTCTTCATCCATCACCGGAATATCCAACTCCCGCGCTTTATTCAATTTTGAACCGGCGCCGGGGCCCGCGACAACATGATGGGTTTTTGCAGAGACACTACCGGCCACCTTGGCACCGAGACGCTGCAGGTAGTCTTTGGCCTCGCTGCGGGAAAGGGTTTCCAGCTTTCCGGTCAGCACCCAGGTCTGGCCCGCCAGGGGTTGTTCTTCAACACCAGTTTCTTCCACCGCCCAGTGCACACCGGCCTGGCGCAGGGCTTCTATCTCCTCCTGAGCATGGGATTGCTGGAAGAACTCGGCAACAAAATGAGCAACAACAGGCCCCACATCTTCCACCTCCTGCAACGCCTCTTCACTGGCCGCCATTAACGATTCAAGGGAGCCGAAGTGACGTGCCAGGTTACGCGCAGTCGCCTCCCCCACTTCGCGAATACCCAGGGCGTAAAGGAATTTAGGCAGGGTGGTATCTTTGCTGCGCTCCAGGGCATCGAGTAGGTTTTGTGCGGACTTTTGTCCCATGCGCTCGAGCCCGGCAACCTGTTCGAGATCCAGGTGATAGAGGCCGGAAACCGAGTGCAGCAGCCCCTCATCCACCAACTGCTCCACCAATTTGTCCCCCAGGCCATCGATATCCATCGCCTTGCGCGAAGCGAAGTGTTTGATCGCCTGCTTGCGCTGGGCGCTGCAAATCAAACCACCACTGCAGCGTGCAACCGCCTCTCCGGGAGTGGACTCCACGGGCGAATCACACACCGGGCAGTGCGCTGGAAACTCAATGACACGGGCATCTTTCGGACGCTTGCTCTCCACAACCGAAACCACCTGTGGAATCACATCCCCAGCGCGGCGAATCACCACAGTATCGCCGATCATCACGCCGAGGCGCTGGATTTCATCGCGATTGTGCAAAGTGGCATTGGAGACAGTCACCCCGCCGACAAACACCGGTTTGAGACGGGCCACCGGGGTCACGGCACCGGTGCGCCCCACCTGAAACTCCACATCCAGAAGCTCGGTCATTTCTTCCTGTGCGGGAAATTTGTAGGCCATGGCCCAGCGCGGCGCCCTGGCGACAAAGCCCAGGCGGCGCTGCAGGGGAATGCTATTCACCTTAAACACAATGCCATCGATATCGTAGGGCAAGCCCTCGCGCTTCTCGCCGAGTTCGCGGTGGTATTCAATGCAGGCCTGGATATCCGCTGCCACACGCATTTCGCTATTCACCCGAAACCCCCACTGCCCCAGCAGCTCGAGCGTTGCCAGGTGCTCTTCCGGCAGAGAGGCCCCCTCGACCAGCCCAGTGCCATAGACACAAAGCTCAAGCGGGCGCCGTGCGGTAATGCGGGAATCGAGCTGCCTAAGACTGCCCGCCGCCGCGTTGCGTGGATTGACGAACAGCTTCTCCCCTGCGGCCGCAGCCTTGCGGTTTAACTCGGCAAAGCCCGCCTTGGGCATATAGATTTCACCACGCACTTCCAGCACAGCCGGGTAGTTTGCAATCCCCTTCCCTACCCGCAAACGCAGCGGCACCGAGCCCACGGTGCGCACATTCTGGGTAATATCTTCACCGGTGGTGCCATCACCACGGGTCGCCGCACGCTCTAAAATGCCATCGCGGTAGAGCAGACTGATAGCGATACCATCCAGCTTGGGTTCGCAGGCATATTCGATTGCGCCCTTGCTATTCAGGCGGTCTCTCACCCGGCGATCAAACTCCAGCAGCTCCTCATCACTGAAGGCATTGTCCAGAGAAAGCATGGGCACTTCATGGCGCACTTCAGTAAAAGAAGACAGCGGCTCTGCGCCGACCCGCTGAGTAGGTGAGTCCGGGCTCAGTAACTCCGGGTATTGCCGCTCTATATCCTGCAGCTCTCTCAGGCGGCGGTCGTACTCCGCATCGGGCAATTCGGGGTTATCCAACACATAATATTGATAGTTGGCCTTGAGGAGCAGCTCGTGCAGGGCCTGCACCCGCTCGCGCATCGACTGGGGAATGGTTTGATTGGTCATCGACTATTCGAGTGAAAATAAATCAGAAAAATTGAATTCCAATGCAACAACGGCCCCAGGCCGCGGTTGAGCCCGAGGGCTTTCCGCGAGCTGGAGCCGCGCTGTTACAAAGTAAGAATTGTAAAAACTATGCGAACTAATAGCGCAGCAGGCTATCAGCCCTGCGCCTTATTCAGGGCGCGACGGCGTTGGTATTCCACTACGCGCTGGCGATAGTGCTCAGCGGTCTGGGCAGTGAAAACACTGCGATTTTCATCCTTCAGCTCACCACCGAGTAGTTCGGCAATTTTATGGGCGGTCGAAAGCATCTGGTTGAAAGCTTTAATCGCCTCGCCTTCAACCGGCAGCGCCAGGAACATACTGACTCCCGGAGTGGCAAACTCCTCCATTTGCGCCAGGTCAAAAACGCCCGGTACAACAATATTGGCCAGACTGAAAATCACAGCGCCATCGGCACCGCCATCCTCGTGGTAATGGAAGATATTCATCTCACCAAAACGCATACCCGAGGCCACCATTACCCGCAAAAGGTCGTTACCCTCAAAGTAATCCCCCTCAGGGGCCATCACATTAATCACCAACACCTCATCGCGGGCCGAGCTTTTCTCGGCAGAGGCGTCTTTGCTGACCGACACACGCGTATCGGCTTCACGGGGTTGGGGCTCTGCCCGTTGGGACGTGAGCTCTGCGCGCTCTTCGGTGAGCGCACTGAAGCTCTCAGACTCGTCCAGCGCCGGCTCAAAGCGCTGCTCCTCGCCCACAGAGTCCATCAACGTGGGGACCTGCTCCTCCAGATCCAGCACCCCTTGCTCATGGGCACTGCGCTGCGGCGTACTGCCAGCCAGAGGTTTACGTGAGGAAATAAAACTCTCCTGCACCTGGCGGTTCACATGCAGAGCGTCTTCCATAGCGCGTCTCTGCACGACACGCACCTGGCCGGGCAACTCACTGGTTGCCGGTCGCGGCTTTGCCTCTTCCTGGGATTCATCGGAAAACTCACCCACTTCCGGTGGGCGAGCCTCCTCCTGCACAAGCGGGTCCACATGGCCCCCCACTTCGGATTGCATCGCTTTGGACAGATTCCGCGATACCTTCACCGCGGCTTTTTGTCGCAAAATTGCGCGGCGTACACCATCCAGCACCACTACAAGCAGCACAATAACGAGGATCGTAACCAGCCAGTTATCCATTTAAACGCCCCTCCTTTTACGCCTTATGCAGAAGCCAGCTCAGCAGCTTCTTCCACATTCACCGACACCAGGCGAGATACACCCGGCTCATGCATGGTCACACCCAACAGCTGATCTGCCATCTCCATCGCAATCTTGTTGTGGGTAATATAGATGAACTGAACGTGTTCTGACATTTCTTTAACCATTCGTGCGTAGCGACCTACGTTAGCGTCATCGAGAGGAGCGTCCACTTCGTCCAACATACAGAAAGGTGCTGGATTCAAGCGGAAAATAGAGAAAACCAGGGCGATTGCCGTCAACGCCTTCTCCCCACCGGAGAGCAGGTGAATCGTACTGTTGCGCTTGCCCGGTGGGCGCGCCATGATCGCGATCCCGGTATCGAGCAGGTCCTCGCCGGTCAGCTCCAGATAAGCGTTACCGCCTCCGAAAACTTTCGGGAAGAGTTCCTGCAAACCCGCATTGACCTGATCGAAGGTCTCCTTAAAGCGGCTTCTCGTCTCTTTGTCGATTTTCTTAATTGCATTTTCCAGAGTCTCCAGCGCATCCATCAGGTCGCCATACTGGCGATCCAGATAATGTTTACGCTCAGACTCCTGTTTGTATTCATCAATAGCAGCGAGGTTGATCGGACCCAGGCGTGAGATACGCGCGGCCACCAACTCCAGATCTTCCTGCACCTGGGCAATCGTCAAATCCCCAGGCAGTAGCTCGAGCAGCTGATCCAAATCCTGTTCGTCTTCGCGCAGCTGTTCTACCAGGCCATTGCGCTGTACTTCGAGAGTTTGTGCGGAGAGGCGCTCCTGCTCCAACTGGGCGCGCACGCCCTGTAAAGCCGCCTCAACTTTATGCCGCTCCTGCTCCTGCTCACGCAGGCCGGTCTCCACCTCTTCGAGCTTTTTACGCGCTTCTGCCAGCTCAGCTTCCACCTCGATACGCTCACCCAGCTTCTCCTCCAGCTCCATCTGGAAATCCTGGGAGGGGTCTTGGGTTTCAGCCATCTGTTCCTGCAGCTGGGCGCGGCGGCTGCGCAAGCGCTCCAATTGCTCGCTCATCACCTGCAATGTGCGCTCCAGAGAAACCATCTGGGTGCGCACCGATTGCTCGCGCATAGCCAGCTCGTGAGCGCGATCCTTGTCTTCGCGAGCACGCTGTCTGGCGGCATCCAGAGCTTCGCGCAGGGCCTCGCGGCGCTCCATGAGCATTTCACGACGATCGGTGTCATCGCTCATGGCCTCCACGGCTTCCTGCAGCATCAGGCGTGCCTCGGAAAGTGACTCGCCCTCAATCTCCTGCTGCTCGCGCACCTCGGCGATTTCCTGCTCGATACGATGGCGACGCTCGCTCATCTGTTCCGCGCGGGCGCGGCGGGCGGAGAGCTGACTGCGCAATTCGGCCTCACGTCGCCCGAGCTGCTCGGAATCGTTGCGGGCCTGTTCAATCGCCCGCTCAACACCGGTAACTTGCTCGCGCAAAGATTCACGCTGCTCACTGCACTGTTCAATCTGCTCTTCACACAGAGATATCTCTGCGGACAGCGCTTCCAGATCCTGCTTGCGGGCGAGCACCCCGGTCTCAGCATCGCTGGCACGGCTCACTCGCAACCAGTTCGGACCGAGCCAAAGCCCATCGCGAGTCACTATGGATTCATGGGGTTGCAGGCCAGCGCGCTGTGTCAGCGCTTCATTAAGAGTGTCCGCGGTATAGATTCCGGCGAGCAAACCGGTGAGAGACGATGGCCCCTGTACAACGCTCGCCAAAGTGGGTAACTGCCCAACGGCTGCTGCCCCCACCGCAGTACCATCGATAAAGACGGCCTGACCACTTTGCAGTTGCTCCAGGCCCTCGGTCAGACTTTCCAACTGCTCAACACAGACCGCCTGTAACTGCTGGCCGAGTACGGTTTCCACCGCAGTTTCCCAGCCCGCTTGCGCCTGTATTTGGTCGGCAAGGCGCGGGCGATCACTCAGGGATTGCTGCTGCAACCAATTTTCCACCGCCTTGCCCTGCCCCAGCGCAGCCTGTTGCAGCGCCTCTAGAGAAGCCTGGCGGCCCCGGCTGGTTTGCAACTGCAGACGCAGCTGGTCCAGTTCCGTCGCCAGCTCCCGCTCGCGATTGCGCAGTTCCTGTAGGGATTCTGTGCGCTCGGCAGTTTCCTCGCGACGCTCCTGCACCTGCATCTCCAGCTCAGCGAGCTGTTCATTCAACTGCAGGGTTTCCTCGTCATCCTCGGAAACTTGTAGGCCAGCCTGCTCTGCGATGAGCTTGTTAATACGCTCCAGCAGTCGCTGCCCGGAAGTCTCCAGATGCTGGATGCGGGACTGCTGCACCTCGGCTTTCTGGCGAGAGCCGGAAGCACCCTGGTTAAACTGGTCCCACTCGTTTTGCCAGTTACGCATCTGCTCTTCGGCTTCGAGCAGCCCGGTGGCGGAATCTTCCTCCGCGGCGAGCACCATCTCCAGATCTGGAACAATCACTTCCAGCTCTTCTTCGAACTGGGCTGCCTTCTCGCGATCCACTTCCAGGTTGGTCTCCGCTTCGCGGAATTCCTGCTCGGTCTGGGCTAAGTCGGATTGCAGGCGCGTGGAGCGCTCGCGGGCATGGGCAATACTCTGTTCCAGGCGGGCAATATCCGCGCCCACGGCATAGAAGCGCCCCTGCACCTCATTAAAACCATCGGATAACTCGTGATAGCCAACGCGCTTTTGCTCGATGCCGGTATCACAATTCACCTGCCGGGTTACCAACTCCTCAACGGTGAGCTCCAGTTCACCAATTTGTTGCTGTTTGGCCACGGCCTGTTCATTGAGTTCACGGTATTTCAGGGCCTGTAAATTTGCCTTATGACTGCGCTCTTCCTCTTTAAAGCGGCTATATTTTTCTGCCGCGGCGGATTGGCGCTCCAAGCGCGACAACTGCCGATCCAGTTCATCGCGGATATCGGTAAGGCGCTCCAGGTTTTCCGAGGTGCGGCGCATACGGTTTTCCGTATCGCGGCGACGCTCCTTGTATTTGGAAATGCCGGCGGCCTCTTCGATATAAACCCTGAGTTCCTCAGGCTTGGCCTCGATCAACTTCGAAATCATGCCCTGCTCGATAATCGCGTAGCTGCGCGGACCGAGACCGGTCCCCAGGAACAGATCGGTTACATCGCGGCGGCGGCACTTCTCCCCATTCAGGTAGTAGTTATTCTGCCCTTCTCGGGTAACTTTGCGCTTTACAGAGACTTCGGAGAAAGCGGCGTAGGCGCCGGTCAATTTGCCAGCGGAGTTATCGAATACCAGCTCAATAGAGGCTTGGCCAACAGGCTTGCGGCCACTGGAGCCATTGAAGATAACGTCTGTCATAGAATCGCCGCGCAGGTTTTTCGCGGACGATTCCCCCATTACCCAACGCACAGCATCGATCGTATTCGACTTGCCGCAGCCGTTAGGGCCAACCACCGAGTTGAGGTTTGTTGGGAAATAAACAGTGGTGGGGTCAACAAAGGATTTGAAACCCGCAAGCTTGATGCACTTCAGACGCATGTATTCTTAAACTCGGTATTTTTATCTTTGCCGGCCCGATCACCAAACACTCAATTGTACATGGCGCCACCGGGGCTTTCAGCGCGGCTTTTCACAGTATCTTTTCACGCGGATTATCGGCCTGAATGGCCAGTGGTCAAGTCATGATCGCGCATCGACTTTAACTGGTACCCAACGCCAACATTTCAAGCAATACAAAATCAGTAGAAACGGCAGGATAAAATCTTATTAACTGCCGGCGCGGCTGTGACCGCTCGGGCGTCAAATAGTTCTCAGGCCACGACACTCAAAAGAGCATCGCGGCCTGCCGACGGAATGCTTGAATACCGAATAAATTTACAGCTCTCGGTCGATTACGATGGACTGTGACTCACCCCAATCGGATTTCGGCAGGGTCTTAATTGAGCCCTGCCAGTCGCCCGCTGCAGGGCGCGCATCGCCACGTAAAGCCAGGCGCGCGATCAGCTGCACCGTATCCACGGTGGAGATGGAACGCCCCGGCATCATTGCCCGGGATTCATCCAACACCACTTCGGCAGGCAGCTGACCCGCGGTCAGGCGCACAATCGCCAGGGGCATGGGACTATCAGTGCTGCGGGCGTAAACAAACACTGGGGTCGATGGATCTGCATTGACTTGATCACTCAAGCTCACCTGCACACGGATTTCCGCTGCGGCCTTGCCCTCAGCTGCGGAATTTTCCTCTACAGCGGCCTGAACGATCTCGACCGCACCATCTTTACCATCTTCAGCCAGGGCCTTTTCTGCGCGGGCCACACCCGCCGCCAGCGCTTCTGCCGCGGCAGACCCAGGCGCCAACTGTGCCAGCGCACCCTGCCAGTGATCCCGCGCCTTGCGGTAATCCTTATCCTCATAAGCAGCAATTCCCGCCAAACCCAGCGCCGTACCATTACTCGGCTGAGCCTGCAGTACTTGACCAACCAGAATGCGAATTTCATCGGTTATTTTAGAGCCGCCAGCAAAAAACAACGCTTGCGCCAACTCAGCCTTGACCATAACCGCTTCGGGTTCCCGCGACAGCACATAGCGATAGGCACTCACCGCACCGTCGATATCACCACTGACCAGAAGCCTCTGAGCCAGGACGAAGCGACTGCTCAAATCCTCTGGATGTGTCTCGGCCCGCTGCTTCAACTGGTTAGTGATTCGCTCTTCAGCTGAGGGGTCGGTTTGCCCCTGCTGACTGGCCAACATCTCACGGTACAGGGCTACTTCCTGCGGGCGTTCAGACAAGACATAGGCCCCCACTGCAACCACAGGCACCAGAACCGCCAAGCCAATCAGCAATCCGGAACCGCGCCGTGAAGGAGTTACCGCATCAGCGCCTTCTTTGGCGCTCAACAGCTCCCGGGCCATCTCCGCTTCAAGCTGGGTAAATTGCTGCTCATCCATAGCGCCACTTTCTACGGCTGCGCGAAGCTCTCGTGTGCGCTCTCGGTACAACTGCGCCAGGGCTTCACGCTTGTCGCCACCCGAGCGTCGGGCTCCCGCCCCACGAAGCCCAGGCAAAAGGAAGACAAAAGCTAACAGCAATAGCAGGATCGCCAAACCAAACCAAATATCAGTCATTTGCTCTTCTTCCCAGGGTCAGTCAAATCTTCCAGGTCATCACCCAGCAGTTTCTTCAGACGGTGCCTCTCTTCAGCGGTCAACTCACCAGAGCCATCTTCCTGACTGGCACCGGTACCACTGCGAGAACGCACCACAATCACAATCAAAGCCAGCAGGCCCACCAGGGCAAAGATGCCGGGAGCCAACCAAAGCGCCAGGGTATTGCGCTGCACCGGAGGCCTATAGAGAACAAAGTCCCCATAACGGGCCACCATATAGTCAACAATTTCTTTATCCGTGAACCCTTCTTCCAGTAGCCGGCGAATTTCCCGGCGCAAATCGGCAGAAATCGACGCATCCGAGTCGGCCAGATTTTGGTTCTGGCACTTTGGACAACGCATTTCTTCGATCAGCACCCGGTAGCGTGCCTCCAATTCCGGAGAGGACAACTTCTCCGTCTCCACCACCGCCTGCGCCACAAGCGAAAGGCACAGCACACCAAACGCAAGTAGAAATTGCCCTAGCCAGCTTTTCTGTTTCACGGTTTGTCTCACGCTCATACCCTGGAAATTTATGCGATTATAACAGTGTCGCCACTTGCCGGACACGCCCACCATCTCACTGTTAAATGCCTTAACTCATTGAAAGACAAAAAAAAATTCAAAAAAGGCGTTGACGCCGCGGGGAATATCATTAAGATACGCAGCTCCTGACGAGGGGTGGTTAGCTCAGTTGGGAGAGCGACGGCCTTACAAGCCGTAGGTCACAGGTTCGACCCCTGTACCACCCACCACTTCTCTTACTCTTGCCCGGCAAGAGCAACAAAGAGAAGCAGGAATGCGGACCGGTAGTTCAGTTGGTTAGAATGCCGGCCTGTCACGCCGGAGGTCGCGGGTTCGAGTCCCGTCCGGTCCGCCATATACAAAAAAGCCCTGCTCGCAAGAGCGGGGCTTTTTTGTATGCGCTCGCAACTGCAGCTACAACTGTTAAAAACATTTCGTGATTAATTGCACCACATTTCTGAATCCGCTCCTGAACAAAGGTACAGCGTACAGCAGTTCAATATGGTGCGAGATGTAACCCTCACCCCAATCAGCTCGACACACAAAAATACTTGTCAGTGACCTTCTCTGCGTGCGTACAACATCGCCCCCAATAAAATACACTCACAATCTCCAAGCTCACTACCAGCCTACAAAAAGCTTCCTAGACTGTTTTTGATGACTAATGGGATACATAAATAGCAGGCTATTGCCCATGAAAATATTTAGCGGGCAGACACGAGAAAAAACCGCTCTTTAATTGATGGATTTTCATCCCAAATCAAATTTTTAGAATTTTTTTGCCATAGCTGTTGACCACCAAAAAAATATCATTAAGATACGCAGCTCCTGACGAGGGGTGGTTAGCTCAGTTGGGAGAGCGACGGCCTTACAAGCCGTAGGTCACAGGTTCGACCCCTGTACCACCCACCACTTCTCTTACTCTTGCTAGGCAAGAGGCGTAAAGAGAAGCAGGAATGCGGACCGGTAGTTCAGTTGGTTAGAATGCCGGCCTGTCACGCCGGAGGTCGCGGGTTCGAGTCCCGTCCGGTCCGCCATATACAAAAAAGCCCTGCTCGAAAGAGCGGGGCTTTTTTGTATATGCACACATCAGCAACTCTCACGAGCCTCCCGCAAAAAGTTGCACCAACCCCTACAATCTCTGCCTGAAGCTCAGCACGAAAACTTAATGTGATCGCGCGATATGATCTGGCTCGCAGCCAACGCCCAACTCAGAAGCAACTATTTCGCTGTAGCAATTTTTCAGTAGGAATCTCCCTGCCCGAGCACGACGAGAACCCGCTGTGTTCGATAAAATACTCAGCAAACACACCAAAAAAATTCTCAGGCTGCATTTAATTATTGAACAGCATACATAGCTAAAATCAGTTTTATTTTCTATAAAAACTCTCAAAGAATAGATTCAAAAAACCCACCTGCGAACTGATTATTTTTCACTCTAAATTAATTATTTATTTAATTTTTTCTGCTAAAGCTATTTACCGCAGGAAAAATATCATTAAGATACGCAGCTCCTGACGAGGGGTGGTTAGCTCAGTTGGGAGAGCGACGGCCTTACAAGCCGTAGGTCACAGGTTCGACCCCTGTACCACCCACCACTTCTCTTACTCTTGCCCGGCAAGAGCAACAAAGAGAAGCAGGAATGCGGACCGGTAGTTCAGTTGGTTAGAATGCCGGCCTGTCACGCCGGAGGTCGCGGGTTCGAGTCCCGTCCGGTCCGCCATATACAAAAAAGCCCTGCTCGAAAGAGCGGGGCTTTTTTGTATATGCCTTTGTATACGTCAATGTATACGCCAATAACCAACTGACCAGAAGTGGTTAAATAATTTTTTGAAGTCCGCTCTGATTCAAGTTTCCAGAAGCTCACTCTCTTCTTTTTCAATTTCTTCGTGCAGCAGCCTGCTCAGCTCTTCCAGCTCCGGCATCTCCGAAAAGTGCTCTGCCTGACCACCAATCTCATCCCAATGCGCCTTGGAATCAACATACAAGTGAGCCATCACCTTACCGCGAAAATCACTATCGAGCAGGCCCGCAGGAACCCAGAAATGCGTGGTATTACTCATCAAGTGAGGAACAGAGCTGCCGCAGTGGCTGCAGAAATCGGAGCGGTAGCCGCTGGGTTTTCGATAGGAGGAGATTTTGTCCAGCCCCCTTACCCAGCGAAACTGATCGCGACCAATAAACATGGCGGCATCAGATGCAGAACCACTCAGCTTGCGGCAGAGTGAACAGTGGCATTGATATAGGCCGGGTAGTGGCTCATCCAACTGAAACTCAACAGCGCCACAAAGGCACTTTCCATTCATACTGTCCTCCTTCCCTTATCTTTGTTATTCAAAAATTTGTGTGAAATTGGATTGAAACCCAACCCCTTTGCAATCCTGCAACTCAAAGGCTCACAACAAGAGTGAGTGAGCTCTAACAATCCCACCTGGCAGGTTTGGCGGTAAGAATGGGCATTATGGAATTTTTAAAGGTTCCTTAGGGTAGCAACATTATCCGTCCCCCACACAAGCCTCCTACAGGCTAGGGAGGAAGTAAATGCCAATTATCGGGATTTTCCCTACACCCATGGGCCGACCACGCTTCCGATTTCATAAGCTCCATCTTCCAGTGGAATGTTACCCGGTGAGTCACCAACTCCCTACGAGCTCCCGGGCTTTGTTGAAGCCGCCTCATCCACCGGATCACTCAGAAACCGCCTGCCAAGCTCGCCCCCAATCTCATAGCCCCTCTCAAGCAACCCAATCTCCTGGGTAAAGCGCTTTACCGGGAAGTCTGCTGGAGGTGCAATCACCGATACCCGACAGTCCGAGGGTGGCGCCGTGATAAAGTCCAAGGCACGGTTATAGCGCTCTCCACGCTCCAGAACCGCCTCAAACAGGCGGGAGTGGTCGTGGAAAAACTGCTTGATAAACCTTGGTGCGGAACCCACGGGCTTCCTATAGCCCAGAGGACGCGAAAGAATCACAGTAATATCCCGCGCCCCCTGTTCATAAGCCCGAATAACCGGGATTGAGTCCGCCAGGCCACCATCGGTCATAGGCTCTCCGGCCACTGGCGGAAACTCTCGGTAAGCCATGGGGATTGCACAGGATGCAGGGAATACCTCATGCATATTCTCGGGAGTCACGCACACATAGTGGGGCTGCCCGCTGGTGATGCTGGTTGTCACCGCATAGAGGGGAACGCCATTTTTCGTATAGCGCTCAATGCTTAAGGGCACATCATTATAGGAGGCGTGCCACAGCCAGTTGATATCGCAAAAGTGCCCTCCCCTTAGATAGCGCCGCCAATCAATGAAGTCTGCTCGCGTTGCATGATCCAACAAAATCTGGCGACTGCGACCATGGTCACCCGCCAGGTAACCAATCAGGTTAGTGGACCCTGCTGAAACGCCAATAGCAAAGTCAAAGGGGCAGAAATCCTTCTCGATAAAGGCGTCCAAGACGCCCGCTGCGAAAATGCCACGCATAGCGCCGCCCTCTACAACCAGGGCAGATTTCTGGTTTAGCTCTTCAATCCCGCTTGTCATCGTTAATCCGATATTGAAATCAATATTGTTCAAAGGCTACTTTCTAAAAACTATGCCTTGATCGGCTTGCTCCGCTTTCCTTTAGGCTAATTACCGATAAATTGGACAGTGGTTTTGCCAAGCCGATTCCATCAGCACTATGATTGAGCCATTCAGACTGTTCATTGCCTATTGAGTAATTTATGCCTCTTGTTGTTTTTCAAGCCCCCTGGAGCCGCCAACTAAAAATTATCAGCTTGCTGAGCGCTGCTCTGCTTCTGGCGATACCTTTTATCCTGATAGGAAAGTCCCAGCAGAGCCCCTCCCTCCTCTATAGCATTGCCATTGCTCTACCGCCGTTCATTTTGCTGCTGGGCGCCGCATTTGCTATCCGCGGCTACAGCTTGGTAAACAACAACCTGCAAATACTGAGGCCCGGCTGGAAAACCTCTATCTCCCTGGAAGGGCTGAAAGAGGTCAAAGTTGATCCTAAAGCCATGCAAGGATCGGTCCGCATCTTTGGCAATTCAGGTCTCTTTGGCTACATCGGCCTTTTTCAAAACCAACAACTAGGCCGTTACCGGGCCTTCGTTACAGACCAAGAGAAGGCTCTGGTTTTGTATTTCCCCGGCAAGACCCTGGTAATCACCCCGAATAAACCCGAGCACATGGCTGAAATGCTGCGCCAACACATCAGATAATAAGCGGCGGTAAACTCTCTATCATGACCACCCTCCTCCTCAGCTGACGCCTTGGTTTTTTACAAACCTAGCCGCATACTGCGGTCGCCAGAGTCACTATTGAAAGAGCATCAATGAAGAAACTTGTTCTCACCCTGTCGCTATACCTTGGGCCAATATTCCTGGCCGCCTTGTCAGTAAATGCCCACTCTGGCTGCGTGATACTGCTGCATGGCCTCGCCAAGTCAGATGGCTCCATGGCCAAGTTGGAGCAAGCCATCAGCGCCGCCGGCTACAAAACCGTCAATGTGGATTATCCCTCCACCCGCTTTCCCATTGAGGAACTGGCCGGCAGGGCCATAGCTCCGGCACTAGACAGCTGTGCTGGCCACGGAGAAATCAATTTCGTCACCCACTCCATGGGGGGCATATTGGTTCGCCAATATTTAAGCCAGGTAGAAGTTGAGAACCTCAATCGCGTGGTTATGTTGGGCCCACCCAATAAAGGTAGTGAAGTGGTGGACAAGCTCGGCAATTTCCCAGGGTTTGAATTTGCCTTTGGAGATGCCGGCCTGCAACTGGGCACCGGGGAGCTGAGTATCCCCAATAAATTAGGCAAGGCGAATTTTGATGTGGGTATTATCGCGGGCACTCGTAGTATCAACCTGATACTGTCACGACTGATTCCAGAAACCGATGACGGCAAGGTCTCGGTTTCCAGTACCAAGCTGGAAGGCATGAATGATCACTTGGAAATGCCGGTAACCCATGTCTTTATGATGAAGGATAAAAAAGTCATCGCCCAGGTACTGCATTATCTCGAGCACGGCTCCTTTGAAAGAGGCACCCAGGTAGCTCCTGCCAACTGAACAACGCACACCAACCACTGGGCTTTTGCGAAAGATCAAGGGCCCACTCCATTCCAGCTTTTTTTACCCCTCAAGTCGGTTTAACATCCGGGCTACCCCTTACAAAATCACCTATAAAAACACAGGTAATATATAGTGCAGTGGCAGTGGTGTAGCTTTCAACAACTCTCTATCGATCAGCTTTATGAAATCTTGCGGGCACGCCAGGAGGTTTTTACTGTAGAGCAGGATTGCCCTTATCAAGATGCCGATGGAAAAGATCAAGAAGCCTGGCACCTAATCTGCTGGGACAAGGAGAGCCAATCGCCCCAATTGGTGGCTTACCTACGCGTAGTATTTCCGGGCAAAAAATATTCCGAGCCCTCAATAGGCCGCGTGCTTACCGCAGAGTCTAGCCGCGGCACGGGATTGGGCAGAGAACTGATACGCCGCGCGGTTGAGCAAACCCAGGCGGAGTATCCAGGTTCGGGGATTCGCATTTCTGCCCAGGAGCACCTGCGCAGGTTTTATGGAGAGTTTGGATTTGAGCAAGTATCCGCCCCCTACGACGAAGACGGCATACCCCACATAGAGATGTTGCGCCCGGCATCGGAATAGATACCGGGCAATGCCAGCTTAGTTACTTCCAACAACTGGCCGACCAACGGTGGAAGCAAAAGCGCCATCCCGTTGGCGCACCCAGGTATACAGGCAGGAGGCCGCGATACCCGCAGCAATCAACAGCCACACCGCATTGGCAACCAGTGAGGCTCTCACAAAGGAATCCGCCCCATACAGGGAGACGTGAACCACCACTGCCAGAATACAGGCTGCGATGGTTGCTCCGCGGAGCAACATAGACCAACCGGCAACAGTCCCCACAAAAGCAGCTACCACACTCAAAACAACTGTGGTCAGCCAGAATACCTGGGCGGCAGGCATGGCAAAGGCCAGGTAAGTCACAGCACTCAATGCAATAGCAAAAGGAATTCCCCAGACCTGAGCCATCCAGATACGCTCAAGGCGCACTGCCGACTGCCCCCGCTGGCGCTTGCGCACCAACCAGATATTAATACCAGACACCACCAGCACGCACATAGCGATACCCAGCAAGAAATAGGCAATTTTTACTGGGAAACCTGAAAAATGCCCGAAGTGCAGACGGAATGTGGAGAGGTATACCTGCTTGGCGGCATCCCCTTCAGACCACCCCTCTTTTTCTATCAGGCTGCCATCCCCATTAAAGTGGTAACGCTCACCCCAAACCAGCTTCTCAGGTACCCGTGTCCAAATCTCCACAACCTGCCCTTCGCGGCCAGGAAAGGCAACCTCAAGCTTAGTGCGCTCCTCACCCGGTGCGATCTGCTCCATTTGGGCAAGAATCGCGGCAAAATCCGGGAGAGGTACCTGTGCGGCATTCTCTTCCATCACCGGATGCTCACGATACAGAATATGCTCAACCCTCTCGGTATCCCCAGCAAAGAAAACACCGGCAATTGCAAAGGCCGCCACCTGAGAAAGGCCGATAAAAGCACCAGTAATAGCGATCGCCAAGTGAAAAGGTGCTGCCCAGACACCCAGCCGGTTGTGCAAGTCCACCTGCTGCAAACGCTTGGAGCCCGCCAAGCGCAGAGAGAAAGCATCCTTAATGATCTTCGGGTGTGCCAATAATCCAGAAATAATCAGTGCTGTCATCAATACACCGATCAAGCCTACAAGAGGAACCCCAAACCCTAAGGGCAGATTTAATGCAAAATGCAAATAAGCAAGGAAGTGCGTCCATTCGTGTGCTACCTCACCCAGTAGAGAACCGTCCTCGGCGACATAGCGCTCAATATCCCCCACTTCCACGGTCAACCTGGGCATATCTGTATTGGGAATGGTAAATTTTACCGATTCAAATTCTTCGTTCTGCTCTTTCGCCAGGGCAACTGCCTGCTCGGTGGCAAGCTGGTATACAGCGGGGCTGACATCGAGGTTTTCCAGCTCTGAAGCCTGCTCCCAGCGCTCAAATTCATTGTAAAAAACGGCAAGCGTTCCACTGACACAAACGATATAGAGCAGAGTGGAGATGGCCAAACCGAGAACCGAATGTCCATCCGTCATATCGCGCACAAAGGCGGGAGTTGGCTTTAGGGAAAATTTCACGTTGAATTCCTAGTGAGGTCTCTTTGATCTCAAAATCATTATTAGCTTATGCCGCTGGCATTACGGCAAAGCCACTCGCCAGTGAAAAAACCACTAGCGCCGCGCTGGGGCGAAGCAGCTTCTTATCCGCACTACACCAAACCATTGCCAGGGTCCAAACAATAACGGCAACAAAGGCCGCCCCCACAAGACGGGCGCTCTCACCAAAACCGGTAAAGCCAAAATAAAGAAGGCCGGCCAAAAGACCACTAGCCGTTGGTAACAATGCGATAGCCAGGAAACGTAAAACGCCTCGCAGCCATAATTGCCACAAGGCCTCCTTCGGTGCCGCTCCACCCGACCTCTGCTTTTCCTGCCTGGGGGGACCGCTCGGCCAATCGCCTTTTAAGGCAAGCAAGGTCAGGGCGGCCAGCATAACCAGGAGTGTGGCAATACTCACACCATATTCCACCCCCACCACTGCACTCCAGGCGAATGCCGATAACAACAACAGGCCCCAACCCATCCAACGACGCAACGGTTGAGAGCCGCTACGTAGCCAGGCTGAGTAGAGACCAAAAATACCGGCAATGGCAAAAATAGTGGCCAGTCCGGCGATGATGTAGAAGGAACTTGGCATAAATATCACACCGGGAGATTTAGGCTCCCGCCCGATGGTGAAACGCAAAAAAGGGAGTTTGCCCACAGACTCCCCCTGCGGACAAACTCCCAGTCTACTCTAACTTAAAAAGTGTAACGTGCCTCAGCAGTCACGTAACGGCGCTCGCCGTAGAAGCAATCACCACGGCTCAAACAAGAGGTGGTGTGAACCTCATCGGTCAGGTTTTTCACATTCAGCTGGAATTTCCAGCTTTCCAGGGTGTAACCGATAGTTGCGTCATATAAGGTGTAAGATGGATTCTCTGTGGGGAAATCCGCAAAAACATAATCGTAATAAGCAGCATTTTTAGAATCAAAAGCTACCAAGGCTGCATGAACGTTATCAATACCGGTATAACTCTCACCAACATGGCGAGCACCTACCCCAACACTTAGACCAGAAACCCATTCACTAAAGTCATAGTTGCCCCAGAGAGAGAATTGCTCCTCAGGGACAGTCTCGATTTCACTGCCAACTTCAAGTGGATTACTACTTTCTAGCACTTCTGTGTCTATTTGGCTGTAATTCGCCACTAACGTCAAATTACCCCACTGCCCACTGGCCTCAAGCTCAAACCCATCAATCTGCGCCTCACCGATTTGCCGGAAAGATCCATCGAGACCGTAAGTTAAGCGATTTTTCTGCTTAATCTCAAAAGCAGAAGCAGTCATCAGGATATTAGTACCTTCTGGCTGGTATTTAATACCGGCTTCAACTTGCTCCCCTTTAACAGGCTCGTAGGTACCGCCCTGGCTATTCGGATCTGCTAAGACAGCCTCAAAAGATTCTGAATAGCTAATATAAGGAGATACACCACTATCAAAGGCATACATTAAGCCAAATCTTTTAGTGACTTCCGTCTCTCTCTGCTTGCCACTTACATTTTTAGCAACATTACTTTGTGTTCTTGAAGACAATCTATCTTCACGCAAGCCCAAATTAAAAATAAGGCTGCCAAGGCTAACTTGATCTTGGAGGTAAATACCTACTTGCTCAGCATTGACATCGGTATTCTCTCTATCCCGCTCTTCCAGCCCTTCTGGTACAAAACCATAAACCGGATCAAAAATATCAACGACACCACCGAGGCCACGCACTCTCAAAATACTGTTATCGATTTCTGCATTCTGGCTATCAATACCTGCAGAAATCTGATGCTCAAAAGCACCAGTAGTCAGTTCGCCTGACAAGCGCAGGTCAAAAATCAAAAGATCGCTTTTCGCGTCTTTCATATAGACCGTCCGCGATACTTGACGGAGATCTTTTTGTAAGCGCAGTTCACGACTGTAATCAGCATACATCGAGTTGTAGTCGACATCCCCTTTTGAATAACGAAGGCCTGCATTGATGCCCCAGCTATCATTTAAGCGATGATCAACCCACAAGCTATAAGCGGTTTGTTCCGTGTCGTACTTATCCCAACCTGGCTCACTAATAAAGGTATCGGTCGGGATTTCACCGTTTACGTTATCAACAATGGTGCCACCCCAGGGCAGGAAGGCCGCAGTGGTACCTGTGTTTTCTTCTTGATGGTTCACCAAGAAAGTAATTTCGGTATCCGCACTGGGACGCCAGGAAATGGAAGGCATAAACAGAATGCTGTCGTCATCGACATGATCAACCTGAGCATCGGCATCTCGGGCGTAACCCGTCACGCGATAGAGCCACTCGCCATTACTATCCAAGGCCCCGGTAACATCGCCAGCAATTACTTTGCGATCATAGTCACCGCCCTGCACCATCAGCTCACCACCAAACTCCTCTTTGGGGCGCTTGGAAACGAGGTTCACGATACCTCCAGTAGAACCTTGCCCATAGAGAACAGAAGAAGGCCCCTTGAGGATTTCAACACGTTCGAAGGCATAGAGGTTTGCACGTGAGCCGGTATAGCTACCGAAGGTTGTTTTTAGTCCATCGACAAACATGACTGGGTCAACAGCACGCACGGTAGACCAATCGCCTCGAGCATCAACACCAAACAAGCCGCCATTCACACCGGCAGAATATTGCAGGATATCCTGCACAGTCTTAGAGCCAGTAACATCAAAGAAATCCTTATCGCGCAGTGAGATTGAGAACGGCGTCTCATCCACCGGGATATCCAACTTACCAATAGAGGTCTGGCGATCCAGGTTGAGCTCGCCGGTTACGTTAACCTCTTCAAGAACTTCATTTTTATCATCGGCAGCAACAGCTGCAGAGCTGCCTGCGGCAACAGCCAGCGCCAGCAGGGAACGGCTAAGGCCGGAGATAACAGGAGAGGAGTTTTGACGTGAACCTTGGAAACGAGCGGTGCCCATGGGGATCCCTCAACAATCATTGGAAGTTTTGTTGTCGCAGCAGCCGCTGCCAACATTTAATGACGCGGATCTTAATAGGAATCGTTATCACTTACAACATTATTAGAACATTTTTTTACTAATGCAACTCACCAAATAGCCAAGGGCATGTAAACAATCAGACCCAAACCAGGGGTACAAACGTAACTGGCGCAGTAAAAGAGATATGCAGAGGGCCTTAGGCCCGATGGAGGTGATTAATACAGGCAGTCAGTAAAAAGCTGAAATTAGCCAATATTTTTATACTTAGGCGAGGACTTATAACGCGAGCTTGAACAGATTAGGCCAAATTTTAACCGGCTCTTGAGGGAAGTTGAGGCGCCCCGAGTTTCGGGCACCTCTGAAGGTAAAATAATTTTATGCTCCAGCGAGGATTAAACCTCACCGGAGCCAACTGCTAAGGCGTCGGATAGGTATAGCTCGCCTGCAAACCCAAAGGCATGCCCAAGTTCCAGTAAAGAACGAGGAACAGGGTCCAGCAGATCAGGAATACCACCGAGTAAGGCAGCATGATAGATACCAGAGTACCTATACCCGTACTCTTCACATAGCGCTGACAGTAGACAACCACCAATGGGAAGTAAGGCATCAATGGGGTAATGATGTTGGTAGAGGAATCACCGACTCGGTAGGCCGCCTGGGTCAGGTCTGGGGAGAAGCCAATCTGCATCAACATAGGCACAAAAATCGGAGAGAGCAGCGCCCACTTGGCAGAGGCAGACCCCACAAACAGATTGATGAACGCCACCAGTACAATGATCCCCATCAGGGTGATCGGGCCCGGTAGGTTCATAGCCGCCAGCAAACCACCTCCCTCTATCGACAACAGGGTGCCAAGGCCGGAGCGGGCAAACTCGGAAATAAACAGCGCGCAGAAAAAGGCCATCACGATGTAATACGCCATGGAACCCATGGTCTTAGACATCGCATCGATTACGTCCTTACTCTTTTTAAAGGTCCCTGCCGCAAAGCCAAAAACCACACCAGGAATAATAAACAGCAGGAAGATCAGCGGTACAATAGACTTCATCACCGGTGCAGCAAAGGAGGCAAGCTGCCCCTGGGAATCGCGCAGTGCGGAGGTCTCCGGCAACATCCAGGCGATAAGGCCGACAATACCGGCGACCATTACGGTAACCGCCAGGTACATGGCCTTTTTCTCACGGGCTCCCAGCTCCTGCATTACCGGCATATCTTCTTTATCGCCATCGATGGCAACATTCTTCAGGCGGGGCTCAATCACCTTATCGGTCAGCCACCAACCCAACATGGTGACCACCAAGCAGGACGCCGAGGTGAAGAACCAGTTGTTAAGCGGGTTGACCTGAATTTCCGGGTCAACAATCTGTGCCGCAGTTTGGGTAAAGCCCTGAAGCAAAGGGTCAATTGCCGAGGGCACAAAGTTTGCCGAGAAACCACCCGAGACACCGGCAAAGGCGGCGGCAATACCCGCCAGCGGGTGACGACCGGCCGCATAGAAAATCACACCGCCCAGGGGGATCACCAGTACATAACCGGCATCCACTGCGGTGTGACTGACAATCGCCACCAGAATCAACATGGGGGTCAGCAGCATTTGAGGCGTTACCGCCAACAGCTTTTTCAGCACTGCATTGATAAAGCCACTCTGTTCCGCCACACCCACACCCAGCATCGCCACCAACACTACGCCGAGAGGCGCAAAGCCGGTAAAGGTGGTCACCATACTGGAGAGGAAGCGGGCCAATTCACTGCTGGAAAGAAGGTTGGTTACCTGAATTGCTTCCCCCGTGGCTGGATGCAAAGTATCGAAGCTCACACCAGATAGCAGCCAGGACAGCACCCAGATGGCCACCATCAATACCAGGAAGAGTACGGCGGGGTCGGGTAGCTTGTTACCTACTACCTCAATAAAATTCAGTGCCCGGTTGATCCAACCATTTTTGTTATTGGCATTATCGCCCCCTGCGGGGCTTGCCTGAACGTTTTCCATATCGAAACCTGTACTTTTGTTATTTGTTATTAGAGTGAAAGGCGTGGGAAGAACCTTTTAACAGTAACTTCCCACGTTGTAAAAAAGGCTACTGGCCAATCTTGCGAATACCCACAGCGTGACGCAACTTCTCGATAAACGGTGCCGAGTAGGCACGGGCCTTGGCTGCGCCCTTCTCCAACTCCTCTTCAATTTGGGAGGGATTCTCTAGCAGAGTGTTATAGCGCTCACGCGCCTCGCCAATCTGGCCATTGACCAGCTCGAATAGCTGCTTCTTGGCCTCGCCCCAGGCGATACCCTCTTCGAACGCCTTGCGCATTTCCGCGGTCTGCTCCTGGGTAGCAAAGGCCTGCCAAATTTGGAAAACCGTAGAAGTATCTGGGTCTTTGGGCTCGCCCGGCTCCAGGAGGTTGGTCTTGATCTTATTAATATGCTTTTTCAGCTTTTTCTCTGGTAGGAATAAGGGGATGGTATTGCCGTAGCTCTTGCTCATTTTGCGACCATCCAGCCCCTGCAGCACCGCCACATGGTCGTCCACTACCGCCTCTGGCAGGGCAAAATGCTCGCCATAGTGGTGGTTGAAGCGCTGAGCGATATCGCGGGCCATCTCAATATGCTGCACTTGGTCCTTACCCACTGGTACCTTGTTGGCATTGAACATGAGGATGTCTGCAGCCATCAGGATCGGGTAACTATAAAGTCCCATGGTGACGCCAAAATCAGAATCCTCACCATCTGCACGATTGGCATCCACGGCGGCCTTATAAGCGTGAGCACGATTCATCAAGCCTTTGCCGGTCATGCAGGTGAGTAGCCAGGTCAGCTCGGGGATTTCATGAATATCGGATTGACGATAGAAAATCACATTGTCAGTGTTGAGGCCCAGGGCCAGCCAGGTCGCAGCAATTTCCAGGGTGGATTGATGTACCTGTTCCGGGTCCTGGCACTTGATCAACGCGTGGTAATCCGCCAGGAAATAAAAAGACTGATTGTTCTCATCCTGGCTTGCCGCGATAGCCGGGCGGATCGCACCAACATAGTTACCCAGGTGGGGAGTACCGGTGGTCGTGATACCGGTCAATACGCGCTGTTTGCTCATAAATCCTTCGTTTTCCGTACTGAGTTCAGGCAATAAAAGGAAGAATCATAACCTGTTCGCGCCTGGGGTTGTATCAGCCGAGGGCATCCTCTTCCAGACCTTTGCCCGCCTCTCTAGTGCTCCAACTGTGGTCGGCATGGCTCAGTGGCTATCCACAGAGGGGCCAGCTCCACCAGAGAACTGCCTGCGATACTGACTGGGAGAGATCCCAAAGGTTCTGCGAAAGTGGTGGCGCAGAGTGGTGCTACTCTCAAAACCCGCCATGTGGGCAGCACCATCGACTGTCAGCTCGCCAGATTCCAGTGATTTCTGTACCACCCGCAAACGCTGCTGGATCAGCCACTCCTTTGGTGAGGTCCCCATTGATTGGCGAAACTTTCGATCAAAACTGCGGCGGGAAAGATGCGCCTGGTTGGCCCAATCATCCACCGTAAATGATCCCTGCAGATTGGCCAGAGCCCAATCTAGCGCACCGGCAAAGTAATCCGGTCGCTTGGCCACCGGGGCCTCAATAAATTGAGCCTGCCCCCCCTGCCGGTGAGGGGCCATCACCAAGCGCCTGGCTATTGCGTTAGCCAATTCAAAACCATAGGTGCGCCGCAGAAACTCGATACCCAGATCAATAGCTGCAGAACTGCCGGCGGCGCAAGCCAATTGATCATGCCAAACGTAGAGCACATCGCCCACATACTCCACGCTCGGGAAACGCTGCCGAAAAGACTCCGCATAGCGCCAGTGCGTTGTGGCCTTCCTACCCGCTAGCAGACCGAGTTCCGCGGGAAGAAAAGCACCGGAGCAAAAGGTCAGGATTTGGCGCCCAGCCGCGGCAAACTCCGTAACCGCTCGGTGAACGCGCGCCACATAGGCATCTCTTGGGAGCGACACTGTCGGCCAGTTGGGAATCACAAGCAGATCAAATTCCATCAAACTATTTACCTGACGGCACTGCAGTGCAAGCCCTCCACTCGTTGCAGGGGCAGCCTCAGCAAAAGTAACCACCTCACCACTATAGAGCTCTTCTGTCTCAGGGCGGCTTAGGCAGAACAGCTCTGTAGCACACCCCAGTTCAAACAGTGCAACTTGGCTGTGCGCCAATATGGCCACACGCATAGCTTCCTGCTTTATTGTCATAGGGTTATCCAATTCGTACCACATCCAGCAAACGGCAAAGAAAATTGTGAATGGCGTAAAGTTAGCGTTTATTGGCTTTCAAGCCAATCGCTATAAATGGCAATTGTGGGCAAACTATTGTTCAGGCAGTGAAATTGGGAGGATATTCTCTAGATAGGTATCTAACCTAAACTCACTGAACTTTTAAGCACTCATAAGCACTCATAAGCACTCATAAGCACTCAGCACCGGAAAATACCTATAGAGGAAGCCTATGTATCAATTATTTATTGGAAATAAAAACTATTCTTCCTGGTCTCTCAGGCCCTGGTTATTAATGCACCAGCTGGAAATACCGTTTAACGAAAAACTGGTTACTTTTGAGGAAGGCGGCAGCTGGGAAAAGTTTCACAGTTTCTCACCAAGCGGACAGGTGCCCTGCCTGAAAACGGAAGAAACCACGATTTGGGACTCTCTGGCGATCACCGAATATATCGCTGAAGACTTCCCTCAAGTCTGGGCTAGCGATCGAATAACCCGAGCCTGGTCTCGTAGCGCTTCGGCAGAAATGCACTCTGGTTTTTCCGCCCTAAGGAATATCTGCCCAATGAATTGCGGCCTGAAAGTAGAATTGTATGAGGTCTCAGCTCCCCTGCAAAAAGATATTCATCGGATTAACGAGCTATGGACTGAAGGTCTTCAGAAATTTGGAGGCCCATTTCTCGCTGGGAAAGAATTTACTGCAGTCGATGCCTTCTTCGCTCCAGTTACAATAAGGGCAGAAAATTACAACTTACCCTTCAGCGAAGACGCAAAGCAATATATTAAATTGATTCACAGCCTTCCCTCGATGCAAAAATGGATAGCCGATGCCATCAAGGAGCCATGGAGAGAGTCAGCCCATGAGGAAGAGGTACGGAGCTCTGGAACAATAATAACGGATTTGCGCCAACAATAAATGATAACGGCTCACTATATTAGATGCCTTTATTCTTAACATGAAACCACCTGCATTTAGCACTAAAATTCGATACCCAGCGTGACAACCCCGGTGCAGCAAAGTAAAGCTGCGCCGGCAATTACTCTATGGCAGAATATCCTCTAGAAAAAAAGCCCTTTAGAGCTTCCCCTTAAGAATTTCTTCCTTAAAAAATACAGACAGTAACTGCTAGCACTGAAGACCATAATGTTGCAAACAAAGCAAGATACACCGTTAAACAGTACACCTGGATTTATAACAGGCACCCAACCTATAGAATTCTTCGAATTTTCAGGCCTGATACTAGAATGCCAGTTCAGCCAGGAAAGCTATCAGGACAGCCTGTTCACCACACTCGCCATCCATTTCCCAGATAAAATCACTAAGGCTTGCCAAAAGCGTAAAGCCGAGTTTCTAGCGGGCAGATACTGTGCACATCTTGCGCTCCAGCAATTTGGACATATTGAGACACATGTACCCATTGGCCCCAATCGAAGCCCCCAATGGCCAACAGATACACCAGGCTCTATTACTCACACCCATGACCTTGCCATTTGTGCACTCAACAACAAGCCCAAAGCTATTGGTATTGATTACGAGCCCACAATATCTACAGAAACTGCGAGAGAAATAAAAAATCTTATCGTTAATCAAGCAGAAGAAACTCGCCTATCTCAAACAGATTTACCACTTGAGCAATGGTTGACTATTGCTTTTTCCGTCAAAGAGAGTTTATTTAAGGCCCTCTATCCCACAGCCAAACAATACTTCGATTTTCTCGATGCAGAGATCCAAGATATCGACTGCAAAAACAAAAAAATAGCATTAACATTAAGTCGTGATTTATGCCCCGAGGCCATAAAAGGCCAGCGATTTTTGGGGGCCTACAATTCCCACAAGAAAGGTTTTATTACACTGTTTGAATGTTAAAGGTTTCTGAAACTATTCCTACCTGTGAAAGTTAATACCCGGCTTTCTCATAAGGCCCAAGGTTCCGACGATAAACCAAGAGCTTCCGTTCAAAGGAGCAGACACAGGCCCCGTCTTGATTGAGAGCCTGGGAACTAATATGTAAAAGCCCCTGATCCGGGCGCGATTTGGACTTTCGCTTACCCAGAATTTCTGATTCCAAATACAGGGTATCTCCCGCGTAAACAGCTTTAACTTTACATTCTGTCATACTCAGGTTGGCCACGACCTTACCGAAGGTACGGGTTGTTAATGCCATTGCGCTCAGCACAAAAGTCTCTGGCACTCTTACCCTATCACCATAAACTCTACGCGCATAACGTTGGTCCGCATATCCAGGACTTAAGTCGAAAGAGTGGCGCGCATAATTTAAACAGCTGGCCTCAGAGAAAGTATGACCCGGACGGTGCTCAAATATCTGGCCTACTTCAAAGTCCTCATAGTCGACACCACAGGTTTCGATATAGGTATTTGGCTCAACTTCCCTTAGGAAATGTAAGGAATCCTTCACAGACCTCTCCCACTTGCAACAGAAGCTAATAGTTTTTTGCCGAAAATGGCAGATGATCTCGCTTGTAAATCAGCATACTACATCGCATCTCACAAGTTATTTGTTGATCTTGATTAGAGCTGCGAAGTGCAACCTCAATCAAACCGGATTCTGAATCCTTCAAATTTGCACCAACAAACAGTACTTCAGTCCCTACATACAAAGTGTCCCCACCAAACACAGGGGCCAACATGTCTATACAGCTCCACTCCACTATACGCTTGCGACGATAATAAGTTTTCCAAGTCAGCCCCATTAAGCGTTGAATAATCAAGGTGGTATCGACAAGAGGACGCTTAAATTCTGTCTGTTTGGCGTAATGCGCATCGAAATGGATCATCGCCTGATTAAACGTATTAATACACTCTTCCACATTATCCTGCTGGCTAATTGTTACACCTGGCCGATGGCGAAAAACCTGACCCACTTTGAAATCTTCGAAATCCAGTCCATAACGCTCACGGTAGCGATTATTGCCAAGCTGAATATAAGCGGGAAAACGAAACCGATCCATAGAACCCTCTTGAGGTTTTTATACAGTCAAATGCTCAAAAACTACTACTTTTCGATGGGAGAGACTAATTTTAGGGCTCGCTCTATCACTGGCAAATCCACCATACGCCCATCAACCACCAATACCCTATTGGAATTTGCTTTAAAGGCCTGAACTATTTTATGAGCACTCTGTAAAGATTCTTCTGTAGGGGAAAATCCTTGATGAATTGGATCAATCTGCCTTGGGTTTAAAGC
Source organism: Microbulbifer sp. THAF38 (assembly GCF_009363535.1). NCBI lineage: Bacteria > Pseudomonadati > Pseudomonadota > Gammaproteobacteria > Cellvibrionales > Microbulbiferaceae > Microbulbifer > Microbulbifer sp. THAF38. The sequence goes on from NZ_CP045369.1 coordinate 3,021,850, forward strand.
CACTTTCCCGCTAAACCCCAAAGCGGCTACACGTTGAGCCTCACGCAATAATCCCTCAGTGTCTTCCAAATCAAAACATGGACCATCTATCGCGCCGATATTTGCGTAGGTTGCCGCCTGTAGAATACGGCTCCTGGCATAGAACAAAGAGTCCCAGCTCATATCAACGCCAATTTCTGTGCATAAACCTACGGAACCAAAAGCAATAGCCAACACATTCTTAGAAGTGGCTATTTCTCTACTATTTTGCAGACCTTTAGCCGTTTCAATTAGGGGTAACAAACCAATTGGTTGTTCGACTGGCTCTATTAATTGGTTTAACCAAGCTATTTCCTCAGCAGACTCCACCTTAGGGAGCAGAATAATATCGGGCTTTGATACCTGCTCCAGTAACAACAACACATCCCTGAGCCCAGATTCAGAGCTCAGTGGATTAATCTTCAATACCCGCAGACCGTCAGAGGACGTGAAAAGATTCCTTACATTCTGCCAGGCAGCCACTTTGATCCCCGGTGTGATGACATCTTCCAAATCCACACAAGCTATATCCGCGCCACCAGCAACTGCTTTCCGATATCGACTGGGGCGACTGGCAGGCACAAATAAAATACTGCGACAATGAAATTTATTCTTTAAGTGCATGGCATTAATCTTCACCTGTCCGGCTTTTACTCCCTTACCACTTCCATATCCATGCATAGTAGCAGCCAGTTACACCCTTAAATAAAGGGATTGAATTAAATATGCTATTAATACCCCACAAGCATAGAAGTTAATTTTCAGAGACTGAAAATGCATACGCATGAGGCACTTTACTCAAAAGACCTCGCGCTTAGCCACCCTAAGATTCCACCCATCAATAGCAAAAATAATTAAAATGTCACTGTATGCTTCCCTCTAACGAGGTACTGGTAGTTATTGTGGAAAAACTTGGAACAGACTCAATTGGCACTCTTTACCCGGCCAATTTAAGTGCAGAAATTATTAAGGTGGAAGATATTCCCAATGGAAGAAATATTGCCAGAGGAGTTGTCCAGCAATCTTGTAGACTTCAAAACACACTAAAAAATTAAAAGATTGGCCCAAGATACCTACTCAACAAGCTCCTACTGACCTAGCTGTAATGTAAAGCAGGTATTAAAACTCCTTTTACTACTGATACCTGACGGATTCCTTTTGTATCCATAGATAGCGGACGCGAGATAAGAATCTTAGCGTAGGCGATACACTGCAATGATGAGATAGTGAAATTCAGGCGGGCCCACTTCTGGGCAAGGATAATCAATACACCCCAAAGAAATGAATTACTTTGTAACGGAAATAGGCCGACTAGTTCAGCAGGCAGTTATTAAAGAGTAAAAATTTTGGATACGCTGTAATGCAGAAAAATATGGTAAGTACGTAAGCTACCCTTGAAGCTCAAACCCTTCTGACAATAACAACTCCCTCAAGGGATTCCACTGATCTTGTGGCAGTGAAATGGACATTGTCACCTTGCTGGCATAACCCGCCTGCCCACAATTCCCCTGGTAACGAGCCACTAAATAGCGAAGGCGGGATTCCTGGGCAAAATCACAGCTCACGGAAACTTCCTGTAACGGTACAAAAGCCTCCAGGTTCACTGCCTGCAAAGCGGCACCCACCGATCCCCGATAGGCACGCATCAGGCCACCAACACCTAACTTGGTTCCACCAAAATAGCGAGTCACAATAGCCCCTACATTGCCAATCCCCTGCTTGAGGAGCAATTCCAGCATCGGGCGCCCCGCACTGCCTCCGGGCTCACCATCATCATCGGCTTGCATCGTGTCGGGATTGGCCGGATTGCCGATAACAAGCGCCGTGCAGTGATGGCTGGCATCCGGGTATTGTTTGCGAATCTGGCTGAGCTGAAATTGAAAAGCCGCCTTATCTGTTACTGGCCCAAGCCAACAAATAAAACGGCTTTTCTTTTCTTCGGTCTCACTGACAACGGGAGACGAGGGAATCTGATAGGTCACCGGCAAAGGCATCCCAAGGCTGGTTTTTTAATTTTTCAAATAGGGGCTGTAATTTGGTCTGCCACACTTTGTCGTCCACCACACCAACATGTTTACAGCGGATAGTGCCCTCTGCATCCACCAGGAAGGTTTCAGGAGCACCGAACACCCCCAAATCCAGCGCCAAGCGCCCATCCCTGTCGGCAACACTAAAGAGGTAGGGATTGTGGAATTTATCCAACCATTTGAGAGCCGCCGAATCATCATCTTTGAGGTTCACACCAACAATTGGCACACCCTGCTCTGCCAGAGCATTCAGGTAGGGATGCTCAACCCGGCAGGCCACACACCAGGTGGCCCAAACATTAAGCAGGTGCGGCCCCTTGGGCAGGTCTCCCTTTTGCACCACCTGATTGTTATCGGCAACCTTTTCCAAGGAAAACTCTGGCACCGGCTTGTTTAGCAGTGCCGAAGGCATTTCCTGCGGGTTCAAGAACAAGCCACGCCAGAACAGCAACGCCAGGGCGACAAAAATAATCAGAGGCAAAAAGAGTTTTAATCTCGACATTTTATCCTTCTCGAAAATTAAGCCGTTGCCAAATTACCACTGAGCGGTACTTGGCGCGCCGCCTTGGCTTTACGATAACGCTTATCCGCTACGGCAATGCTGCCACCGATGGCCATTAACAGGGCACCCAGCCAGATCCATACCACAAAGGCCTTGTACTGCAGGCGCACTGCCCAATCACCACTGGGATTGCTGCGATCTATCGGCTCACCCAGAGCAACATAGATATCACGGAACAAGCCGGTGTCGATAGCCGCTTCGGTCATGGTATTTCCGCCAGAGAAATAATTGCGCTTCTGCGGGTGCAACTCTGCAACCGGCTTGCCGTTTTTGCTAACGTGGACCACTCCCTCGAAAGCGCGGTAATTTGGCCCCTGTGCCAGCCGCACCCCTCCGAAGTCAAAGTCATAGCCAGCTACCTGATAGCTGTCACCAGCACCCATACGCAGATCTTCTTCTACGCTGTACACGGTCGTTAATACAACCCCCAGCACTGCCACCGCCAAGCCTATATGGGCGAGATGCATACCGTAGTAACTGGCGCGCTGACGCTTGAGACCGGCGAAAAAAGATTTGGCATTGCGAGTTTTGGAAACAATATCCGCAAGGCTCGCACAAAAAACCCAGGCGCCGATAAAAATACCGAGCACCGCACCCCAGTGATAGTGATCAAATGCCAGAGGCCAGACCAATGCCACCACCAGAGCAGCCAGGAATGGCAATCGCCAAGTACTGAGGAGTTTGTCCCAGCGGCTGTCCTTCCAGTTCGCATGCACCCCCATGCCCAGCAGCAGGCAAAGCACCACCATCAAGGGTACAAAGAAGAGGTTGAAGAAGGGAGGACCAACACTGATTTTGCCCATGTTCAAGGCATCGGCCACCAGCGGATATAAAGTGCCGGTCAACACCATCGCCATAATCAGGATGAGCAATACATTGTTGCCGAGCAGGAAGGTCTCCAATGAACGGAAAGAGAACACGCTGCGGGCGCTGACTGATGGCGCGCGCAGGGCAAATAATAAGAGGGAGAAGCCCACAATCACAGCTAAGAAGCCAAGGATAAAGCTACCCCTCAATGGATCGGTAGCGAAGGCATGTACTGAAGTAATCACCCCGGAACGCACCAGGAAGGTACCCAATAGGCTTAAGCTAAAGGCGAAAATCGCCAACAAAATAGTCCAGCTCTTGAACAAGCCGCGCTTTTCCGTAACCGCCAAAGAATGCATCAGTGCAGTGCCCACCAACCAAGGCATGAGCGAGGCATTTTCAACCGGGTCCCAGAACCACCAGCCGCCCCAACCCAGCTCGTAATAGGCCCACCAGCTACCCAGGGCTATACCAAGAGTGAGAAAAGCCCAGGCGACTACCGTCCAGGGTCTGGCCCAACGGGCCCAAACCGCATCCAAATGCCCGCCCAACAACGCGGCTATGGCAAAGGCAAAGGCGACAGAGAATCCCACGTAACCCATATACAGCAGCGGCGGATGGAAAATCATCCCTGGATCCTGCAGAAGCGGATTCAGGTCGGAACCCTCCACCGGCGGGAATGGCAAAGTGCGATCGAAGGGATTAGACGTCAATATAATAAAGAGGAAGAAGCCGATCAGTACCACACCCAGCACTGAAAGCACTCGCGCTAACAGCTCCGGCGGCAACTGGCGGCCAAATAGCGCCACAGCCGCAGCCCAGCCTGCCTGGATCAACAGCCACAGCAGAATAGAGCCCTCGTGACCACCCCACACCGCGGTGACCTTATAGTAAATCGGGAGAATACTGTTGGAGTTCTGCGCTACATAGTTAACGGTAAAGTCGCTCTGGATAAAAGCGACTGTCAGGCAGACATAAGCGATAAAAACAAACGCAAAAACGCCCAAGGCCAATGGCCTGGCGGCCTCCATCCACAGGGGGCGCGCACTATAACTACCTGCTATTGGCAATATCGAAAGCGCAAGAGCCAGCAGCAGGCCGACTATCAGCGCAAAATGGCCCAGTTCAGGGATCATATTTTCGCTCCATCGGTGCAGCCTTCGTGGGAAACCATGCTTTCCGCAACTTCAGGAGGCGTGTAGTTTTCATCGTGCTTGGCCAACACCTGATCGGCACGCAAGACACCACTGGGCATCAGCTGCCCGCTAATCACCGCGGCCTCACCTTCAGCAAACAGGTCCGGCAGTATTTTATCGAACACCACCGCCAGCTCTGCCTCACCATCGGTAATAACAAACTGTACATCCAGGCTGTCTTCCGTGCGCTGTACACTACCCGGCACGACACAACCACCGGCGCGAATGCGTTTCTCAAACGGCACTTCTCCAGCGGCAAAGGCGCTGGGAGCATAGAAATAATCCATATTTTCTCGCATCGCATAGGTGACAAAACCCACTGCGGCACTGGACAGAGCGACCAGAACAAGTACCAGGATCAGACGTTGCTTGCGTACGGGATGCATTGTTTAGTGAACTCCATAAGTTTTTGATCTTATCTGCCCAGTCGCAGTAGCCACCGGGCGAAAAACCCTATCGATTACTGCAAGGCCCGAGCCTATGCAGGCTCTTCCATATCCGCTTGTTGCGCTCTGGCCCTACGGCGGCGCTGCTCAATACGCTGTTGGTTGTGTAGTTCCCGCTGCAGGCGACGTCGTGCCAAACGCGGGTAGAGAGCCAGGGAGGCCAGGGCGGCAAAAGTGACAGCGTAGGAAACCCACACATAAATACCGTGGCCATCCATCGCTAAAAATTCTGCAAAGTTGGCGAATTGAAACTGCACTTTACTTCTCCCCAACTAATTCCTGCTGCACCCATTGGGTTTTCATATCGCGGCGTAGTATCAAGGCGCGAGTATGCGTAAGCAGGGTCCAGGCATAGGTACAATAAAAACCGGCAATCATTACCAGCAGCGGGTAGAACATACTGGGATCAATACTACTGGATTCCGTCAGGCGGATAGTCGCCGGCTGATGCAAGGTAAACCACCAATCCACCGACTTGTAGATAATCGGAATATTCACCGTGCCCACCAGGGCCAAGAGCGCGCTGGCCTTATCGGCCACCTGCTCGCGACTGACCGCCTGCGACAAGGCCATCACACCGATATATAAAAACAGCAGGATCAGCATTGAGGTAATCCTGGCATCCCAAACCCAGTAGGTACCCCAAGTGGGCTTGCCCCAGACCGCGCCAGTAAAGAGGGATATAAAGGTAAGTACCGCGCCGATTGGAGCTGCTGCGCGCATCACCGCGAAGGAGAGCTTCATCTTCCAGATAAGGCCTATGGCGCCGCTGATCGCCATAATGTAGTAGCCAGCCAGCGCCAAAAAGGCCGCCGGCACATGGATAAAGATGATGCGGTAACTATTGCCCTGCTTGGCATCCTCGGGCGCAAACCCCAGGCCCCATACCGACCCCGTCACCAGCAAAACAACGCTGGCCAGTGCCAGCCAGGGTAACCAACCACTGGTTTTTTGATAGAACCAACGGGGTGACCCCAAACGGTGAAACCATTGCCAAGCCAAGAAGACCTCCGAATCAATTATCCAGGCTGATACGTATTGCCCCCGCAGCAGCCAGTGGTGCCAGGGCTGCCGCAGCGGCCAGCAGAGCAGCCAGAATCGCCAGCTGCGCACTATAGGCATAGCCATCAATTGCCGCCTGCACCGCGCCGGTGCCGAAGATTAGCACGGGCACATACAGTGGCATAACAATTAGCGCCAGCAACAGCCCCGGGCGACGCAGGGCCACAGTGAGCGCCGCACCGATGGCGCCGATCAAACTGAGGCTCGCAGTCCCCAGAAATAGCGACACAAATAGGCACAGATAGCCCTCAGTGGGCAAATTCAGCATCAACGCCAGTAGCGGCGATAACAGTGCCAGCGGTAAGCCAGTTGCAATCCAGTGCACCAGGGATTTAGCCAATACGGCGAAATACAGGGGCTGGGGCAACAGTGCCAACTGCTCCAAAGTGCCATCTTCAAAATCCCCGCGGAACAAGCTCTCCTGGGAGAGCATGGTGGCTAGCAGCGCCATTACCCAAATCATGCCTGGCGCCATTTTCGCTAACAGTTCGGGCTCTGGTCCCACACCTAAAGGCAAAAGAGCGAGGACCGTTACAAAAAATAATAGTGGGTTGGCAATATCTGCTCGCTTGCGCAGTGCGAGGAGCATTTCAATTTTAAAGAGCGCCGCGAAACCAGGGGTTGCGCGGGCTCCAACAACTGGTGATTGGACATCAGTTAAAGACATGCTCTCCCCCCATATCGCTAAAAGATTCCTCGACCAAAAAGTCAGACAGGTCGACGAAATTCAGCCCTGGCAGATTCAAAGGCTGGTGGGAGGTTAGAAGGAGAGATCCACCGCTCTCGAGGTGGTTGGCCATTTGTTTTTCCAGTGCCGCAACACCGGTGACATCCAAAGCGGTCAGGGGCTCATCGAGAATCCACAAACAGGGCGACTGGGGAAGAAATAGTCGCGCCAGGGCCACACGACGGTTCTGGCCCGCCGATAAGCTGCTGCACAGAGACCCTTCGAAACCGAAAAGATCTACCTTATCCAGGGCCTCCATCGCCGAGGCCTCTGTAGCCCCATACCAGGCGAGGTTCTCTAGAGGGGTAAGCCCCCCCCGTACCCCGCCGCGATGACCGATATACACCAGGGATTCACGCATAGCGCGTAAACCTTTAGGAAAGGGATTATCGCGCCAGAGGATCTCTCCACTGAAGTCACTGGTACTGCCAATCAAAGTGCGCAGCAGTGTGGTCTTGCCCGCACCATTGCTTCCTTTAACCTGGATTGCCCCGCCGGCATTCAGTGAGAAATCAAGGCCCTCAAACAAGCGTCGGCCATCCCGCTCACAGGCGAGGTCGCGCACTTGCAATACAACTGGGGACTTGGTAGTCACAGACATTGCTTGGATAAAACCGCTCTGACGAAAATCTGAACGGCATTATACCGGCACTTGTGCTAATTGCATGATATTCAACACCCCCGATCTTCTCTAATTTGATCTCAAACAGAAATCCTAGGGAATTCAGCTGGTTTTTGTACGCCAGTATTGGCGCCATGCCCAAGCTCTGATATTTTCGTGAGGGTTGTGAGTTGGTACCCAGTACCTAACCCCCGTATGGATTCGGGGACTCAGTAGTCGACATCAACAGAAACTTTTGATGTGACTCGGTGTTTAACGAAAACGCCGAACCTGCCTGTAAGGACGCACAATAATGACTAGCCTTGCTGTGGACGCCCGTCGTTGGCTCGATGCCAGCGCCATAAGCGGTGAAGATACCCTGATCAATCGCCAACCTTTCCCATTTTTTGTTGCCCGCGACGTTTTAACCACAGAGATGATGCCCTCATTTCTGAAGGACTTCCCCCACCTCAAAGGAGCCGGCTACCTACCCTATGAAAAGCACGAGTGTGGCGATTCCATCAACACTCTGATCGAAGAATTCACCCATCCAGAATTCGCCGATGCCATTGGGGAGAACCTGGGCATAGAAAAACTCTCCCAATACCCAACTTATGTCTCCATCAGCCGCTCCTTGAAAAAACGTCACGGCAGAATTCATACCGATGGAAAATCGAAAATAGCCACTGCCCTGCTCTACCTCAATCCAGAGTGGACGCTTGATGGCAACGGCTGCCTACGCTTTCTAAGGCGCATCGATGACTTTGAGGATACCGTCGCACCAGAAATCCCCCCATCTTATGGAACACTCGCCGCCTTTAAGCGCGCGGACAACTCCTTCCACGGCCACCTCCCCTATGAAGGCCAGCGTCTGGTTATCCAGGTTGCCTGGCTGGTGAGCGCTGCCGACAAGGAGCGTAAGGCTAAACGAGGAAAGTTCTCTTACAAACTCAAGCAATTAATGGGCTGGCTTGGCGGTAAGCAGAAAGAAGATAAGGAAGATACCATTACCCAAATGTGAATTTTGCAGACTATTGAATATTGGCCTAGATATTCAGGCTGCTTATAAATTACACACCGCACCGGCCATTGGCTGGTGCACCTCCTCCAATCCCGCCGAACACTTACTCTTTGCCAGTTTCAAAAAACGAACACAAGAGAGGATTTGGGGAATCTAGAGTTTCTAAAATTTCTATTGATGAATTTTCTTCGCTCAAAAAAGTAATTGGCAGACTTACTATGAGGGACTCAAAGAAATATTTACAAAGCTGGTCTTACCCTTGTAACCACTCTAAAAAGGGTAAATCGAGCGCTACTAATAAGAAAAAAGAAGCTTCTGATTTGGCTGTGCGGTGTGCGGTGTGCGGTGTGCGCCAGCTGACATCTGTAAACCATCTGCATCAGCCTGACAAACACCGCACTATTCTAAGACTATTGGTTATTTATTTTAAAATTAGGCATCAAAGTCGTAATCCATTAATTCGCGACTTAAGCGTCTTTCCTCCAGTTTATCCTCCACCATGCGACGCGCATCGCGAGGTGGCTGGGATGTGGCTTGCCTTAGTACTTCTGTTGCAATTTGTGGAATATCCACATTATCAAAAACCATGTGCTTTTCGTTTACGTTAACGCCCATACGAAACTCCATAATCTTGATCCGTGAAAGCAGAAACATCCTTATCGCACTTTACGGTGCAGTTGCAGATTAGCGATGCCGAACAATCCTGGTCAAGCAGAAATTTACAAGGGAACTATGACAGATTTACTGCAGACTCTTAGAAAATTCCGCCAAGCAAAACCATCCCTGAATTACCCAGCTCAAGGTTACGAACCTAACAATATTCAAGAAAAAGATTAGGAAGAGTTATCAAAATGAATACATAGAAGAAGAGCGGGAAATGCAGTAACTCTGCCGATGGCATGTTACTTCAGGTGACAAGAAGCAATGCCTAGGGAGGCTTAGAGAAAAATGAGGGAGTCCCTAGAAATTGCCAGAAGCTAAAACACGACATGACATTTGTTGCTGTAACGGATAGAATGGCCGCCCTTTGCAGCTAGCTGCAACCCGCCCCCGTCGGTTAACAGGATAAACCACGGACCTCCTAAGTCCGGACTGGTGGTTCGAGTCCACCCGGGGGCGCCATTGATAACCCCTTCTATCTCAACCAAGCCCTTTCGTGCTTCTACCAATTTATAAAGCAAACGCTTTAGCCGAATGCATAAACAGCGCCAGAAAAAGTCCCGCCAGAAGAAGAAGACCCCAAATCATTCTGGCCGAGCGGTTAATATTCCTGCCCCGCTTCGCATGATCCCTCGCCACTTTCGCCATAACTCAACTCCCTTTATTCCGCGCTATCGGGCAACAATAGCAGTTTCACTCCCAAGCAGCATAAAAAATCAACACTATACATAGAAGCTAGCCTGAGCTTCGCTCAAAACAAACAAAGCCCGAGTAGAGCCGGGCTTTGTTTGTTTTATTTGACCCGCAGCAGCTACTGGTTCTGTTGTTGCTTCTGCATATTATTGTTGTCGCTGCCGTCATTAGTACCACTAGGGGCTGTGCCTGGATTAGTCGTACCGCTCGGGCTGGTACCTGTATTATTAGTACCACTACCCCCCTGCATATTCATCATCTTATCGGACTTGTCCTTGCCGTGATGACGCCCCATTTTGTGCCACTCATCCTTAAATTTGGTCCAGAAGGACTCTTTGGGCGCTTTGGTGCAAGCCGTAATAATCATCGGCGTCACCTTTTCAGTGCCATCGATATCCAACATATCCCCTTCTTCCTTACCGCGCTTTGAATAAGCCGCAGCCCAGTACACCGCTTTTGGCTTGAACTCGTCGTCGATGGCCAGGAAATCTGCACAGGTCCAGTCCTTTGCCGGCTTCTTGGGGTGTTTATCCGCCAAGGCAGCAGAAGCAGCAAGACTGGCAATTACCAAAGGAAGGATGTAATGCGTGCTTTTCACAGTAAAATCTCCAAGGTTTTCAGGGGCATTACCCCACGAATTGACTCCAGGTAATATGCAATCCGCTCGCTTCCCAGGAGCTAGCGAAACAAGACCAATTGGTCACCGAAAGTAATCTCTCAGCTGGGCCCAACTCGACTAACTGGCCAATGCTTAAACCGGCCTCTATACAGCTCCCTTACAGCGGAAACGCTAGCCAGCTGTCCCTTCAAAAGACTACCTGACCCAATGAAAGAATAGACGCATTTTTCATTTTTGGCGTATTTTTCAAAATATTGGTATCACCAGCCCTCAGCCCATCGACGATGGCTTTACTACCGCTTGGCCACCACTGCGCCCCCCCAATCCTTGCTCTCATTTTCTCGCCCAAGCAAAGAAGAACCGATCCAGATAAACCAGACTATCTGGCTAATTCCGAATATTTCCGTAAAGATTTCACTGGGATAAATAGTGGCAACCCCTGCAATACCGACGAAGATGCCAAGACAATTCAGGTACTTTGAGAATACCCCCAACTGCAAAGCCACGATGCTAACCACCAGCACCCAGAGCCCACCGACCAGCTCATTACCCCCACCCAGGCTTTCAACCATCAGATAAATAATTCCCCAGACATCAAAGGCCTTCTCTGGATTGACCTCCATTAGACCGATAGCATAAGCAAGCCCAATATTTGCAATCATGCCGCTAGCAATTACAAGCCCAACCCAGATTGCTCCAAACAAAGTACCTACCGCGATTAATCCTTCACTTTTTACTTTTAACCTCTGATACAAGCCAACCACCAGAAAACTGAGGAAAACAGCAAAAACCAGATACATCAAGGTGTAAATAACATTAAAGGAAAACTGATGTTCAGCTAGGAAAGTCATTTTTTCAGCGGGGCTACCATCAGAAGGGTATGACCAAAAAACACCAAAGAAAACAAAGGCGATAACATACAATAGCGCCATACTTATTGCTGAGATGCCAGCGGCTCTACTTAGAGTCTTCATTTGATTTTCCTATTACATAAATTGATATTGTTTTATACAAAACATGACCGGTCGTAACCTCAAACAAGGCAATTCCAAAATTTTAATTATGACTCTTAAACGACCTTACCAATCGACATTCTGCCTTATCAACTGGTCTGATTAACGCAAGAATTAGCAACTAACTTTTTGATTGACTGAAAAACATCCCTAGCACCATTCCTACCAAGGGGATATACACTCCTGGACACTGGTCTAGCCACCTATACAGGTAACTTCCAAAGCGCTAGAGGCTTCGAGAAGTAAACCATCAAAGCACTTTGACTTGAGCCAAGTTACCCAGGCTCATCCGGAAAATACCCAAGTGGCAGGCTTGACATGTAGGACCATGGTATTGACCGTTTCAACAACAGCTCGTATCACATTGACATAAGGGGGCCTGGAGCAAAATAGACATCAGAGGTAAATCTTGGACTATTCCAGGCGAAAGAAAGAGCGATCGCAGCCAAAAATGTCCCTGGCCATAGCATTGTATCGAATGGAGCGAGAAGGCCTAAACGTTTACGAGTCCCAATTAATTTTCACAACCGTCAGGGAGGATCACCTACTAATGCAGCGATGTCTTTGAAAAGCAAAACCTACATATAGTTGGCTGGGCAAATTATGCAACCTCAAGCCTGCACAAGGAAAACTTCATAAAGGCATCTATATACTGCAGAATTGGTCGCTAGAGACCTCCAAGTCTCATAGCTGCCGGTACCTAAGGTAATAACCGCCTGAAAAATACACCAATTTTCTCTTTATTTTTGCACCATATAATTCAGCAGACTAAGTATGTATATTTGGAATATAAGATTACTACCGCACAGTAAATCATGCGATGTATTTTTGCCTCAACTATCTAGAATTAATTTTGTGCTAGCACTGAATCAGATGGCACAGGACTATAATATAATAATGTAAAAATTCGTTACACCACGCTTCAGCATACCCTAAACACTATCAAGCTTAACCTTATGGAGACTATTATGATGAAATATTTGGGGCTGGTCACTCTTACCCTGGTGGTAGTTTTAACGGGTTGCTCTCCAGAAAACTCAGAGGACCCAAGCCCTGATGCCTCCGTAGGCTCAGGCAAGGATAAACATGGATGTATAGCTTCTGCTGGCTACCGTTGGTGTGCCAAAACAAAAACATGCGAGCGCCCATGGGAACTGGCAGAGAAAGCCGGCTTTCCTAACACCCCGGATGATTTTGAGGAATATTGTGGCAAATAAAAATGGCAGTGGAATCTTCGCTGCCCCTCAATGCCAAGCCAAGTAATATTTTCATTCTCTCAAGTCACCACTCTAGAAGCTGCTTCATAACTTGAAACCAGCTGTTCCTGCAACCTCATGGAATTACAAGAATAGAACGATTGAGTAAATTTAAATCAGAATTAACTGACGCTCAGTAAAAATTGATTGAACCTTGCACCCCTAACTAAAGCGCTGAAAAGGTGACCCCAAACCCATTGATAATCATACGTGTTTTGAAGATATCTTATGGGTTTTGCACTCAAGGGCACGAAGGAAGGATCTCCCTCCATCTTACCTATCGCCGAGCACTTGCTGGAGTAGGCTCCCATTTTGGGAAGAGCAAGGCGCGTAGCTGAAGGCTTGGAGAAAGTTTATCGGACAGCTTGAAAGATCCCTACTTAACTGGGAAGAAGTCTCTTCGAATGGCAGCTTTGCATTAGCAAAAGAAAAAAGGGGGGGGCAGAAGTTATAAAAAGCAAGCGGAGCAAAGGTACAAAGTGGATGATGGTGGTCGATGGCAAAGATATTCTGTTAGGTTACACCTATCCTTCAGCATCACCAGCAGAAGTAAATTTATTACACCCACAACTCGAGGTTACTAAGGAACTTCACACTTATCCCAGCATGGGGTTTTAAGTAGTTCTGACACAGAGAAAATCAAGGGCTTTCAATTTTCCAATATGGCGCTGCATTAATTTTTGTCTATTATTAGTCTGCCAGTTTAAGTTTATCGCTTGATATATTTAGCGAAAATCATACCACCTCCTATAACACCGTGTTGTGGTCAAGTCTAACCGGACACCTCTTTAAGCACATTTTTCAAATTCGATAGGGGTTATATACTCCAGTGATGAATGTATCCTGCGTGAGTTGTAATAAGCAATATAGGCCCTCACATCGGCTATCGCATCTTCCCTTGTCGGATAGATATTTCCCGTCAGCCATTCTCGTTTTAGGCTGCTAAAAAAGCGTTCAGTCGGTGCATTGTCCCAACAATTTCCCTTGCGGCTCATTGAGCACACCATACCATGCTGTTTCAACTGCGCTTGGTAGGTATGGCTGGCATACTGACTGCCTCGATCAGAGTGGTGTAGAAGACCCTTTGGCGGTGTACGCAAATTAACAGCCATCATCAATGCACGACTTACCAGGGCCGTTTCCATCTGGCGATCTAGATGCCAACCAACAATCCTACGTGAATAGAGATCAATCACTACCGCCAAATACAGCCAGCCCTGTGCAGTCCAGATGTACGTGATATCAGTAGTCCAAACTTGATTTTTAACACTTGGTGAGAACTCCCTATTCAAAAGGTTTTCCGCGGTAGGTAGTTGGTGTTTGCTGTCTGTCGTCAGTGTAAATCGCTTCTTGCGTTTTACTCTCAAACCTAGCTTTTTCATTAGTTTGCGGACACGATAGCGACCAATTTTAAAGCCTTCTTTGCGTAACAGTTTCATTAACCGACGGCTTCCGAGACTCTGTCGAGATTCAGAAAATAAGGCCTTCAAACGATGGCATAGTTTCCATGTCTGGCTATCTATTGAGCTATTACTACGCTGATACCACCCGTAATAGCTACTCTTATTTACCTGCATCACTCGGCAGAGTGTCCTAACTGGAAAGCTGCCTTGCTGTTCTTTAATAAAGTTGTACTTTACTTCATTTCTTTCGCAAAGAAAGCGCTGGCCTTTTTTAGGATTTCTTTCTCCATCCGCAACTGCTTGTTTTCGCGTCGTAACCGGTCCAATTCTGCGCGCTCGCCGACATCCAGCCTTTCTCCGCTCTCTTCCTGCTTCAGCTCTTTTATCCAGCGTCGCAGATTGTTGGCAGTGGTTCCTACAGCCTCTGCGGCTTTAGAAATAGAATATCCCTGCTCAGAGACCAGGGCTACGGCGTCTTTCTTGAACTCCGGCTTGAATTGCCGGCGTGTACCTTTCGTTGTCATACATCACCTCGCTTGGTGTTTTTACCATCTTAGCGAAGTGTCCGGAAGTATTAGACCACTACACCGTTTACTCAAAAAATGGAGAGAACCAATGAAGGCCTACTCGATAATTTTTGTATCAATTATTAATTTGCTTTCTTTAAACGACACCCTCGCCAATGAAAGCATGAATAATGTATTAGAGGACTCGAACTATAATTCGCTAAAATCCATATCCGAACGCTCAATAGTCAACGAAAGCATTTCTCATTCAGACATAGTTCAACTCACAAAAAGAGCAAGTTTTAAAGTAATAAAATCTAGCATATCTATACAAACAATTTTATCTGTTGATGGTAAATCAGTAACATTTATTACAGAAAAATCTCGGAGCAATCCAGGATTTCTTAATATAACCATCAGGGTTGCTAACGCGAACTACAACATGGAATTAGACCCTAAAGAGTCTGAGTTTGTATTGTCAGGGTATGGCTCAAAACTTGGCGCCGAGGGTAAACTACTTATGGCCACTATAACCGCAAAAATGGAAGAAAATAACTGGCATAAATCTGAAAACTTATACAAATCCAACTCATACTGGATTGCCAACTGGTTCACCGAAATGCCAGCAGGAATGATAATGCATACTATTATTCAAGAATCAAGCCCGAAAAGGGCGAACCAGACTCTTATAATAGACAATCCATTGCACCGAAAACATACTAGTGGGGCTGAAATAATCAATACTCACCGCATCGTTTAAAGCTTGTATGCATGCTCTGAAAAAGCCTAAAGGTATTGATTGTGCCTGCCTCCGTAGTAAGTATTAGCTGGATTAGTTCAGACTTGATCTGACAGTTACCAGTTTTTCAAGAGGTGCCCTATCAGGTTAGGCTTGAACTACTTCAGATGAGCGAATATTAGTATGAAAAGTTCTGTGTCCATTTTATCGGGGCAAGATCACTGTTGAAGAAGTATAACCGGCATGGGATTTTTATAGAGTTCTGACATAGAGGGGATCAACCTTATTCACCCCCTCATTTTGAAAAAATTATTAATCAATCCCAAAAAAATTACATGCTACCTTAGATCCAGCCTATGAAAAATGCCATTGTTTAAAGCACTTGTTGTCCCATTACCCGCCCAAATCTGAGTATGAGTAAGGAGTGAAGTCGTGAAAGAGGTTACCAAACTCACTTCTCCGTTTTTATCAAAAACGCCTGAGGTTAGTACTGAAATATCCCAAATCGTACTATCGTAAAAAGAATGAGTAGTCGCAGAATTTATCCCATCCGCATTATAAATCTTAACGTCCCCACTCGACTCATGCCTAAATGCCGTGACCAAGGAGGGCACCACCGAATTATTGTAACGATTAGCTTCCATGTCACTAACGGTCCACTGGGAACTTGAGTAGAAATACCCATAATTAACAACGGAGCTTGTACCTTCACCTCGGTAGATCCTTGTCCCAAATGAAGACTTATAAGCCGTAATAACCTGATCTCTACCAACACCAGAAAAATCACCGGATGTCATTGCAGTTACATCCCAGTTATTGATACTGTAGAGACTACCTAAATTTAATATACTTCTAACCCCATCGCCTCGAAAAACCTTAGTTTCATCAGAGCTCACCTTCAAAGCAGTCACAACCTCTGAAACACCATCACCATCAAAATCACCAGAGGTCATCGCGGATACTTTCACTCGCTCACTCGAGTAAATGAGGCCATAGTTCATCAAGCTAGATTCACCATCCCCACAAAAAACAATCGTGTATCCAGAGCCGTCAAGCTCAAATGCAGTTATGACCTCATCCTTACCTCTTTCCGAAAAATTTCCAACAGCAAAATCGGTAACATTCAGGTAAGGCGATATGTAAAGGACGTCTTTTAGATACTTACCCTGCCCGCCTATTGCTCTTACAACCTTACTAAAAGTGCCATAATTAAAGGCAACCAGCAATTCATCTACCCCATCTCCATCAAAGTCACCCGCGGCAGTAGCGACAACCTCCTCGCTATCAATCTGGGCCCCATGAAAGTATTTTTGCCCTTCATCAACAAAAGTACTTTCATCCCTACTCCCACCCAGATTTGCTGTCAGATCGATATTTTCAGATGTTGTATATGGAAAGGTTACAATGTTATTTTCAACAACATTGTTATATGAAGCCTGCTCACCATTAACAGAATTGTGCCAGCTAGATAAAAATGCCCTCTGCCCAACTCTATCTGCGTAATTATCATATATACGATTATCACTACTCCGATCTCTAACTCTGATCGGATCACCAGAAACCAAGTAAAAATAGTTGTCATAAACTTTATTGCCTACACTATCATGGGCGAGATAGACCGCATGAAGCAAGAAGTCCTGAGAAGATATATTTTCCGCCCTATAAAATACATTGTTATATATTGAATTATTATCTGAATTTACAAAATCGACTACGCCATACCCTTTGCAGTCACCAGGGCAATTAGATACATCAAAAAGAGTCCCAATCTCTATAAAATGGTTATCATGTATATGATTACACCCATTCCAAGTTGTTGATCTATTATCCCTCCCACCATTGAGAAGAATTGCATAGCTAGCGTAGTGACTTATGGTTAGACGGCTTATCTCTACATTAGTGCACTCTCCAACTCCCACTTCCAGCCTAAAAAATACAGTATTTCCCTCCCCTTCAAAAACCGGCTTTTCATCACCGTAAGCAGTTAATTTCAACTTAAATTCACGCGATGTTTTAGTCCAAGAAATAGTCTCACCATAATAGACTCCCCCCCTAATGAAAACAGTAGTGTCTCCGCCACTGAAATCGACTAGATAATGCACCCTGCTCAAGGTTTTGACGGGCTCAGAAAGAGAAAGCCCTGAATTTTCATCATCCCCATCCGTCGCCATGTAAATAATCTTTGAGAAACCAATCAAAGGGAAACTAATAAATACCCAAAAGACCGCAACCTGAAAAAGAAAAAAAATTTTCACAATAGCACCCTAGTGTTATCTTTAACTTTATTAACACATACTTCCATTCCGCTTAATTGATTTATCTGCCAACAGTCTCACATCAAGAATGATAGCAACAAAGTTACACTCGAAATTAAACATCCACATTAGATACAAAATTGGATTTGACGCCGTTTTTAAGGAAGTAGCTAAAAATGGGCAAGTGCTCGACACAATTAAGGGTCAAGCAATCTATCTTGCCAACCCCAAATCCTACGACACTCTCGACCCCACTGCCCTTTATTACACCTTAGCAAATGCCGCTCCTGACGAAGATTAATTCGTCTCCCTGCTGCACCACACAAAGTTGAAGGCGGCATACCCAGCATGTCAGCGATTGGTATGCCACGAGAACAACAGTTACCCACCTATAAAATACTTGGCGCTATCGCTTGCTGCCCCAATTTGCAATATGTAGAGTGGATTAGATTTGTCTATGGCGTGAGCAATACAAATTAATATGATGAAAGATGTGTAATGTGATCAGCCTTAATATCTAGGCAATCTCTTAGTATACCTCGCTGACATAAAGCCAAACGATTCACAGACTATAAACGCAGTAGTATTTATCGAATGATTAAAGAAAAAAGCTTTCCTCGTCAGCGACAAATAGACCCGGGAGTGATGAGCTTGGATAGCCAGGAGGTCGTGGCTTGGAATAGATGAAAGGCTTGATGGCGCAACATAATGCTAGAAGGTGGCCAAGAAGATTTCTCATGCGGCCACAATTAGATAATTGCCCATCAAAAAAGTAGGGGACCAGGTGGCAGACAGAGAAATTCAGAAATAAAAAAAGCCCGGCATAAGCCGGGCTTTTAAAATATGGCGGTGAGGGAGTCCGCCTCTATGGTTTCCATCCCAACCCCATAACCTCCCTCAAACCCTAGTGTTTACTGGGGTTGCAGGTTATATTTCTTCCAAAGCCACCCAGCCCTCACCTATAGAATCCGCTGCAAAGTGGGGGACTGAGTGGGGGACCAGAAAGCAGTAGGAAGCGCATGGGAAAGCTAACAGCAAAGGAAGTTGAGAACATAACAGCCGCCGGGAAGTACGATGACGGTGATGGCTTGCGATTAGTCGTAGGAGCCTCAGGGGCCAAGAAGTGGGTTCTCCGCTACCAGCTCCACGGGAAGCGTCGTGAAATGGGACTGGGTAGCCTAGGCGATGTAAGTCTAAAGCAAGCGAGATTGGAGGTAGGGGCTCAAAAGCGACTGATTCTCGATGGCATAGACCCTATCACCGAACGCCAGCGTATCCAGCAAGAGCAGAAAGCCAGCACCAAGAGCGAGGAAGCGAAGGCCGCTACTTTCAGTGATATGGCCGATGAATATATAAAAGTACATCGCAAAGGCTGGAAGAACGCCAAACATGCACAGCAGTGGAAGAACACCCTCCAGCAATATGCTTACCCCGTTATAGGTGAGAAAGCCCCCTGTGAAATCACCACCGATAATTTATTAGAGATATTAAAACCTATCTGGTTCGAGAAGCCTGAAACAGCCAACAGGGTTCGCAACCGGGTAGAACTGATTCTGGATGCCGCAAAAGCAAGAGGATTGCGGGAAGGCGAGAACCCTGCCCGCTGGCGTGGCCATCTGGATAAGCTGCTCCCCAAGCGCTCAAAGGTCCGCCAGGTGAAACACCACAACGCATTACCCTGGGTCGAGCTGCCCGAATTTATGCGGGAGATTTCCAAGCGCAACGGATTAGCTTTCACGGCCATGGAGTTGACCATCCTGACCGCAACCCGTACCAAAGAAGTCTTAGGGGCGACCTGGAGTGAAATAGACTTTAAAGCTAAATCGTGGACCATCCCAGGCGAGAGAATGAAAGCAAGTAAGGAGCACCGAGTCCCCCTAGCACCGCCCGTGATAGCTTTGCTTGAGTCGATACCGCGAATTGACGATAGCCCATACATCTTCCCCGGCCAAAGAAGTGGGCGACCACTCTCAAATATGTCCATGCTCATGGCGTTACGCAGAATGGGACGGGACGACCTAACCGTTCACGGGTTTAGGTCAACCTTCCGGGATTGGGCTGGAGAGGCCACTCCACACCCCCGCGATGTATGCGAGCAAGCTTTAGCTCACAGCTTGGGGGATTCGGTAGAGGCCGCCTACCGGCGCGGCGACCTATTTGAAAAGCGCAGATTACTCATGGCCGACTGGGCCGACTATGCAACTACCTTAACAGCTCACGAAGCTGTTCTTGCTTCTCGTTGAGAGCATTTAGCTCATCGACCAGGGTGTTGGTAGCTGCATCCAGGTTGTTTATCTGCACTTTTAGCATATCCCTGATTTTCGGGTCGGCAGTGTCTGCGGTTATCTCAATAGTGTTCAAGCAAGCTCGTATTTCGGCTTCAACATCTATAAATGTCATGGTCCAACTCCTTCTTTCCGACGACACAGAGGCAATCTATCAAAATACTGTATGGATATACAGTATGCGAAGCAGAATGAAGCAAACGCCTATTTTTCATACTCAGGAAGTCAGGATATGCAGGAAATAAGAGTTTTCAGGGGGGGGGAGTTACTCACCCAGCCAAAAGGGTCAACAATCAGGTAGAACTGGTTAATAAATGGCATCCGCCTGCCTTAATGATTGTCATCGGCGCTCAGGCTTCAGCCGTCACCTTTCAAACATACGGATTACATAAAAGTACACCCTAGTGCTCCTCACCGAGTAAAAATTGATAATAAACAAGCCTTCATTTAGCAAGGATTAGCTGAATTTTATCCAATTTCTATGGCATAAAGTTCCACTGTATATTTACGATCAAATTTTACCAGGACAGAAAGCATTACAAGGATTTTGTTATGTCAATAGAGCACCTCTTCGACTATCACCCCTATCGTGGAGGAAACAATCCGAACCACACTGGCGCAAGCGCACAACTGCTCAAGTTTAAAAATGGCGACCCACAAGCTGTTCAGTTCTTTACAGATCATGTAGCAACAAAACTAAGAGCAACAATACCCTCAAGCACAGGTTTCAGTGTCGCAACAGTGCCATCCTCAACCGCAGGCAAGGCTCACAAGGGCTTTGGGCCAATGATTAGACTTCTAAAAGGAAGCTTTCCAGAAATTCGAAACAGCGGAAACCTGCTTCAGAGAATATCTAGCATCCCCTCTCTCCATAAGGGCGGAAATCGTGCTGCAAGTGTTCACCAGAGCTCCTTGGTGGCTGCCAATTCGATAGTGTCAGGTGAAATAGTGGTATTATTAGATGATGTGACTACCACCGGAAATTCACTGCAAGTTGCCGAAAGGCTACTCCAACAGGCTGGTGCAAACGTAGTTCTAACACTAGCGCTCTGCAAAACGGTTTAGTAATGGAAATAGTTGAGATCCAACGTGGCAACCCGGCTTATCCAGCCAGCCTGGAAGAAGCTCCCAATCCGCCAGCAACACTGTACGCTCGTGGCAATGTCAGTTTGCTCAATCGGCCTGGCGTTGCGATAGTTGGCTCTCGAGATGCCTCACCTAACGGCCTGGAGATTGCGCGAAGAATCGCGGGCTATGTTGTCTCCAAAGGTAATGTTGTCATAAGTGGACTTGCTCTGGGGATTGATGCCGCAGCCCATGAGGGCGCCCTGGCAGCCGGGGGTGACACCATCGCTGTGCTTGCCCATGGCCTGCACACTGCAAACCCTCGGGCAAACTATAAGCTAGCGATGAGAATACTCGATGCTGGCGGCCTCTGGGTGTCCGAGCACCCTGAAGGTGTATCTCCGCAAAGGCACTTCTTTGTAGCAAGAAACAGGATTCAAGTTGGCCTGTCTCAATCCTCGGTCATCGTGGAGTCTGCGGCATCGAGCGGGACTATGAAGCATGTAGATTTCTGCCTGCAGGCTCGCCACCGACTCTTTGCCGTTGCCCCTCATAACCCTGAGAATTCACTTGGCCTAAACTGTCAGGGTCCCATGAAACTCATCAATGAAGGAAAGGCAACAGCCCTAAGAACGAAGTCAGACTACGATCTCCTAGAGCTGTAACTACCCTACTCCTCTAAGAGAGCCAGCAACTGGGCTGACTCCTTCTGCGAGAACTTCAGCCCATACTTCTCCACTATCGCCATAAACCGCTGCACATAGATGGCCTGGACGGGCTTATAGGGTGGCATCCACTGGTCTGGGCCTTTGTCACCCTTGCTCTGATTCCGGCCGTCATCGACCAGCCACAGATTTTCAGGGTCCTCTGCAAACTGCCTCTTTAACTCAACAGTCCAATTGGCACCACCGTGCTCATGCGCCCATGAAAGCGGTACGATGTGTTCAACATCCAGGTCGGAAGCCAGGGTATAGAAGTTGCCGGTGTATGGGTCCAGCCACAGGCCAGTGTCTACTGTGCAACCTTTCTCGTTGGTAAAGCTAACCGGGGCCAGGGAGAATTGAACCAGAAGCTCATGACGGGTGCTTTGGCAATCGCCGTCAGAGTCGGACCACTTCGGTAGCCATTCATGGCGGTCATAGCCGCGCTCTTCTTTGGCTTCGACTTCGAGACAGCCCGCCAAAGCGGCAGATAGGAGAATAGGCAGTAAAAGGCGCATGACGACCCCTCATAGTTGTTTTGAGGGATCGTACATGACGAAAATTAAGAGGACAAATACAAGTCTTTACACTTTTTATCCTAGCCTGGGAGGGCAATCGAGAATTTTTTCTCCTGTGTATTGCCCTGAATTAATATCGAAGACATCAAAGCTCTTAACATGCGAGTTCCAGACTCCAAACATGGGAAATGAAGTACTTCCATCACCATGTTGTCGATATGCAATTGTGATCTCATTATACTTAGCCCGTTTTTCAGCAGTTAGAATATCTTTGTAATGAAAAGCGTTTTCAGCTAAGCGCTCGTGGTCCTCTTGAGTTACCATACGAGTACCAAAATTAGGCGCGCCTTTTTCTTTAATTTTCCTGCCCAACCCATACTTAAGCTTTTCCCCTAACTTCGGTGAAGAAGAGCGTCGATCAAATGCAGTCATTTGCGCACCAATATCATTTTCATAGGCCAATTTTATGCGCGTCATTTTACTTCTATACTCTCTAAACAAAGAGCAAAGAGGTGATTCTGGATACTTTTTAACTATATGGTCAACAGCATGGAGTAAATACATATCTTCAGGCTCAGGAAGTGGCATAAAAACAGCTACAGCACCATGCTTCCCCTGGTCTAGAGCTAGAAACAACTGCTCAGAGATAGGTTTTCCTGGAGTCAATAAGGAGGCACTAAGATCATGCAGGCCATACTTATATTTTAAACTTTGAGACCCAGGACCATTATAAAAAAAGCTCGGCTTCGTTCGAGCCAAAACTCCATTACCGCTTACATCGTACTTGTAAGTGTATTTCCTTGAGTTAGATTCCCCAAATGGCGTAGCCATAGTGCTATCATATATTGAATGCCATTTGGAGGAGCCATCAATTCCCTCCCAATTATTGTACACACGAATAGATAATCGCGATTCATGGAAAGCTTTAGATACAGAATCGCTACATTCCCATTTCTTAAACTCACTCCACCACAATTTGGCATGAGAAACGATGACAAACTCTGGCCTTCCCTCTGCCACTTCTAGCGCATCTATAAATCTATCACGTGCCTCTATAAGATTCATAAAATCCCTACTTATTCATTGTAACTAAAAGGTTTCATTTGATACCAAAACCAAAAGCTCAATCATTAAAAATGATCGCAAAGAGAATATCACAGTAAAAAACTTAAAGAATCAACAAAAACGATACATTCAAAAAGTCCAACTAGGGAAATCACCAAAAATTAAAAGCAATAAAAAAGCACAGTATCCATCCTTAAATTCAAATTTTCCACTGCTTGCTCTAGTGGCTTAAGGTATACTGATTTCATGAGCAAGAAAGACAAACAACTAATCGAAGAAATTATCTTTGCATTTGGCTTGGCGGCTATTTTTATAGCACCTTTTGTGAAAGACTGGCATTTCTCATAACCGCTACTAATTAACAGCATCCAAAGCCCCAACCAAAGGTGCGAGCGACTTACCTGATTCCCTTGTTGGGATTACTGGCATGTCTATAATCTCGGCATCTAAAACCCCCTTAGCGCGTCGCCCCCTGTATCCAAGTTCAAGCAGCTTCAGACTTGCCCGCTCAATAATACCAAGGCTTTCTTTTAAGGAATTCACCGCTACACTTGTCGGTCCATCACCCAAAGCTGTCCCTGGAACAGGAATACGCAACTCACCTACCTTTGCAATTTTCTCCAGCGCTTCAAGCTCTTCGGCAGACAGGATTTGCCTTAGCTTCGGCTTACCAATTCCCTCAATAGCTTTGCGGAACTCACCCCCATTGAAGGTCCGATCACCCCGTTGATTTGTGGCAAGCGCTTTTGTTGCTCGGTCCCTTAGGTGCATCAATGTCTGAGCCCGAAGGTCATTCCAGGCTGCCTTGCTAGCCTCTCCGCCACCGCTGTTTAAGTAATTCTTTAAAAGCTTTATATCATCAACTTTGCCACTCTTGCCCACTACCAATCGATTGAAAATATCCTCGGGTGCAACTCTTCCTTCCAGTATCTGCTTCACTACGGACTTTTCGTTCTTCCAGAATTTGTGCTTTTTAACTGCCTCCAGCGATTTCCGGGAATGCTCGAAAGCGGCGCGAGCCTCTTTGTAAAAGTCGTCACCGGTAGATGTAAAGACATCTTTGTCGACCGCGTCTTTCAGCTGACTCAATATGCGACGCCCCACGCCGCTGGTGGAATCCCAGTACTCATTGATTACCTGTCGGACTTCCCGCTCTACCTGTTTGGGTGTTAGGCGTGCATGTTTCTCCGACATGCCTGCGGAGTTAATCCCTGACGGAGTCTGGTCCAGCAGCAACCCCTTACGCTGCAATCGGCCCTTAATCGCCTTCAATACACCATTGGTGGCATCGTCCGAGGTCATACTGTCTTTCAGTAACTTATTGAAACCCTTAAGCAGCACTTTGGGTTGGCCGCCAGCAATCTCGTTAGCCTTTTGGTACAGATTCGACGCAAGCGCGTCATCATCCAGTGCTCGGCGTGTAATAACGTCCTCAATCGCATAACCGGCCTCGTGCGCCTCTCTGCTTGCCCCCCCGGTCCTGCTTGCTAACTCATCCACGCGGCGAGTCAACGCGGAATCCTGCTCTTCCAGGGCTCCACGGATAGCGCCAGAGTACTTACCTGCTTCTTGCTGCTCTCTAAAGTCGTCAGCATTCCGGGTCAACTGCGCCCTGGTTGGCTTCACCCCTACTTCACTAAATGCTTTGCTTCTCACTTTCTGCTCGACAGTATCCAGTGCACCTTTGAGTTGCGCCGGCTCAATCTTGCCTTGCGCGGCGAAACGAGCCCCTTCACGGGTCACGCCATTCTCATCAGCAAGTACACCGCGAGGAATAGTTGCAGGCTTTCGCGCTAGGTTTGTTGCAACCGCAGTTCCCACCACCGGCAAAGCCAATGCTCCCAGCATCTCACCAACCTGCCGGCCATCCCTACCACCAATATATTCGCCAACCTCTCCGCCTAGCTCAGAACCGGCACCAGATGTGGCACCGAGACCGATGTCAGCTGCAGCCGAGGTTTTGCCCACCTCTCGGATAGCTCCGGCAATCGCTGACTCAGATGATGTTCCGAACTGAGGCAGCCTGGCAGCCGCTTGCCTTAACATACCTCCGGCACTTGCTGCAGCAGGTATCACTTCCCCTGCTTGGCGAACTACGTCTTTGCTTAGCCCTTCCTCCATAAAGTTACCTGCCGTTCCAGCCTCCAGAGCGTCAGTTAAGCGGGGCATTCTCCAATCAGAACCAGCTGCATATGCCACCCAGTTCGGCACTGCACCAGCAACAAAATCTACAAGCTCAGTTGCCCCTCGATTCACAGCGCCCATAAACTCCAGAGGAACAGAGGCCGCAAGAGGCATAGATGAACCTTCCTCACCACTTTCAGCCTCTTCCTTTACCCATTCGCGCTCCCAAGGCTTCGGCTTTTCTGAGGAGGCTCCCCAGTTTCTCTCCCAAGGCTTTGTCATTATTTCTGCCTCCAGCTATTAGGGTCATTAGGGTCGCCTCCAAGGAACTCATAGCCATCTACTACTTCACCCTTCTGAGGACGGCCCGACGGTGGGCCAAGGGAATCAATATTTGTGTTTCCTGTTGTCTCATCTCCACTGCCGGGCCCAGCCTCATCAAAACCGATTCCAAGCTTCGCGCGAACAATTCGATCGATCATTTCAATCTTTGCTTTTCGCGCTTCAGGATGGTCTTTTCGATTCGGAACCATGTTAAGCAGCAGCTCTTGGTCTTTATCGGTGAAAGCGCCCTCACCAGCCTCACGGAACAGAGACTTCAGAATCGGGGCCATTGCAGAAACAGCACCCTCAGCCGCCTGTGCCTCCGGAGATAGCGCCGGGAAGGAGCCGGTGAGTGGGTTAGTAGTTGTCTGTTCCATCCTGTCGGAAAGTCCCTGCATAGCGGCCTGATATGCCTTGAAGGTTTTAGCATTGAGCACTGCAGTTTTTTCAGTCTCAGAATTAGTTTTTAAATCAATCTTGCCCTTTTCGTTTTTCATACGCTGCTCAAGAATTTTTTTAAGCTGCTCATCAGTTAAGAGCTCAACCGGCGTATTCCCCCCGGTGGTTGTCAGGAGTTGGTCGCCTATTTTGTGTACCTTTGGGTCGAACTTAACACCCAGGTCACGTACTTCGGTTGAACCGTCTGGGTTTTTAACAGCGATTCCATAATTACCGTTAGCGAGTGTTAGCGGGGAGCCCACAGTGTCCGCTGAGCCTGCGCCTTGCTGCTCCATCATTGCCCGCTTCAGGTTCATTTCATCAATCCCAGAATTGAGCCTGTCTCTATGATTTTGCATAGCGGATAATTGGTAGTTGTAGCCCTGGTAAACTTGCGAGGGGTCACCACCATTTAGACCTACGCCGGCAGCGGTTAACATGCGTCCAATCCGGGGCCATTTATTGCCCTTCAGCTTTTCCACTTCACTCTGATTTTCAATTAGCTGCTGTTCGTATCGGTCGATGGTGCGGGCAAAAGGGTTTGAGGAATCGAAGGTGGGGGATTGTTGGGGTTCTATGAAATTTTGGTCGAGCGCCCCGATAGGCTCGCCCATGCTTAGTATTGGCATTTCTCTTTCCTGTTGAGTTTTAGTTGTGGGCCTTACCCCATGCCCTGCATGATTCCGCCGATACCGGCCAGGATTCCCCCGGCCCCATTACTGCCTCCCGCCTGGGTGGATTCATTGAGCACAATTGGCGAACCTATCGAGCCCTGGTAAAGCTGCAGTTTTTGCCAGGGTGCCATGGCTACCTGTTGCATGTAGTTTTGCATCGCGTTTCCGCCCTGCCCCATCATGCTTACGCCACCCATACCCATGTTGTAGGCGCTGCCGAATCCGGTATTGAAGAGATTGCCAGCGGTACCGAAGTTATTGCTGGCCAGGGATGTGTTGAGATTATTCGTTGCAAGCTGAGCGCCCTGGTTCGCGCTGGATTGGCCGGCCGCAACCTGCACGGCTTGGTTGTAGGCATTGGAACGAATGCCTGCAGCCACATCTGCAGCCCTGTCGTCTGCGCCGCGCATGGCAATACCTTCGGCAACACCTCGGCGCGTAGAGCCAGCATTGCCCGTAGAAACCGCCGCAGAGGCGATGCCCGGCAACTGGTTTTCATTAAGGTTGCGAAATATGTCGCGAGTGCTGGCCGTAATTTGAGAATCCAGTAGGTCGTTATTTATCAGGGAATTCACGGTGTTCATATCAACACCATTTTGCATCGGGGCCTGGTAGCCACCCCCGCTCATTACCTGGGTTAAATAATCCTGCATCACATTGGCTGTATTGCCGAAGCCGTTGGCCGCACCAGTTACTTGGTTGGCATAGCCATTGGCAGTGTTGCCAAACCCCATTGCAGCCTGGATGTATTGCTGCATTTCTGGGGTGAGGTTGGCGACTGGCGATTGACCAGAGTTGTAGAGCTTTTGCCCTTCCCCCCAAATATCATTCAGATAGTTTTTCTGGTCTTCATCCAGATAGCTTTTGCTCTTGGACTCGGCACCACCACCCATCAGACTGTCAAAAAATCCCATGATTTCACCGTTTAATTAGCCGCTGGGAATTGCCATGGCTGCAATAGAGTTATGAACAGCCAGGCGGTTTGCCACCTCAACAATACAGCTAGCCACAAGGTCGGCAGCATGGTCGGCAACGTTGATAGCCTCGCCCGCGTCAGTTTGTAGGGTTTTTGTGGTCACGTAAACGCTATTCATTTCATCTCCGGCACCATCGGTTTTTACTTCGTTTTGGTCATCAATTACGGCGATGGCGCACTTCAATACAGCTGCGGCCTGAGCGTCAGCCGTAGCTGGCTCAGTGGATTGAGTTACTGTTGCGCGAACAATAGTGCCTGCGCTATGGCCATCATCAATGGAGTAGGCAAACTGCCAGGCCAGCAGGTCCGGCACTGTTATCGGGGAGAAACTGGGCATGCGCCCTCCTATGGTTTGTGCTGAATGTTGTGAGTTACAACGAGATGCAGAGGGTCAACACCTGAGGCATATGAAATTCCCCCCACAGAAATCTTGTAAACAGTGCGCAGACCCGCACACTCGACGCTGACCACTTTCTCCCAGCTAAACGGCTCGCCATGGTGACAAGTGCCCAGCTCGACCCCGTGGCAATCCTGAGCCCAGTACACCCTCCCAGCCCTATCGGTAACCGGGGTTTGCCGGCTGCATATCACCTGAGCACCGCTGGACATGGTCAGCAGCACACACGGCACATTTTCTTGAGCTTCTACCGCCTGGATTGGCGCAAGGTGAGTGCCAGAGTCACCAACATCCCAGCACCTAATCAGGTCGCCAGGTTTGCAGTCATCCACCTGGAGGTCATCACGCAGCCAGGTGCCAGCCGCAACGCACCAAGGGTTATCAGGGGCAGTGCTGTCGCCACCATTAGCCGGTGTATTAATTGTGCCCACCGATCGACGCCAGGTGCCGGCAGCCGAGGTGGGGAAGTTTTTGGTCGCGTAATAAGTGACAGCGCCGCCCTTTATGCCGGGGTCATCGCAATACACGTAATACCTTGTGCTAAATGACAAGCCGGAAATGCTGCCGCTGTTGTAATTCACAGGACCAAAACCAAACTGCACTGTATGGGCGGCAATCGTTATTTTCGCTGTATTGCCGTCATCCGAGGCGGACAAGGCTGAGCTAGTCGGGAGGCTGGCAACGCTTGCTTGAATCATTGGCAAGCTGCGCTGGTCCTGCACCTCCACCACATCGACTTTTATATAATCAATTAGGGTCCTGCCGGTTCCTCCATAATTGACCAGTGCCAACGGGGAGAAATAGCGCACGCTTGCCTGGAGTTGGGCCGGGTTGCCTATATGGTTGCCACCGATTGCCCCGCCGATGACCGCATCTCCCGGGGCGTTGCCTTTAAAATAACCGACATAGCTGACCCATTCAGAAGCGACGTTTTGTCCTGAAGCAACTACATAGTGCTGACTGGAAAGGCTTTCACTCCCAAAGGTATTGCAATAAACACCATTCTTATCAAAACCCACAATACCGAGATATATAGGTCTGTCGGGGTCGGTATCCGCGTATTTATACAAACGCATTTCCACCCGGTAGAGCTTGCTGGGGTCGAACGGAATTTTATCTTTATGGTGAATGCCAACAGTGTCATCGTCGGAATCATTACCCAAAAGCACACTGCGGCCACCCAGAATGGTCTCCCCACCTCCAACAGCAATTTCACCCCCGCCGTAATAATGGGTCCAGGCGTTCATCCAATCAGGGTTTTCAAAGGTCTCCAGAAAAGTATTGCGCATTGAGCGGATTTGTTCGCGCTCTTGTGGGGTAGCCCCTACCGTGGCGCCATCCTCGGGGCGCTTGCCATCATCAGCCACCCCAGACCATACGGCCCGCTGTCCCGCCACAGTATCAATTTTATTTTGCAGAGCGGTCTTGGCTGTGGTCACCGCCTGCCAGTGGTCATCCCACTCCTCTCGTACGATTTTTGTAGCCGCGGTGGTATCGGTCCAGGCTGGAACCAGGGCATCTAGATAGGTGGTGAGGTTGGCTATTGATTCGCTGTAAGCAGTTTTCTCGGTGGTTATGTCATAGCTGTCTGCTTGTTGCTCTAGGCCGGCTTTCTCCCCGGTTATCTGGGCATAACGCAGCACCACTAATAGTTTTTCACTTTGGTGCAAGTAGCCATCATCGGCAATTACACTAAGGTCATCGCTGGCTTCTTTTGCTTGTGTTTCTACACGGGTATATAGCCGCTCGATTGACATGAATTCACGGCGGACAAACTGCCACAAGTCGGTGAGCGTACGCGGGACGCCCGGCCCTGTGCGATAACTCATCGTCCATCCACCGGATTAAGGTCTAGGTCCCAACCGGTGAGCCGCCAGAAACCGCCGCTTACAGATTCAACCTTGATAGCCAGATAGCGGGCTTTGATGCGGAAATGCAAATCTAACCCCTTGGCCACATCAAAGACTTTTGGAGTTTTCCAGCGCACTGGGCCCGTGGCAGTCTTGGCACCGCCGACCGAAATCTTTACCTGTCCCTGGCCATCAAACTGCGGAATGATGCGCTTTAAGCTCTTGAGGCGGCCCACCCCTTGAGGCATAACTTGGTCCAGGTCGATGCCGGTCCGCTCCAGGTAGACCAGTTGGGTGTTATCACCCGTAGCAAGAAAATCGGTCTGCATTAAATGGGTATCGGTGAGGTAGTACATCACCGGGTAATAGTTGGTGTCAGTCAGCTCGCCGTAAGTTAGGTTCAGGTCAGAAAAGGCAATGCCTTGCGCGTCCAGGTCACCGAAAGTGATTACCTCGCCGGCCTTGGCCGCAAAGAATGCGCAACGCACGTTCGGCAAATCGATAAAGGTGAAGGTGTTATCCAGCCAGTTATAGATTAATGCCCGGTTGGCCGGGCCATCGGCGTTGGTAGAATAAACCGTCCAGATTTCCTTGGTTTTGTGGTTGGTCACACAACGTACTTTATCGCGCTGGGCCAGCTCACCGTAAAAGGTTCGATTAACGCGGCGGTGCGCCATCGGTTTCATGCTTAAACCGTCGTGGACAAAAATTTCGGTAGCACCCACTACAAAGTGATTGCGGTCAAATGCGGCCACCGCATCGCGACAGAGAATGCCCTGATCGAAAATAGTCTCAAACGAAAAAGTAAATTGCCCGCCCACCAACTGCATCAAGTAAGTGGCGTCTTTCGAATAGACAATATTGGCGGACCCCATCGGCAGGCAATCCACCAGCCGTGAAGCCCCGCTATCAATCGGGTTAGCGCCAGCTAGATTGGTAGTGTCAGCCACGTCCCAAGTCTCAGGCACACCACCCGGCTCGGCCTCATCACTCCAGCGCACTGTATTCGGGTATTCGACTCCGCCCTCAGTTACACCCAACGCAATCAGGAAATTTTTATAAGGGCGCACACAGTCGGCGCGCAGGTCAGACGGCCAGTTAGGCAAGTCTTTAAATTCGATATCGTTGGGCCCTTTGATTTGCGGGATATCCTGACCGTTATTGAAAATGATTGATTCGCCCCAGGTGGTCGCATGCCAATTACTGCTGCTGTAGCCGTCCGCATAATCTGCCCCTGTGCGGTCTACAAACGTCTCGTTCTCGCGGAAATACAACCGGGTGGCAGAGGCGTAGGCGAGCTGAGGCGCTTCGCCGGCAATCCAGCCCGCCCCCCAAACAGGGGGTTCGGACAAAGTTTCCAGGGCATAGGGGGCCGGCATGGTCAGCACTGCACCATTAGAAAAGCGGACATTTTGTGCCCGGCTGAATTCATTAATCTGCAGTTCATAGGCGGGTGAATCGCAGTTGACTCCTCTCTCACCTAGCTGGCGAATCGGAAACAAGGCCATCAGTTAAGCCCCGCCGCTTTCATGGCATCAGTAATTGCCGTGGCAATCTCGCTGGATTTGGGTTCCCCAGTCTTGATAATCCAGCTCAACGCCATACTTGGCTGCATGGTGCTGACTGTATGGCTGTGCTTCCCATCGTCATTGATATCGTGACTATGCTCCTGGCCTCCGCCCTGGCTCTGTATGGAAACCTCGCGGCCATCCTTATCGGAGGGGTCATAGTCCGGGCCAATCGAAGAGCCTTCATTCTTGGTGGAATCCCAGACCGTCGCACCACCGTGGTCATGGGGCGGCATCTCACCAACAGTCAATGCATGGCCCTTCGTTCCGCCATGGTTATGGGCGCCGCTCTCAGAAGTGGTGGCAGTGGCAGCGCCGTAAGTCATACCATCTTGAAACGTGGAACCGTTCGCACCAATAACCGCCACGCCGCGAAGGTCTGGAGTGTCGTTGGTACCGTCTGCTAACTGCCAGCCAGCCGGTATTGCCGCATAGTTAGTGGGCCACGGCTTGATGCTTCCTTTCTGCTCTAGGTGCGGCAACACATAAGAACCGAGCTTATTGGCTATCGAGGAAATAGCCCCGGGCAACGCATTAATTTCTGTCTCTGATAAAGTGACATTAGCCTCACCGCTAAAGCTTTTAAAACTCCCTTTTAAGGCGGCCTTAATCAGCTTCAAATGGTTATCTGTACTGCCGGCAGGGTCTCCCGCTGTGGGGTTCGTCACCACTAACTCAGCAATATTACCCGCAGTCTCTAACGGCATATTTCACCCATAAAAAAAGCGCCCGGAGGCGCCTTGCGGTTTGATTGATTTTAAGAGCCGCCCAACTGGCGCCCCAAACTAAGAGCCGTAATTACAAATAAATCCTATCGGCTTTGAATTTGAAAACTCCATCGTCACTGACTTCAGTGCAGAGAAAGCCTTTATTGATATAGTTCGCACCATCTGGGTCCACGGTCGTGGTGGCGACATTGCGTACATAGTCCCCCACGCGCCAAACGCCTTTTGTTGGCGCTCCGCTGCGGGTTTGGAACTGTCGCTGCCCAACCTGAACAAAAGCCTCTGACTCCTCATTGAGATTGAGACGGTTATCACTGCCAATAACACGGCTCACACTAATCGCACCATCTTGCCGATAATTCTGTCCGTTATAGGCTGCATCGTAGTCGCCAAATACAGGGACATGCGCCCCTTGGACTGATTCGATATGGATTTGGTGCTCGTCTTCTATTTCCATAACCAGCGCCACAAGCACATCGATTGAAGGCTCGCCCAGTAGCTTCAGTTCGCCAACATAGTGTTTCCTTGGGCCGGAGAGAGAGACGTTTGGCAAGGTGACATTAATTCCTTCATAGCGGATAAGATTCGGCACATCGCCAGCATCACCTTCATGTCTGGAAATAATGCTTTCTACCTGACTATTGAGGGAGCGAACCCGCAGAGACCGGCGGTTGAATATCAGTGTGCCGATATTGCAAATTCCGGTTTCTATAGTGCCAGCGTTGCCTGATTCGTATGTGGTGGTTACATCTAGCTCGGCATAGTTGCACTCAAAGGATTTAACATTTTGTACTTTGAGACAATTGGAGCGCCCGCCCCTGATTTTTAGTTTATTTATTGATAGGGTTTCTACGCCAAGAAAACTGTTGTCGTTCTCAAGGTCACAGAGAAATCCATCACTGCCATCGTAAACAGGGTCAAAATCTATCTCCACACTACCCAAATCAATAAGCTTGATGGTGCTGGTGCCTTGGTTGCCAATACTGAAGCCTTTGAAGTCACTGTCATACGATTCAAAGGAGTCAACCTTGAAACGCTTCATATCTTTAGCGATATGCAGACGAAGGGCTGAGTAGCCACAGTTGCGCCCAATAAATCTCGAACAGTAGAAGTTATCACCCGATACCCTGCAGCCGATAAGTTGCTTTTCACCCCCGCTAGGCATTGGTGAATTGATGCAGGTTAAGCGGCCCATGCTGACGTTATCGCCCGGTATGAGTAGGGTCGCGAAGCTATCGTCAAACGTGCCGGTTTCATCCGGGTTGTTTCCGTCAAAAATCAAGTGCCCGGAGGTCTGCACATCATCGCCGATTATCAAGACGGGGTCGGTGCCGGTATATCCGCTGCTGTATCGCTTAATAATGAACTCGCCAGCGCGCACTATTAATCCGGCCGGCCAAGTGTGTCCTCCATCGGTCAGCAAGGTGCCACTGCCAAGGTCAAGCGGTAGCCCCAACGAGTCCGCGATACCGTAGGCCATGGCAAACACAGCGCCCTCATCACCAACCCCGGTAAATCCGCACTGCTTCAAGTGAATGACTCCGCCCGGCCAAAGCGGCCTGGCCCAGAGCCCACCGAGGTCAATAAGTGCAATATCGCCATTGCTGGTGGCTACGATTTCAAACTCATTGCCACCACCATCACCAGGCCAGCGAAAGCCGAGCGTAATGGCTACGTCCCCGACCTTCAGCTCCTGAGATGCAACCATTTCGGCAAAAGTGTTGAAGGTGCGGGTACGGCCGGCAGTTAGAGCGGAATTCTTGAACTCTTCCGCTTGGTCACGGCTAGCCTTTGCCTGCAGGACTAAATCTCCCACTTCCTCCACGCCGACACCCACCGCACGATAGAAGCCGGCCATTAGTAAGCACTCCGAACTGCCATAACACCGCCCGACAGCTCATCGCGTTCAGCCATATCTTGAATCTGCTCTAAAGCCTGCTGGTATTTGTGCTGCCATAGCGGTAAACGGGCTTCATTCTCGAGGAAAGGCTCAGCCTCAATCAGACTCGCGTACAGATACAAATCAGGAGCCACAGCCAACACGTTGCAGGTATCGCTGTCGGCACTTAAACCTGACTGGTCTTGCCAGTAGTTCAGCTCAAGCTCGCCAGCAGAACTGGGAGTGGGGTATAAGCGCAAGTAGCTACCACGCCGAGCGAAATACCGGGGCGTTTCACCGGCCAGATACTGGCGGTTGTCGCGGTCGCTGATGCGGTCCAGCACAATCCCATCCCAGCGCACAGAACGCATTTCGAGATAATCAGCAGGCAGTGGAGCACCGGCACTCGTGCTGTAGCTATCACTGGCCACCGTGGCTTCATTGGCAGGGCAACGCAGCTCGCGATATATCCGCGCCTCTGCCATGCGAATAAAGTCAGGCACACGGGCTAGTATTTCGTCGTCATCCTCGCGGTTTACCCACTCGGCGACGGCGGTTTTCAATTCGCCGTAATTGGTGATTGCCACTTGTTACCCTCAAAGAATTTCTGCGAGCGTCCACCCATAATGCAGCGTGGAAACTCGGCACGGATTATTTGATCGAACTTGCGTTGCTCAGCAGGTGACATTTTCCCGTATCGAATAGGGTCCATTTCCTGGCCGTATTTTTTGATAATGTCGAGCTGAACCGTTGGAGGAATACTAAAGCGAAGACGGCGATAATCTTCTTTCACTGCACCCGCTTCTATTTGATGCCGGCGGTGGTCCTGCTGAGCAAAGAAGGCTTGCTCATTATCTTTGCGGACCTGATAGACAGTGCCGTCTTCAATCGCGAAACTTTCGTGTGTTCTGGCCATAAAATTAGAGCAATAAAAAAGGCGCCCGGAGGCGCCTTAGTTTGAGAAAGTTAAAGCTTAAGAGGTAGTGATGTTCTCAATCACAAAGCTGGTTTTATCATTGAGGCAGGCCAGTGTTAGCTCAGTTTTCCACATCATTTTTTGATTGTGGCCAGTTATTGCGAGCGGCACCAGCTTAGTTTTCTGCAAAATATCAGCAGACCAGAACTCTGAATCAAGACCGAGTATTGTGGAGGTATCCATATACCGGCCTTTAACCACTGAAACAGAACCATGAGGCGTATCAATGATGTCGATACAGTCAACCAGCCTCTTCTCTTCCACTTCGCGATTTCGTCCAGACTGCTGTGCAAATCCTGCAATAGGGTCAGCGTGAATAGGGTTAATCAGAAGCGTTTCAACATTGCCACCATTGTTATAGGTCGCTAGCTGGCCGGCCTTTATCGATGCCTCACCATTCGACGCAGTGAATGCAGCACCGTGGTCCACCCGACAATCACTATGAACCTGCACTTGCGCGCAATCCATTTTGTCCGGCACGTTGTTACCATCACCGGTCTGTCGAGTTTGCTTGCCCGCACCGTTAAAGGCGTACTCAATATCGTTCTTGAGTTCGCGGAGTTTTACGGTGGACTGGTCCTTCAGCTCACTCGAGCGGCCGTGCTTTTTAATCTCTTCAAGTGTGTCAGAGATTTTGAACGGCTTATCCATCAACTGGCAACGATTGTTCATCATCGCTGTTGGCGTGTAGCCGAACGTGCCGATATCAGCCCCTTCTGGCCGTGCATTTTCGCCTGGCGCAGTGGTGTCCCGCTTTTGCCATTCGTGAAGCTTCCCGCTTGCTTTCCCGTCTTTGATAATGTTCAGCATCGGCTGGTCTATCAATTTAGTTTCGAAGATTGCATCTTTCACATCTTCGGCGTTACCTACTGAGTTGTATGTGGTAGTCATTGCTAATTTCCTAAAATGCGGTCGATTTCACTATTTACTGCGTGAGCTGTAAGACGGTTTTGAGCAGCCCGGTCACCCTTTGCCGCTAGTGTGCGGTCTCGCTTTATTGCGTCCGCGCGCTTCTGTGCAACCGTGCGGGGCTTACCCGCCGCCTTCTGCTTAATCGTGCGTTTTACTGTTTGGGGTTTAGGTTTAGGTTTGACTTGGGCCTGCTCGGCCTTCATCTGGTTAAGTAATGCGGAAATCACCCAGGGGCGGGTTTCGTTGGCTATTTCATCCTGGGGCACACCTTTCTCAACTGCGTACTTCAGCACCGAGTGATACAGCTCATTGCTCCAGTCTGAGTGCATTTCTTGCAGGGTTTCGACTGCCTCCTTGGCCTTGCGCTGATGGTCTGCCTTTCGCTGCTCCTCGGCCTGCCCCTTCAGTTTCTTGCGGGCTTCCTCAACCTGCTGAAAACCTTGAAGCGCAACTTTGTACTGCCCTTGCAGCTCCTGATACTTCGCCGGGTCATTGGCCTGCAGCTCTTGCCAGTTAACGCTGTCGAACTGAGCCAGCGGCCCTTTCAGTTGGTTTTCCAGGAACTGCAAACCCTGGTCAAGCTGCTGGTATTTCTGGTCAGCCTGCTTTTGGGTGTCCGCGAGTTTTTGCTGCCTTTTGGAGTGGGTAGCTTGATAGTTTTTCTCGGCATCCCGCCAGGCCTTCACCTGGCTGAGAGATACTTTCTCGCCATCCACCTCGAAAGAGGGCTCGTCGGTTGATTCACTTTCGTCGCTGGTGTCTTCGCCCTCCTCCTCTGTTTCATTTTCTGTTTCGTCTTGCTCCTCTTCACTGTCCTGCTCCAAGGATTCGCCATCGGCTTCACCGATAGCTTCGGTTTCACTTCCATCTTCGGTCGCGATCTCTGAGGAGTCGCCAGCAGAAGTTTCAGATTCAGCTGCTTCAGTTGAATCACTGGATTCGCCCAACGCTTCGGAAAGAGCAGCATCGATTGCAGAATTTTCTAACATGGCCGGTTATGCCTCTGTTGGTTGGTAGTAGCTGTTTAATTTTTCGGTGACGCGATGCAGTGCGCGGGATTGGCGATGCAGCTCCTCGCGCTGCTGCGGGTTTTCACAGTGGAGCCACTCGCTTTGGATATCGGCAACCACGTCCTTGACCGCCTGCTTAAAGGCCGGGCTATCCCAAAGCTGTTTGGATTGAGCCGAGCGCGCACGGGCTGACAGGCAGGTATTAGCAACCCGCTTAAGTAGTTTTTTCATGGGATTAAATGCTTACGTTGCGGTCCTGCCGGCGCTCGAGGGCGAGCTCCAGCTCATCAATAGTTTGGTCGTGGGCTTCGGCGTCTTCAGCCAAGGACTGCTTGCGGTCACCAAGGGAGGCATCGGTCATTTGTTTCTGGCGTTTCAGGTCCAGGTCTCCCAAGGCTTTCACTTTCCGTGTCTCTGCATCCTGGGCCTTGATACCAAGCTCCTGCTGGTTAAACTGCTGCAGTACCGCCTGGAGCTGCTGGTTTTGCATTGTCATCTGCTGCAGCTGCTGCTGGGCCTGCATTAGCTGTTGCTGCAACTGTGCCGGGGTGCTGTTTGGGTCCGTCAGGAATTCCGGCGAAGGCTGGCCGGACAGCTTGAATATCTCGCGCAATACAGAGTATTTATTCTGCGGCGAGTAGATGGCCTGCAATGAGGGGTCCATCTGTGCACCCTGAGTCAGCGAGTTATGCAGCACCATCAACGTGCGCGCGCGCATCTCGGCATCATCTGGGGTAAGGGCCGTGGTCACCTCCATATCAACACCCTCCCCCATTTCCTGTGGGTTGAGCTGCTGCCACTCGCCATCAACCTCAGCTAGCAGCCCCTCCTGGTCGTGCTCCAGGGCTAAGGTGTAAATCTCTTGGAATATCGGGATTAAAAACAGCTCGGCGTAACGCCTGGCCATGCCCATCATTCGCCGCATTGCTGCGCTGGTCATGCGGTTAATCATGTCATCGGCGTTTTGATTGCTGATAACGTCCTGATTGAGCCCGGAAGTTAAACGAGACACGCCGGCCCGGTGCTCTTTATCTTGGTTGAGCATCTCCAGGGCGGGCATAGTCAGCGGCGTTAACTGTGGGGCTGGGGTTGGCAATACGTGGTCGGTAACTGGACCGGTTGCTTCCTTCTTGAGCCAGTGAGTCGCACCAACAGGGTTATCAATCCAGTCAGCAGGATTAACAAATGCACCTTGCCGAGCGATACGAGATTGATTATTGGAAATCAGCAGGTTGTCTACTATCTGCCGCTTAATGGTCGCCTTGAGCTTTTGAATGTCGCCAATAATGTCGTACATGGACAGGCCGTCATATCGATGAGCTATCCGAAGTGCAGCCCAGCTGAAGTACGGCATGCGCTGCACCTCTTCAACATCAAGAATGGTGTTGCCCACCTTAAAGACCTGATGCAGCTGTGCGATTCCCTTGCCCTCGTCATCCCACCAGATAAACAGCTCGTAAAGCTCCAGGGTTTCTTGCGAGGGCTCGCCAAGCAGGTCGTCGCCAGTCGTTACACCTTCGCGGGCCTGCTCTTCCATTTCATCCTGTGAGTCACCGTCAGCAGTTAGGCCAGCAACTACTGTGGGGTCAAAGCCCATCTCAACCAGCTCGGAACGGGTAACCTCGCTCTTCTCCCCCCAGAAGCGGGCCTTGCTCGGTTCGGTGGCGTTCGGGTCTCGAACCACACGCTCAGGGGCAATAACCTCAACGACAACACGAGAGGCATCAACGGGAACTCTCAGCTCAGCATCAATCAGGCCGGTGACCTCATCTTGCACCGCCTCGATAATCTCAGCCTCAGAGTTTTTCAACTGCTCATAAGCTTCAGGAGGGATTCCCTGCACCTGCTCGGTTTTATATTCAGTCTCCTCATTCCAATAGACTTTGGCCGTGCAGTTCTTGGCTAATAGCGCATCCTGGATTGAGTCGTGAAGGATGGAATAGCCAGAATTGTTTTTATTAAACACGCGATTGCAGTAACTGGTGCGCAGCTTTGCCTGCAGCACGTCATTCTGGTCTTGCGGGGTAAACTTTACTGTCTCCCGGTTGGAGCCGAACACCTCCAATAAAATCTCTTTGGCATCCTCCACCGCGTCGAATACATCACGGCTTACATAATCGGAACGCCCTTCGCGTTCATTGCCGAAGGGCTCGCCGTAGTAATATTTGTACGCCTGGGCACGGTCATCGGAATTGGTGGAATCGTCATCGCCTTCTGATAGCTGAATGCACTGCTCAGCCAGCTTCAGAATTTCGCCTTTAGTTTTTGCCATCAGTAACGGATTCCAGGGTTGGAGCGTGAGTAGTCGAAGTTATCGGCACCGCTGCGAGTCTCGCCAAACCTGGCAACACTGAGCGCGGAGTACCTGAAGCCATCCATAAAGTCATCATCAATCTTGACGATTCGCCCGTTCTTACGATGGTATTTTCTGAACTCATCCCAGAACGGTTTGACCGTTGAGAACACCTTGAGACGCCCGGTGCACATCCTTTGGTAAAGCTCTTGAATTCCAGGCTCTACAAAGTTGGTGCCGTCTTCGTTGGTGAACTTGATGTGCATGTTCACATTGAGTTGGCGGTATTGGTCGGCCATGGTTTGGCCTGAGCCCTTCTCAACACTGTCCCCATCATGGGGATATATCACCGGGATATAGTCACCACGAGAGTTAATTGCAGCCGCATGGATTGCAGGAACCTCGCCGCTCTTTGCGTATCCATCGAAGACGTAAATTATGTCCGCGTCCGCATCGTATGCAGTCCAACAAACTGCTGTGTCATGAGAAAAACCGAAATCAATGGCCGCGCACTTCTTCCAGTGGGGCGGCAGCTCAATCGGGTCGATTTTTATTGAGTCTTCCGATACCGGGTAAACCATCCCTTCACCCAGGAGAGGAATACCTTTTGTTCTCATATCTCGCTGGTAGGGAGGGAATGCCGCAAGCAGCTGCTCTTTGGTGGAATCATCAAGGTGCGGGGCATCATCCCAGGTCACGGTCTGCAAATACTGTCCCTTCTGGCGGTCTTCCATAAACTGAGTCACCAAGTCGGTCATACCATTTTCAGGGGTGAAAGTGAGTGAGGCCCAGCCGCCTTTGTTGCGGTTACCTGTTGCAGTCCTGGTTAGTGTTTGCGGATATATTTCCGAGTCTTTAGGCTCTTCATCAATCCACCCATAATCGACTGATGCGCCCATTAGGACATGTTGGCCTTGGGCGTATGCCTTGAGGCTGATTTGCGAATAGTTCACCACGTCACCGCCGGCACCGTGACGCACATAAATATCCTTGGCCAAGCGCGGAGTCCCCATCGCTGGCACAACCTCATGAATCAGGTCTTTGTGAACCAGCCCGGTGCCGTCGAACTGCCCACCGTAATAATTACCGAACAGTTCTTTCTGCATCACATCACGAATCTGCTCGCCGGTGACGCCTAGCCCCCAGGTGTAAGGGGCATAATTAAAAGTGATTCCCGGCCACCAATCTGGGTACTCACCAATTAGATGGCTTGCGACTTGGTAGGCTTCAGATGCGGTCTTTCCCACCCTATTCGCTGCCATAAGTAGGCACTGCTTATGGGCTTGAAAAGCGCCATACCACTGCAGCTGCCAGTCATACGGCTTAAAGTAATGCCGCTTGTTGTATTTCTTATGCTCCTTGACCGTCTGCAGGGCTTGAGCCAGTCGTATTGTCTCCGCTGGGGTCAATTCCATGCTCCTGCAAAATCGCGTTGGCTTGGTCGATGGTCATGCTTATGCCGCCGCTGTGTTCGGTCTTCTGGTCAATGTCGAGCTTCTGCCCGTATTTCTTGGGCTTGAGCTTTTCCATTAGCCATTTGCGTGTATCAACTCGAAGGCGAGAGCGCTGGATGTTCTCGGGGTTAAGTGATTCCTCTACTGAGCCATCTCTTGTCTGCCGGTCCATGTAATCATTGGAGCTATCGTCAGCTATCTCCAGCAGCTCCTCGGCCATAACGAAAGTCGAAACCTCTTTCGCCTGTGCGTACTGGTCGCAAAACTCTGAGTTAGTAGCCAACCAACGTATTACTGTGGACTTGTCCGGCATGCCTTCCTGAACACATACCTCACGCAGACTGAGACCTTCTGAGAGCAATATGCAGATAGTGTCAGCAAGCTCTTGGGTATACAGGGTTGGCCTAGCCATGGTTACTTATCCAAAATGCTTATGTGGCCATCGTCATAATCATTTAGCCACTGACGTTGCCATACGGTGGGAACGCCGTTCACGTTGAATGTGACAGTCTCCTTATCGGACGCTATCACTCTGAGGCGTTGGGCCTCTATGTTGACCAGAGTTCCCGGTTTAAATGGGTCGGGCCTGCCCTTGAAAAAGGTTTTGAGGAAGCCCTGCTTTTCAGTTTCCTTTGGCGACTTTCTACTTCTCACTGTTCTGACTCTCCTTGTGCTGCTCTTTCATAAGCTTGTGCCGCTGGTGGGAGTAATACCAATTCACTGCCAGGCCTAACGCAGCTATCACTACACCAACAAGACCAAGCCAATTATCAGCAAGCCAACCGGCGAAAGTGCCCGCACCTACAGCGGTGATATAACTGGCCTTATCCGGTATTTCCCGCATTGCGTCGTGTAGGGTCATTGTTTCACCAGCGCGTGAGTCTTTTCTTTGCTGCCCTGGCTGGAACCAAACCAAAAGGACATGATTCGAGGTACTTCCCCAGTCATAACCCCCAGCATTAAGACGCACATATCACGAAGCTCTGGGCCTAGGGTTACCTCTCCACTGAATAGGGCAAACAGAAGAGCAAAGTAGCCACCAATGAATGCAACAGATAAGGCCATCTGAGCGGCAAGCCCACTCTTGACCCCCATATCCCGTGCACTCTTCCTGTCGTCAACCTCAAGGGCATATACATCAATGTCGAGTTCACGCATTCTCAGCTTGAAATCATTATCAAGTGCTCGGAGCTCAACTAATTTTTCAGGGCTGGCATTTAACACAAGCTCGGCAATATCTTGCTCTTGGGCTTCGCTGTCACCAAGGAAGTGTTCGGCAAGGAATTTGACTGCCGTTCCAGCAACAGGACTACCCAGGGCGGCGCCCAGTGTGGGGGCCACACTTTTAACAATGGCTTTCCAATTCATCAGTAGCTCCACACTGTGGGGCGGGTGCGCTCGCCGGGTATTGATTCGAGGTCATCCAGGTGAAGGAATCGCCCTTTGAATGCCCCCTTCTGTTTTACCCCTATACCGGTGAAGCCTTCCTCCTGGGCTATTTGGATTAACCGATAGGCCCTGCCTGACGCCACCTGCACATCAATAGCCTGCCCAGTGGCATGGGTCATGGTGGCATTCAGTCGGGCATTATGTGCTGGGCAGCGGTAACCGGAATTGATGACCATTGGCTTGCCAAAGCGCTCCCTGACTCTAATCAGGCGTTTTAGCGTTTCATCTTTAAAATGATTTTTGCCACAGCAACGACAGGCCAATTCCGACTCTGTGAAGTAGTCGTTTTGGAACATGGGAGTCTCAAATTTCAGGCATAAAAAAACCGGCGGGGGAGCCGGTTTAAAAAGGATGAACGGTCGCCGCATTAAAACCTCAGCAGCTTTACACATGTTAGCGTGTACACGTGTACACTGTCAATTAATACAGCCTGTATTTAAAGCCAGTTATGCGGCATTTTGTGCCAACACAAACGCTTCTATAGTCCCCTCTATTACTCGGCACATATTTATCACCCAGCTTTTACTCTGTCCTGCCTTCCTACACACATCAGGCATTTCCCATTGGTAATAATATCGAAGCCAGAAAATCATGCCTTCAAGCTGCGCCTTCTTTTGGTCTCTCCGTTTGCGTACCACATTTAGATATGCAAGCACGGCCGCATCTGTCATCTCTGCCCTCTGCTCATTTATCGGCTCTGGGCTCTCTCTATTCCCTGATACCATTTCCCGACTAAAAGCAGACATCCGGGGCCAGGATACAGAATCCCCTGCTCTCTCTGGATAGGCCCGGGACCACTCCCACAATAAGTCACGTATTGCTATTTCTGACATTGGCTTCCCCTTAATTAAGCGCCCTTGTTACCCGCCGCACCTTCGCCTCAAACTCAGCCAGAGAACCGTTGTTCTCTATGACAATATCGGCATGGTCTGGGCGCACGGTGATTGAGTCTGGGGATTCGTTAGGCAGACGGTCACCAGCATCCACCCAGATAGCCAGGTCAAATAATCCCGCCTCTTTAGCTGCTAGAAATTCATGCTTGCAGCGGATGCCGCAATAGATGTCGTATTTACTAAATATTTCCCGAGCAAGTCGCGCTTTATCTGGGGTGTTGTATTCCTTAATCAGCTCGTGCCAATCTGCTCGATGGTTGGCGCGGTCCTCATAGCACTCATCAACATTTCTATATCCATATGTTGAAGCTAGAGCGGGAAAAACTATTGGTTCAGCAGCAAATCTTGATGATGATACGTAGTCGATGCCCGACTCTT
Source organism: Microbulbifer sp. THAF38 (assembly GCF_009363535.1). NCBI lineage: Bacteria > Pseudomonadati > Pseudomonadota > Gammaproteobacteria > Cellvibrionales > Microbulbiferaceae > Microbulbifer > Microbulbifer sp. THAF38. The sequence goes on from NZ_CP045369.1 coordinate 3,065,415, forward strand.
CGCAGAACGTATCTTTGCCGTGACGGCCATTACCCATAACCATTAATTTCACGTTTACTCTCCTACCATTGCCAAGTTGACTGTATGCCGCTCTACTTCCCCAAAATCTTTATGAATAACCAAACACTTACTATCTTGGAGTGCTCTATATCCACCCCAGGTCGCATATGCATCTTTTGCTGCTAGTGTTCTGAACGACTCCACGACGCAACCTGCATGTTCTTTTTTTGTGTCGTGGTGAATATGGCCAGTTAGCCAATAGCGGTATTCGGTTTCGCCCCACAGTTTTGCCTGGTCTGCTGCCATGACTCCCGGCAATCTATCCGATTTACAGCTATGACCGTGGTGCACACCGAACAAATTCTTGCCGTGGCGGAAATAGTGGAACGGCGCGGGGCTTGTATCAATTTCTACCCGAGACTCCCCTTCGTACATATTGGCGAGCGCCACGCTGAGAAATAACGCACCGGTATCATCGTGGTTACCAACAGCATTGATTACCCGAACGGATTCATGGTGCGCGAGGGCTGAGGCAATCATTTGTCGAATGATTTTCACTCCAACCCAAACCATTTTTGCGTATCGACCATCCAGGTCTAATGTGTGGCCAGACCGTGCAGTGACTCCTGCCATATTGTCTACGTGGAAATAATCCCCGAGATTCACAATGACAGCCTGTTTGCATTTCGGGGCAGTTCTCACCAGCCGGTCAAATACTCCGCAAAATTTCTCTTCCGCTATATTTAAGTCCCAATCTTGGCCGGTCTCAGCTCCCCACGACAGCACACCGATGTGCGGGTCACCGAGTGGGTAAACTGCCATCAAATCGTCATTGCAGTGCGCCGGGGCTTTTCCCGCTTTAACCTTTGGGAGAGTCTCGGCCAGCGCCTGACACGCCTCACGCATTAACTCTGCTTGTCGCTCCCGGTCCTCCATGGATTTAACCCACTGGTTTCGGACCTTGCCATCTTTGTCATATAGAGTGGATACGCCTTTTACCTTAAATCCATCGGGTACAGTCTTGGTCATGTCATGCTCTGGTGACCACCCCTGTCTTGCGGCTTTCTTTTCCAGTGAGCTTTTAACTATCGATACTCTCGCATGTGAAATACCCAGCTGGCGAGCCGCCCCGTTTACACCATGCTCAATGCTGGCCGTATAAATCTCTGCCTGTCGTTCTGTCTCTGCAAAATCCGCTGGCCCCATTAGCACTCCCTCCGCTTTAGTAGTAACCGCCTTTTTCTATTGAATATCCGCTTAATCCTTTCGCAATACTCCCGGTTGAATCTCCGTATTCCGTTATTATTTTTCAGCCAGTCAACTCGGCGATTACCTATCCTCTCCCTTAGATTTAATTCGTATTGCACGGCTACGGTCTCCGCTTTGTGGGCATATTTGGCAGAGCCCCCGTTACAGCTTTTGCACTGCCGATGAATATTCCAAAGGTTGAATCTCAGGTGGCCGGCCGCACCCCTAGAGCGGAAGTGGCCAGCATCCCAGGCGCCGCCAACTTTCCAGCCCTGCTCCACTTCTATTTCCTGCTCCGGGCGACTGCAGGAGGGGCAAGGCTTACCTCTGTCCCTCTCTCGCACATAGGCATTGATTGAGCGCTGGGCTTCGGCGATGAGCTGAGAATCAGTCTTTAGCTCCTGCTTTCTCGCTCTGGTTTCAGCCTTGAATTTTTTGGCTTCAAGCTTCTTTTGCTTCTCTACTCGCTGAAAACCCAAATCAACCAGATGGTCTACGCTACAAACAAAATCCAGCCCATTGATAATTCCGTGCGCTACCTCTCGGCGGGTTTTGCAGATTTTGCACTTGCGGTAGCGAGGGCCCATTAGCTTTCTCCCTGGCGCTTCAGCTTCATGAATTCGCCCTCACCCGGCACTGTCAGGAATAAACCGCGCTCAGTTGCCCAGGCTAGGTGCATATCCATCATTCTGAGCATCTCGCCTTTATCACCGCTGGCGGTTTTGTAGCGCTTACCGTTTGCATCAAGCCCCAGGTGCTGACTCACAAACAACTCATGCGCGTCCTGACCATTGAACGGGCGTTGGCCGTAGGGCTTGCCGCCTTTCATGCAGAGAGGCATGGTTGCACCTCTCGCTGCCATCCATTCAGCTGTTTCACCCATCCACATGCGCCACGTTTTCATCATTGGCCAGCTGTTGGGGTTATGCTGATTCCACTTGAATTTCCAGGGCTTACCTTTAAGGTCCAAGCTCTTGATGAACTTAAGCAGTCGAGCCTTGCTGAACTCGTCACGGATTAGCTCCTCTGCCATTAGAACCACCCCAGATAGGCAACAGGGACTACTCGCACTGCTCCACCACCCCAGCCAGGGCGTTTTTTCAACTGCTCCTCGACAGTGTCTTGCCAGTTGAGGCATTCGATAATTTGACGCTCTTCGTAGATCCCGCTTCGCCTAGTCGTGTGAATACTGCCTTCAGCAGAAAAGAGGTCATACTCATTCTTTTGATAGACGATTCTCACTTGCCACCGATAGCGACACCCAGTCATCATGCTTGCAAGGTGCTGAAACTTACCCAAGGCGCACTGAAACAAGGTTTTTTCGCTCACGATATATCCCCCCCTACTCCAACCCAACCAGAAACCAAACACCTGAACCAACCACCACAACCAAAAAAAATAACTCCAGGCATAAAACCGTTTTTGTTGGGGCTGGCTCATCCATTACGCGGCGTCCTTCATGTACTCGACGTATTCGTCAAGCTTCTGTTGCGCCTCGGCTAAATTTTCTCGGTGAAACACACCCAAAAAATCCCAGGTGCCACGGGCAATACACTTTTGCGTCCAAATCGTGTTGGCAAAAACCACGTTTACACGGCGCGGATGCTCTGTTTGAAAAACTGCAAGCGGGCTGCTTGGGTCGGCTTGAGAAATACGCTCGATGGCTTTTGAGATTGTGATTACTGACATGATTATCGCTCCGTGATGTTTTGGGTTTACCAAGTGGTGTCTGTAAGTATTTCGGTCACTGACCGGTCTCGGGTGCGCTGCAGGCTGTGCACTTGAGCCTGGGGTGGACTTGACCTTTCGCGTCTTATCCAGTTGCGCCAAGTAGCCAGCCAATCTGCCTTGACGCCTCGCTGGCCAGATTGGGCCACCCAGTAATCTTTGAACTCGTCGGCGATATCGTGAATCCGGTTAATCAGGTCAGGGCGGATTCGCTGCGCTTCAGTGCGGAATTCTTCGGTCAGAGTCCAGTCGCCAGGAAGTCGTGTTCCACGCTTGGTTTGGGATTTCGGTTTTCGAGTGCTTGCGGGAGGGCGCTCTTGCGCACTCTCAGACTGGTTACTTAGTCCAGTATTTACTTTGTTATATTCTTTACTTTGTTGTGTCGGATTTACCGTATACGGTGAAACCGTATCTGGATTTACCGTATCCGGTTTTTCAGGAAGTGGCTCCTCCAGGGGTTCCTGGGAGTCTCTAGGGGTATCGGAAATTTCATAATCTGTACCGAGAATCTTCCCCCCGTCGCTGCGTCTTACAATGCGCTCGCAATAACCAGCATCAATCAGCTCGTTTAGCAATTTGTATATGCGGTCCCGACCTTCCTGGGCCTCTCTGGCAAGTGCTGCGGCTGACACTTCCCAGTCATCAGGCTTCGATAGAAGATGCAACAGAAGCCCGCTGGCAGCGAATGAGATACGGCGGTCGCAGACAACCGAGTTGGCCACTACTAGATAATTTGAGGATGGTCGAGCACCGCGGCGAATCATAAGGCACCGCCTAGTTCTTCAATGAGGTTTTCGGGAGTCTCTGGGGGTTTGGCTTGACGGATAAAATCGTCCACAACTTCATCACATAATTTTTTTATGCCTTGACGTTCTAATTTCCCAACTTGTAATTCCGCGTAATTTTTTGATGGTTGGGCAGGGATTTTTTTACGCGACTCATTGCGAGGTAGCGCATTAACAGGTCTTTTGGCCATGGTTTGCCCCTGAATATTTTGCTCTTGATGGGTTTACTGCTTAATTTTTATTGGCACCACGATAAATTCAGCTAACAGCCCCCTGCACTGAACTTGCCTTAAATAAAATCAACATACTTGAAAGGGCTTTCTTGAGGTCTTCAGGAGTCTTCGCGGAGTAAACGGGAAGCGCCCCTTTAACCAAAATTCTCAATATCTGTTCATGCCCCAAATCCAATTCATTCGAGAGGCTTTTTAATTGCTCGTATGTAGGCATGGGTACGCGGACATTGCACTTACGTAGGTTGGTCTCCATTGCTGTTACCTGAATCATCCTTGGTTTGAAAAGTTGCTTTCAGCTCTTCGGCTGTTAGTGAAACTAAACATCTATCCCCAAATGTCTGGGCGGCACTCAGCTAGGCTTACGTCACCAATCAGTTCCTCGGCTAGTTTTATCGATAGCTTCGGACCTGGAAGGACCTTCATGCGGCCATACGCAATGCGCGATAGGTATCTGCCAGTGGTTCCAACCTTTTGAGCTAACTCATCCCGCTCAGACAGGCTCAGACTTTTGAGGTAGTGGTTAATTTTCATACCTGAAATATACCCATAAGGTTTAGTTTTGTCTACAGAATAAACCTTTGTGTGTTATTTCATGCGCCACAATAAACTTTTTGGGGTGATTTTTGAGGGGTTTATTCCTGCTAACATGGGGAAAGACTGGTGAATTCTTGATAAAAGAGATGGATATAAACGAGATAAGACGCACCAATATCCGACGGATAGCGGCCGACTATAAGAATCGAGCGGAATTCGCACGCAAGGTAGATAGGTCTGAGCAACAGCTCTATTCGCTCATAAGCAAAGGTGCGACCAAAACGATAGGCAACCGCATAGCAAGAGACCTTGAGGAGAAGCTGGGCCTTAAAGAGGGCGAACTAGACAGGCTTGAAAGCAGCAACGATAGCACCTCGAAAATTGCTAGCGATATTGACCTCGAGCTGCTGCGCAAATGTATTGATGCTATTGAGGTCGAAATTGAGAAACAGGGGCTTCAGGGTATTCCATCATCCAAAAAGGCCCAGGCTATAGCATTAGCCTACGGGGCGACTCGTGCAGGCAGTAATGATGATGTTGTACCGGTGGGCTTCATTATTAACGCACTTTTCTAAAACTTCAGTCTAAACCGCTAACTCTCTACGGTGCCGGCCAGAATTGCCGACCTAAGAATGGGCAGGGGGTCTATAACGCTCTCTGCCGGCTGGCTTGCGGAGTAGAGAGCAACAAGAGCTGCGCTAAAAATCCTGGGAGCCGGCATCTCCATACCCTCCTCTTCTATAACTTCCATCATAGCTGAAACACAGCTTGCAACTAGAAGCTCATCTATTTGACCAGGCTTTAACTGTTTCCGAGGCTTAGCTTTTTCAGGATGGGCATGGTCAAACCAGCCGAGCTCAAGGTTTAAGCGGGTCTCGATTTCTCGCGCTTTTTTATCGCCCAGGTTGGTAATGGGTGGGTTGTGGCTTATCTGGCTTGCGTAGCTCTCAGAGATGCCTAGCGCATCAGCAAAATCTCTATTCTTGGGCCCGTGCTTTGACCGCAGGAACCTTACATTCCGAGCTCTAATTTCTTTTATGGTAGTTATGTCTGGTTCAATCCTTGCTTTGTGCGCATGAATAACGTCGAGCCACCCCTTGTCCTTTTTGCATACGGTCTCAATCCGGCGGGCCATAGTTGTCCCAATTAGACGACGCGGGTTGGGACCGATCAATTGAGAGAGTTGGGATTGAGTTATACCTAGAGCTTCGGAGAACCCTTTTAGGCTTGCGAACTCCTCGGAAAGCCGTCTAGCATTTTTAAGCCGAATTTCACCAGCTTCCATAGCAAACGGATAGACGCTAACTTCCCCTGGAGTGTGCGGGGTTTTAGCTTGCTCGTTACCATGATAAGCGTCAAGCCAGCCATAATGATACCCTCCAGCACTCTCAATCCTGCGAGCCATGGAGTCGCCAATATTACGGCGAGGGTTCTTACCTATAACTTGTGACACCCCTGAGTTAGGCGTTTCTAACGCACGAGCAAGTGCGGCCACCCCTCCCATCTCCCTGGCAATTCGCCGAGCGTTCTCTCTTCTAATCGTCCTGATATCCATATCGACTTTCCACCCTTTCATGATGCCAGCAGGAGTTATCGTCATTGTCCCACATCATTTGGCAGGGCCTTTTTACACACTGTCGGCACTGGTAGGGCATAACACGGGCAAGGCTTGCTCGCGCTTCTTCCTGTAACTCCAGTTCTGGAGTCTCTTGCTTTATCTCAATAGAGTCAAATAGCATTTTATTCCCTTAAAGCGCCATATCGTCTTGCTTAAAGAATGTACCTAGATAAGGGCTTAGGGGGCAGAACAAATTGTGTATACTTAGAAGGTTTATGACGCCAAAACTCTACAAGTTTTACCGACACGATGTTTAGAATCGGTGTAGTAGTTCGACAAGAACGCACTAAGAGAGGGCTTACCCAAGCCGAATTAGCCGAAAAACTCTCCATTCCTTTAGCTCATGTTCAACGCATTGAACAAGGACGCTCCAAAACAGTTTCACCAAGCCTCCTTAGGAAAATAGCCCTTCAATTAGATATTGATGGCAACAAACTCCTTTCCCTACCTAATCAAGACAGCCCCCTGGCAGACCCATTGAGCCCCCTACCCAGCTCCGCCAAATCCCACCTCATTCGCTTTCTCAACGAAATATCCGCCAACCTCAAATAAAATAAACCTTTTGGGTTTACTTTCTAAATCTTGCAGGTATATTTGTTTTCAAGAATGAAAACCGCCGGAATACAGGCGTCCACCAAGCCCGGATACGGTCTCAAAGAGGACAGGGAAATGTACACAGCCAGCTCAACCGCCCCCGCCCAAGACGCTCTCAGAAGTTATGAGCGTCAACAAGACTCTCTAATCCAAGTCGCACAACATCGGCATGGAAGCCTGGAGTACATAGTTGCCAGCCTGCGCGAAGCTGTGGCTCAAAGTAAGGAGCAAGTCCCCGCTGGCAATAAATTCCATGCTGTGACCTACGACCGCTACGGATATTTAATTGCAGCTGCAAGGGAAGCCGCTGAGCTGCTTGAAACCTACCGCTGCAATCTCCCTAAAGAGCCACCTATTCCAAACGGAGAGGCTGTCACCGTCGAGATAAATATTCCGGTCAACCACCTCTCGGTAGAAAACTTCAAAACCTTCAGTCATGAGCACCGCTCAGATGAAATCGAAGTTGCTCATGCAGAGCTTATTGATGAAATCAAATTGCCAGCTGGCTGGGAGATAAATGACATCGACCTGGACCAAGACGCACTTCGAAAACACTTAATTGAGCAAATCAACTCTTAAGCCCTCCCCTCTCTAACGGAGAAAACACAATGGAAAAAATAGCAAATAAGCGCTCCCAGGCTGCAATAGATCGGTTGAAGCAAGCCTGGATAAAAGACCCATGCTGGGATATTTACGACGCGGAGGGGTTTGAGGCGCACAGGGAAGAGTTAGAAGCCTACCAGAAAGAGATGGAGCTGAAGTGGGAGCAACAAAGAAAGGAAAGAATAAACAGGCGGATGGAGTCCCTGTACTCCCTTGAACTAGGAGAAGAGGTGGGAATCAACGGGCGTTATTTTATCCGTGTTCCTGGCGGCTGGGTAATGGAGAAGACCAAAATGTCAGGAGTTTACGGGGAAATTAATGATGTATCAGTAGCGGCTGTTTTTATCCCCCTCAGCAATGAATTTCTGCCCTCCTTTTTCCAATCAAAGGAGTGAGCAAAATGTCTGAATCCAACCAAGTTATGGCAAAGCCGGAAACCCCACCGGCTACAGTTCCAGCGCCTTCAGAGGTTGCCCAAGTGCTCGCAGTTATTGAGCGTGTAGCAGCAAACCCGGAAGCGGATATCGACAAGCTCGAGCGCCTGCTGGACATGCAAGAGCGGGTTATGAGCCGCAACGCCGAACAAGCTTTCAATGCGGCCCTGGCGCAGATGCAGAGCGAATTACCAACGGTCGCTGAAACAGCCAAGGGGCACAACACCATGTACGCCCCCCTTGAAAAGATAAATGAAGCTGTGCGCCCAGCCCTGCAGAAACACGGATTCGCTGTGACCTTCCGCACCAAGCAGCATAGCAACGCAGTGGAAATAACTGCGGTTCTATCCCACAGAGAAGGCCACCACCAGGAGACCTCCCTGATTCTCCCGCTCGATACCAGCGGCAGCAAGAACGCTGTGCAAGCCATTGGCTCAACTGTCAGCTACGGCAAACGCTATGCCCTATGCGCCTTGCTAAATATCAGCACCGGTGAAGATACGGATGGAGCCCCACCGGCAAATATGAATGGGGTTGCTCCAAACCAAATCCAGCAACTTCGCAACGCAATACAAATGGCCGGAATCAGCGAACAGCAATTCTGTGCATCAGCAGGTATTGCAGACATCAACCAACTGGAGGCTTCAAGGTTTAGCCGAGCTATGAGCCACCTCCAAAGCAGGGCACAAGGAGCACAGCAATGATTATCTGCAAAGTCGAACAAGGTTCCGAAGACTGGCACCGCGAACGTGCTGGGGCAATCACTGCCAGCAATTTCTCTGAAGTGCGCAAGCGCTTGAAGAGTGGCCCGAACAAAGGCGACTTCACATCGGCAGCTCACGACTACGCCTTTCGCCTGGCAGTAGAGCGCATCAGCGGTGAACCCCTGGACGGTGGTTTTCAAACCTGGGCAATGAAGCGCGGCAATGAATTAGAGCCAGAAGCCCGCGCAGCCCATGAAGACCACATTGATATGTTTATCGAGCAAACCGGGCTGGTACTAACTGATGACCGCAAGTTTGGAGCCAGCGCAGACGGCTTAATCGGTGAGGAGGGCGGCAGCGAATATAAGTGCCTAGTTTCACCTGAGCGCCTTCGAACCATCCTGCTCGATGAAAACCTCGACGAATTCAAAGATCAGATTCAAGGCTGCATGTGGTTGACCGGGCGCAAGTGGTGGCACTTTGTCTTGTACTGCCCTGCCCTGGAAAAAATCGGAAAAGCTTTAACAGTTCGAAAAATGGAGCGTGATGATAACTACATCAACCAGCTGGAAATGGATTTATTGAAGTTCGACAAATTGGTTGAGGAGTATCGTAGCAACCTAAATAAAAAAGCCGCTTAGAAGGGATAGAAAAATGACTACAGAATTAATCGCCTCACCAGACGTTCAACCGGTCCAGATTTTCGCAGGTAATGGATTAGATGCGGTTCTGGAAGAAATCACCAGCAAAGCAAAATCTGTTGTTGCCGATGCTGATACTGCAAAAGGGCGAAAAACTATCGCCTCTATTGCTCATCAGGTTGCCCGCAGTAAAACCTACCTGGATAGCCTCGGTAAAGACTTAGTAGCCGACCAGAAAGCCCAAATCAAAAAGGTAGATTCTGAACGCAAACGTATGCGCGACTATCTCGACAATTTAAAAACGGAGGTAAGGAAGCCTCTAACAGACTGGGAGGAAGCTGAAAATCTGCGTGTAGCTGCCCATAAAAATGGAATCGCCTGCATTGAGAGGTATGCGACTGAATGTTCTGAATTGGATTCTGAAGACATTCAGAGGTTCATCGACATTGTTCAAAGAGTGATTATTGATGAGCGCTGGGAAGAGTTTGAGCCCCAGGCCGCCCGAGTCAAAGAGGAGACCTTAAGAGCTCTAAATCAGGCACTTGAGAAACGCAAAGCTCATGAGCAGCAGCAGGCAGAGCTTGCACAACTCCTACGAGAGAAAGCAGAGAGAGAGCAGAAGGAGCGCGAGGAGCGAATCGCTCAAGAAGCGGCTGAACGTGTACGCAAGGAAGCAGAGCTAGAAAAGCAAGCAGCCATTGAAGCCAAGGAGCGCGCAGAGCGCGAAGCCAAAGAATCAGCAGAGAGAGCTGAACGTCAAGCTAAAGAAGCAGCAGAGCGAGCAGAACAAGAAAAGCGTGAAGCGGTGGAACGCGAGCGCCAACGCGCCGAGGCTGAGAGACGAGCAGCTGAAGAAGAGCAGCGCCTAAAGGAAGCCAATAAGACTCACTGCCGCAAGATTAACAATGCAGCCAAGAAGGCTTTCATTGACCAAGGTTTTCAAGAAAAGACCGCACAGAAAATTGTTGAGTTAATAGTTCGCGGCTCAATTCCAAATATCTCAATCAACTACTAGGCGCGTGAGGCTAGCGCCGCTGGTACGGGGCGCATTTTTTGAAGGAGCCAATCATGGCTAGAGGAATCAATAAAGTAATTCTGATCGGTAATTTGGGCAACGACCCAGAAACCAGATACATGCCCAGTGGCGGAGCTGTAACCAATATCAGCCTAGCAACCAGTGAAAGCTGGAAGGATAAGCAAACCGGCCAGCAGCAAGAACGCACCGAGTGGCACCGCGTAGTCTTTTTCAATCGCCTTGCAGAAATAGCTGGGGAATACCTGCGCAAAGGGTCGAAAGTTTATATCGAGGGCTCGCTTCGCACCCGCAAGTGGCAAGACAAGCAAACTGGCCAGGACCGCTACACCACTGAAATCGTCGCAGCTGAAATGCAGATGCTTGATGGTCAGCAGAACGGAGCGCAACAGGGCCAGAGCTTCCAACAACCCTCCTCTACAGCATCACAGAGCCAGCCACAACAAAGGCAGGCCCAAGGCCAGGGGTATCAGCAGAATCGGCCAGCGCCGCAATCAATGGGCGGTAGGAATGATTTTAACCAAAATTTTGATGACGACATTCCCTTTTAAATGGCAGGAGCTAACCATGAAATCATTTCCAATCACCAAAGGAATGCGCAGCGATATTGCTCGCTGTATGACCTCAAAGGCTGTAGAGAAATCAGTAAATGATATTGGCAAAGAAGCCGAGCGTTTGAACAAGGTTTTCTGGAAATTGTATGAGCAAAAACTGCGCGCCGTTTCCGGCATCCCCTCTACACGCTGGCCGGAATTAATTCAGCAGGGTATCGCCACCAATTGCTACCAACGAGTCCCTAAGATTAAGGTCGAGAACACCTTCATAAATATCCTGCATATTGATGGGGACTCAGCTCCCATGAGATGCCTTACGGAGATGCTCAATAGTGACCTCCTGCAGGCATTCCGTAAGTGGATAAAGAAAGTGTCACATTACGGCAAACACTCAAGCATCACCTTCACCACCCCAAAGCCTATGGCAGATATGCGGGAAGGCGAAGTGATAGAAGACCCAGAACTGATTGCCTCAATCCAGAAACTAGAGACGCGCATAAAAACTACGCTCACCGCAGCTATGGGTTTCCACAGCAAAGCTATGACAGTCCTCAATTCTTGCCGCACAGCTAAGCAGCTACAAGACCTCTTGCCGGAAGGGGCAAAGTATCTGCCTAAACGTGAACCCAAAACAAAAGAGCTAGCACCAACCGAGCTTGCCGCATCGGTCACTGAAATGCTGCAAAAGGGCATTCCGCCTGTCGAGCAGAGCGAGGCCGCTTAACACCAACCTGGGCCGCTAGTTCAGGGCCCCCAAGGGGGTTCAAATGGAAATCTCGAAATTTCCACTAAACAAACAAGCATCAGCAGTAATAGCAGAAGTTAAAAAGTTTGTTTCCGCGTTCGAAAGGATAAAGAACAGAAAACCCACTGGCGTGGCAGTTGACACCGATAAATTCAAAATGGTTCAGCGCGCAATAGTTGCCGAATTACGAAGACAGAGGAAAGGGGGTGCATCTGCAAAGGAGATTACCCCCCCCCGATGTGCTGCATGTAGAGGGCGTCTCTATTTATCCGTTTGCAGCATAGGAAAACTTTATGCCTGACCTGGAAAGATTAACCCTAAAGCAGCGAGTCTACCGTGCAGGTGGAACTATTAAGAAGGTCCAAACCAAGCAGGGTGAACGGCCAGCGGCTTTTGATTCAGAGGGTAATTTAATCTCACTCAACCCGTTCGGCGCTTGGGATTGGGTAAAGGAGCGGGAGGCGGCCGGGGTTTGTGCTTTACCTGATAGCCAACTCCCGCCAGCACCCGAACTAAAACCAAGAGGAAGACCACCATTAGCCCCTTAACTGGGGCTTTGTAGGTGCAGGGTTTAACCCAATTAATCAATCAAATTGAGGATAGAAAAATGATAACGCAGGGGTAACGCCCCTAGAGTTGACCAGGCAAGCCATAAACCGTTGAAGCTATCGTTTTTTGGTTTTAAGTGGAGGTAGTGCGAGCCCTAAATAACTCCCCCAGCCCGCCCAGTGCGGGCTTTGTGGGTGAAAGACAATAGCGAGGGAATGTCCATGGCCAACCAGGTAATTTCAGATGAATATATCGAAGAGCTATTCGAAGGCACAAACTTCGGCGAGAGAGTAAATAATAGCACCCTATTAAAAAGGCACCATATTGCTAAACATCTAAAGCAGCAAATTGAAGGCTTCTGGTCTGGCCACACCATGTATCACATTTTAATTTATGGCGGCTTTCTAATGGATGCAAAGACATCAGAAACCAAGAGACTAACTGCACTGGGAAGAGCATTTTTAGAAACTCACGGAAATAGTTAATAGCGAGGGATATGCAATGAAACAACCAAGATTTGAAAACCTTCTGGAGCAGTGGAAACAAAAAGCCACAGAAATAGCCGGCACTAGCGAAGGATTCACTTTCCACGAATCAGAAATGAGCGAGTTTTTACACTGGATGTTTTCGCAGTTTCAGGCGTTTGCTGAATCAGAGCAATCTAATCAAGAAAGCAGCGTGGCGGAATTTATAAATAAAGCTGTTGAGCTGGAAAATCATTATCCATTTTTATATGTGGAAATTGCTAGAAGCAGAATAACCGACTGGATGGCATGGCTAAAAGACAAACCTGGCTCAAAGTTATTGCTGGCTTGCGGTAGTGGTTCAACTGCTGAAGAGGCTTGTCGGGACGCCTTAGATTATCTAGCCGAAAATACGGAGGTAGCCAGTGTCTAACTCAGCCATAACAGAAAAACCAATTTTATTTAATGCAGATATGGTGCGGGCGATTCTGGATGGCCGCAAAACCCAGACGCGCCGCATTCTGGGAGGTAAGCGGGTTTGGCCATCTGACATCATTCAAGATACGGATTTTATTGACGGCAAAGAGGTACCGCTCGGGTTTGAACATTTTGAGCATGGGTGGCTTAAGACTGAAAGCATGTGCCCCCACGGCCAACCGGGTGACCGCCTATGGGTTCGTGAAACTTGGTGGCAAGCAGGAGATTGGGTTACTGCATATCCTGAAGATGATGAAGGTCACTGGGGCGGAAGCAAAAGAATTCACTTTGCTGCTGATGGTACCCCACCCAATGAACCCAATTATGATCATCCAAATGGGCTCCAGAATGGCTCATTTGCTGCGGCACATCCGCATAGAGTCTGGAGAAAACGCCCTTCAATCCACATGCCCCGCTGGGCCAGCCGTATCACCTTAGAAATAACTAATGTTCGCGTTGAGCGTATTCAGGATATCAGCGAAGAAGATGCAATAGCTGAAGGGATTCGTAATTCAACCCTACAAATACCATTAACTAAAGCTGTCATGTATCACCATGAACCATGGCCCACGCCGGTTTGTGGTGAATCAGCCAGAGATGCATATGGAGCGCTTTGGGAGTCCATTAATGGCAAAGACAGCTGGGACAAAAACCCCTGGGTATGGGTTATCGAGTTTCGCAGGGTTGAACAGGCAATGGTGGCAGCATGAAAGTGCAGAGCGGAATTATTGAAGGCGGAATAGTGATTACGATTGCACAGTTATTTGAGGGATAAAAGATGAACCACCAAGAATTAACGGACAAGGATATAAAACCACCTCGCCGCATTTTACGCTTACGTGAGGTTGAGAGACTTACCGGATATAAAAGCAGTAGTATTTACCGCATGGTTAAAGAGGGAGTTTTCCCCCGGCAAAGGCGGATCGGTCCGGGCGCTGTCGGCTGGGATAGTCGGGAAGTCGATGCTTGGATAGAAGAGAGGCTGGACGGTGTTGCATAATGATGGACCGACTCCCACCCTGGCACAATTGTCTAGCAAAAAATAAGTGGGGGACTAGGTGGGGGACTGAGAAATCCAGAAATAAAAAAGCCCTGAAAAATCAGGGCTTTCTTTATGCAATATGGCGGTGAGGGAGGGATTCGAACCCTCGATGCCTTTCGACATACACACTTTCCAGGCGTGCTCCTTCGGCCACTCGGACACCTCACCAAATTGTCACCCCTTTGGGGTATCCCACTTCTCAGCAGGGCTCTCTCGCTGGCTAAATCTTCAAGTAAATCAGAGAGATAGCTGCTGTCTCGTCGAGAGAGCGCGCACTTTACCCAAATGTTTCTCGGTGTGCAAGCACTATTCTGCATTCCATTGTGAAAAAAATTCTTCTACCGGTAATTCCGGAGCCTGCCTAGGGGCTTTATCAGGAGTTCCGCAGTAGATAAATCCATCGATTCGCTCATTTTCAGCCAGGCCCAGGCCTTGAGCTACCAGTGGATCACTCGCCAGGGGCCCGGTTCGCCAATAGACACCCACACCCTCGGCATAAGCGGCGGTGAGCATTGCCTGTACCGCTCCAGCGGTGGACATATGCTGCTCCAAGTGGGGGACCTTGGGATGATCCTGCAGGCGGGTTATGGCCACAATAATCAGGGGAGCGCGCAAGGGCATAGCCCGGGTGCGCTGACGCTGAGCTTCACTCAGGGATGCCCCTTCTGACTGCTCGGCCGCTTTTAGGAAGATTTCCCCGAGGCGTTCGCGCTCTTGCCCTTCCACTAGAAGAAAACGCCAGGGGCGCAGGCAAGCGTGGTCCGCAGCACGTAATGCCGCGCGAAAGATGTTTTGCCGCTGCTGCTTATTCGGCGCGGGCTCGGTCAGCTTACCCGTTGAAACTCGGTTGTGCAGGGCACTCAGGGCATCCATCATTCTCTCCGGTAATTGTCTGAGCGCTGAGTGTACCCTAACCCGTCCGTGCAGCGCATACGTACACCCTGCATAAAAACCAAGTACAGGCATCGGTTTTTTAGCAATCTGGCTTTTGTAGGAGTACACTTCGCCCAGTAAATCACTGCGCAACCACACGGGCCCATAGCTTTACGGAACCGGCCTGTGGCCTGCGCGCAGTTTGTTTATTACTGCTTAACGGACAAAAAGATAACCACAAATGCAGGACCAGCTTGAGGGGAACAAAGGGCAAAGTATCAGCCCTCATTACTCGACCTATTTTCGCACCCTAATTCTATTTGCGGCTGCCGGTACTTTGGCAACTGCGGTCGAGTGGTCGTCCCCCTGGCATCCGGACAAATTGCTCAATCTGGGCACCGCTGTCTTCCTGCTGATTTACTGCGCTTTTGCCCAGTTCCTCCTTTATAAGGCTCGCGATAAAAAGGCTTTCAAAACCCGCCGCACCCTGACATTTGTCGATACTGTGCTTGTGGGCATTACTGTCGCACTAGCCAATTTCAGTATGCTGCCCTCTCTTTTGTTTATTACGATGGTGCAGCTCAATGCCCTTACCCAGGGCGGTGGTCGCCAGTGGTTTGAACACAATACGGGCCTTTTAGTTGGAGTGGTGCTGGGTTATTTGATGCACCGGCCAACACTATTAATTAATGCCGATCTTACCATTAGCACCGTGAGCCTGATGGGCATCCTCATTTATCTCTGTGCCTATGCTTTTTTTACCCATCGCCAGATCGGTAAGCTAAAGGAAGCCAACCAGTCTCTGGCAACAGAGCAGCGTGTAAGTAAGATGCGCTCTTATAAGCTCTCCAAATACCTACCACAACGTCTATGGCGCTCGGTGACTACCGGCGATGAAGAGGCGCTAACCACTCAGCGAAAGCTGCTTACAGTGTTCTTCTCCGATATCAAAGATTTCAGCCAACTTACCGAGGAGCTCGAGGCGGAGACTTTTACTCTCCTGCTCAACAACTATCTTTCGGAGATGGCCCGAATCGCCGGACAGTACGGTGGCACTATCGACAAATTTATTGGCGATGCCGTGATGGTGGTCTTTGGTGACGATGAAAGTAAGGGCCCGAAATCCGATGCGTTGCGCTGTGTGGCTATGGCCCTGGCTATGCGCAAGCGTGTGCGGGAAATGAAGCAGGAATGGTACAACAAGGGTATCTCACGTCCGTTGCAGGTGCGCATGGGCATCAACACTGGCTACTGCACCGTGGGTATCTTCGGTACAGCCAACTACCAGGCTTATACCGTTATGGGCACCCATGTAAACTTGGCTTCTCGCTTAGAAGGTGCGGCGCAGCCGGGGGAGATTCTGATCAGCCATGAAACCTGGGCAATGATCAAACACACCGTTATGTGTCGTGACAAAGGCCATATTACCGTGAAGGGCATTAGCACCCCGGTCAAAGTCTATCAAGTCACCGACTTGCGCAAGAATCTTGGTGGCCAGCAGAGCTACCTGGAGGAACATGCCCCCGGCTTTTCCATGCACTTGGACCTGGATAAAATCCGTAACTACGACAAGGTCAAGGTTCTGCAATCCCTGGAGAAAGCCACATCCAGCCTTAAGAGCAAAGTGATTATTTAAAAAAGTAATTCTCTCAATGCGTAAATTAAGCGGCAGCCTGACTCCGCCATCACATTGTCGTATGCATACGCATTGCCAGGTTCCCCATAATCCAGGCGGTACCCAGGACAATAATCAGTAAAATCAGCGTTGAAAAAAGGATCAGAGCCAGGTTATCCCGCCCTTCCCTTTGCGTGGTCACATTTAAGAAGCACTTAAGCTGTACTATCAACTGGGCCACCCCAAGCAAACCTACCAGTATGAGTACACTTTTGTATTCCTTACCCAGAGCCAGTACCGCCCAGAATGCAGCCAACGTAAACACGACTGACAGCACATACCCGGTAAGATAGGTGCGCAAATGTGCGGAAAAACCGGATTTTTCAGCCATAGACCCAGCCACCAAAATAAACTACTGAGAAAATCCCAATCCAAATCAAATCCAGGAAGTGCCAAAACAGCGCCAATCGTAAAAAGCGCAACTTCACCAGATCCGTCATACCCACTGTTAGTACCTGTGCAATCATGACCAGCATCCACAGGCAGCCAAAGCTGACATGTAAACCGTGTAGGGGTACCAAACCAAAGAAGGCCGATAGATAACCGCTGCGCTGAGGTATTCCCCCCTTTGCCGCCATCTCGGAGAAATCGAGTAACTCCAAGGTGAGAAAGCCGAGACCAAATAACAAGGTCACCACCACCCAAAACAAAAAACTGCCCTGGCTGCGCTGGTGCTTCATGGTGATGGTGGCGATCCCCACCGTCAGACTGCTGGTAAGCAGTAGCATGGTCTGCGCGAAGAGGCTACCGAAATCAAACAGCTCCCTGGGGCCTGGTCCACCCGCAGTGGCACCAATCATGGTGATATAAATAGCAAAAACGACCCCGAAAAAAATCAGGTCGCTCATCATAAAAACCCAAAAACCAAAGATCACCATATCCGGGTCTTTGTGAATGGCTCCAGGGCTCTCTCTCAAACCCTTATTTAGCGCAGATGAGTTTCCATCCATTGGCAACTAGTGCTCCAGCTTTGCATAGCCATTGTTCTGCGGGGTGTTTTCCAGATCCCGGCCTACAGGTTCTGTTTTATTCACCAGCGCTAACCATTTCTCTGTATCCTGCTGCACCTTGCTTGCAGGAATAATTTGTTCACTATCCCAACGGAATGTAGAGGCAATGACCACAATGATGATCGCCAGTGTAGTAAGCAGGGCCAGCCACCACATGTACCAAACCAGCGCAAACATCAGGATACCGCTCAGTACACAGAGTAAAAATCCCAAGGGATTATTCTTGGGTATCTCAATATCCCGATAGACTTTTGGTGGCTGATAAGCACGCCCCTGCTCCTTGGCCTCGGTAAATTCATCCCTATCCGTTACCCTGGGCAGCTCGGCAAAATTGTAAGAGGGTGCCGGAGCCGGAATCGACCACTCAAGAGACCGACCATCCCAGGGGTCACCTACAGGAACACGGTTCTTTTGACGATCCCGCAAGCTGACCAATAACTGCAATACCAGGCTAATCAATGCGCACAGCACCACCATGGCGCCAATAAAAGCCACCACCATATAGGGCTTGAAAGTCAGATCCATATAGCTGAAGGAGCGCCTTGGCATTCCCAATAAGCCGGCGCCATAGAGGGGAAAGAAAGTCAGCATAAAACCGACTATCCACAAATACGCTGACCACTTCCCCAGCCGCTCATCGAGGCGAAAACCAAATGCTTTGGGGAACCAGTAGTTATATCCAGCCAATACCCCAAACAATACCCCAGGAATCAGTACATTGTGGAAGTGCGCCACCAGGAACAAAGTGTTATGCACTTGGAAATCTACCGTGGGGTTTGCCAGGATCACCCCCGACAGGCCACCAATCACAAACAAAATCAAAAAGCCGATGGCATAAATCATCGGTGTGGTAAAACGAATCCGGCCCCGATACATGGTCGCCATCCAATCGTAGACCTTAACCCCGGTTGGAACCGCAATCAGCATGGTGGCAATACCAAACACAATATTGATCGTAGGACTCTGCCCCATAGTAAAGAAATGGTGGAGCCACACCGTAAAGCTCAACACGGCAATGCTCATGGTGGCAAATACCAAAGACTTGTAGCCATAAAGGCGCTTGGCAGAATAGGTGGAAAAAACCTCGGAAAAAATACCGTATGCCGGCAACACCAGCAGATAGACCTCAGGATGACCAAACAACCAAAATAAATTGGCGTAGTTCATCATATTTCCGCCAAGGTCGTTGGTAAAAAAGTGGAAATCCAAATACCGGTCGAAGCCGAGCATTAACGCGGCCACACTGAGCGGCGGCATGGCAAAAATCATTAAGATAGAGGAACAGAGTACTGTCCAGCAGAATATGGGCATACGGAAAAAATTCATACCCGCAGCGCGACATTTGAGAATTGTAACAGTGAAGTTAATTCCCGTAAGGGTGGTACCCGCCCCTGAAAAAACAATAGCCCAGATCCAATAATCCGGCCCCACACCAGGGTTAAAATCCCCTCCCGTATAGGGCGGATAGGCAGACCAGCCACCAGTGGAGAACTCCCCCACCACCAGGGAAACCATCAGCAACATCCCCGCTGCAACTGTCACCGCCAGGCTAATTTGGTTCAGCACAGGGAAGGCTACATCGCGAGCGCCAATCTGCAGTGGCATCACCAAGTTGACCAGCCCTACCACAAAAGGCACGGCGACAAAAAATATCATTATCGTGCCATGGGTACTAAACAACTGTGCGAAGTGGTCTGCGTAGAGAAAGCCATCTGGTGCCGCAGCCTGCTGCGCTCGCATCACCATGCCTTCCAGCAGCCCTCTCGTCATCATCACCAGTGCGAACACAATGTACATGATGCCGATTTTTTTATGATCCGTGCTGGTCAGCCATTCAGACCAGAGAGTGCCCCACACCTTAAACCAGGTCAGTAATGCGAGAGTCGCGATTGTCGCAAAAATAACGATAGCGCCAGCGGTACTCCCTACCGCTGCACTTACCGAGAAATTGCTAATCAAGTCGCTGAAAACGATGGAGTCCCAGCTCAGCTTTCCCAGCCAACCGTAATCGGTAATATTCATGGCTGCGCTCCCTCGGTTTTCTCTTCACCCTGACCAAACTTCACAGTGCCGGGTTGCTCTTCCATGCTAAGAGGTTTACCAGAATGGTATCGCATAACAATGCTCTGGAAGAGCTGAGGGTCGGAAAGGGTAAAGTAGAGGGCATTACTCGGCATTTGCGGTGTCGCCAACTGCTTTTGCATCTCCTTACGAGTGCTTCTCATGGCCAGGCGCTTATACGTCTGAGGATCGAGTGTAATGCCATTGGTACGAACCTGCGCCACCCAGTCCTGAAAGTCCTCTTCACTTTTAATCAATACATCAAATTTCTGTTCAGTAAATCCCTTACCGGTATATTGGGTATTTTCACCCTGGGTTTTTCCATTCTTTGTCGCGATAAAATTGAGCCTGGTGGTCATACCTGGCATAACATAGATTTGTCCGGCCAGTGCCGCAATCCAGAAAGATTGCATCACCGTATCGCTGGTGAGGATCATAGAAACTGGAGTGTGAACAGGAACAACCAGCTCACCCACTGTGGCAATTTTTAGCTCGGGATAAATAAACAACCATTTCCAATCCAACCCCACCACTTGCACTTTAACTGGCGGCACTACCCCCTCTATTTCCTTATAGGGGTCCAGCATGCTGGTAGCGCGCCAAAGCATAAAGGAGAGAACAAAGATCACCAGAAAGGGGACGCCCCACATAATGAGTTCCAGTGGACCGTAGGATTCCCACTTGGGCGCATAAATACCTTTGCCCTTTTTGCGTCGGTATTTAATCAGGATAACCGGCACTAAAACAAACACCGGCAATATCGCCACCATAGTGAGCGCCGTCGCCCAGAAAAAATGTGTTTTCTGTTCATGGGCAACAGGCCCCAGGGGCACTAAAAAGGTTTCGGTGGCATAACTGGAGTGAGGGAGCAGAAAAAATAGTAGGGAAAGGAAAAATATCAGACAGAAAGAGCGGTAACCAATATACCCCCACAGCTGTGTCCAATATTGCAATAGCCTGACAGGAGCCCCGGTATTCCAATCCATTGCAAAGCCTTCCGACCTCCGGATTCAGCAGGCACCCGCATCAGACTACCCGCTACAACAAATTCACCATACACAATGAAATATGCCAAGTGTTTACTACACACTGGTGTACAGCTCTTCTCACCAGAATAGCTGAATAAATAACGTTTTAACTTCACCCCTCGAACAGAGGAAAGGAGTTAGTGACGCTCATTTACATACGCAGGAGGTAGATGCGCCTAGAAAACGCCATCTTTCATCATTTCCTGAATAACCGTTTCCACATACTCCAAGGCATCCCCCTCCCTGGGACGGCGAATTTCACCCATTATATAGTTCGCCAGAAAACTCTCAGACTGCAGAGACCAGTACACTTCTTCAGTTGGCGCTAAATATAAGCGAGTTTCAACAATGGCCACTTGAGAATTTGGGACATTCCTATTCAGGCGTTTAAAGCTGATCAGCTGCGTTACCAATAGCGTATCAAATTGATATTCAGTCAGAATATCAGCCAGTTCTCCCATAGAGGGCACCTTGCCATCCGCTGAAAAATAGCTCCACGAGAGAGCATTCACGCCATACCGACCCAACTGCTCAACCCATATGTCTTCGACATGCAGGCCAACGATCGGCCGGGGGAATAGTGTATAAGCCAAAACCAAGGTGTTTCCCAAGGGGCGTGCAGTAATCAAGGGTGAATGCCAGGTATCGGTTACTATCGTTCGTGGTGAATTACAGGAGAGAAAAAAACAACACAGCAAAATAACACCAAGGTTCTTATTTAATATCCTCCCCGCTCGGCTAAAACGAGATGCGACTGGTGAACTGAGTTCGCCAGACCGAACCATAGGCTCCATCCCTGTCCTCCCGGGTTCCATAAAGGGCCTCAACGCCAAACAACCAATGCGGCGTCGGCGTCCAGGTCAGGTTAATACTGCTGTATTGAGTTTTTCGAAATGAGGAGCCCGGCTGAAAGTCCAGGTTGTCCTGTTGCACAAGCCCATAACTTGCCACGGTATACAGGCAGGGGCTCCACCAATGTTGGTAAGCCAGATACCAGCCCAGGGTTGGGATCGCCTCCAAGCGATTGTTGACAAAGTCATAGGTTGCATCGAAGGGCTCATCATCCAAAAGCCCCCCATAACCATAACCATAACTCAATGAGTAAGAGGCAAAATCCGGCGCAAGCCTATCGGGCATATCAATAACGCCGCTCAAATTAATACCCCAACCGGTATCCGAAACGGCTGACTGTGGGTCTCCACTACCACGCAAATCCCTCAGGATAAAACTGCCCTGAAAATTCACCCGATCCGTCTGGGAAATCACAGCAACAACGAAATCCGGCCACCGTGAAACCTCCTCGGCATTCTGAAAAACCCGATCAGTTGGTGCGTCCAGGGAGACCTGCAAGGTCAGCGTTTCATGAAAAGCGCGGCTCCAGCGCGCAACCGGGCGCATCAAAGCCAACAGTGAATTGGGCCCCTCATAATCCAGCGTATTTGGCGCGGCAGTTAAGTTACTGAAAGTGGACCAATCCAGACCTAGCCGTAAATCCCCACCCAATAAGATATCGTTAACTTGACCGTAAGCCTTGCGCAGACGTAGCAACGGCTCGCTAATACTGGGGTCTTGAAGGAAATCGACAGAAAGATCATTTTCGATCAAACGTCCACCCCAGGGAGTTCGTGTCTTAAGCACTAACCTCGATACCTGAACAGAGACATTGGTCTGACCGTCTTCCCCCTCTGCCGCAGTTCGATCGCTGGTCACAATGGCGCTGGTAGTAAACTCTGCCGGGCTCACAATGGCGCCGGTATCGTAGTTTGCATCCAGCTCGGCAAAGCCGCTGATTTTTAGTCGCATGCGACTACCAAGCACAGGGATAGACCCCGGCCAGTCAGTCGGAACACTGGAGATAATTTCTTCGATATCGGTTTGTTCAGCCAGTTTTGGGTCCCCCCTGGCCCGTGGAGGCGGAAGAGAACCAGGGGGTATAGCTTTATGAATGGCTTCAATCTGATCCTGCAAGCCATCGAGCTCCACTTTTTCCACGGGCTCCACGGGCTCCACGGACACGCTATTTCCCCTGGGTAATGGAGCTGGCGGTGCTGGTGCAGTTGGGGGGCTCTGAGGAGGTCTTGCCCTGCGCAGCTCTTCCACTTGTTGTCTGAGGGCTTCCAGGTCGGCTTTTTGCCGCTGAATTTGCGCTTCCTGTGCCTCAAGTTGACGTTGCTGCGCCTCAATCACCTTCATCAACTGGTCGGCTTCCACATAGACTTGCGCATTGGCGGGCGAGGAGGAAATGAACTGGATAAAAACCACAAGCACAGCAGGCAGCGCATTAGACTGTGTTTGGATTTCCATATCTAGGTCTCGAACCTATCTCCTGCAATGCGAGGCTGCCATTCACCAAATGGTGAAGTACATGAACCCCGATTATTTCACTGCCACCGGTGAAAAATTCCGGCATCAATAAGGACTGTAATAACTCTGTAGGCGCGCGCTAACCGCTGGCGATATCTCACTAGCTATCGATAAATAGCTGTCCGTTTACTTTTGTTTCGGAGCAATAAAAAGTGCATCACCATTGATGCAGCGGAACAGGCCCATGAGGAAGCAATTTTCTATACATTCGCTTTCCGCAAAACTTATCCAGAAAAGTTTAGTTCAAGAGGAGATAACGCCATTTACAGCATAGGGTGCAAGGCAGGCACATCAATAACCAGCGGCCCATTTTGCTGTTAACGTTTTAGGCGATATTGGCCACCCAATTTCCTGTCCGGAATTCTTGCGGCCAATATCTCCAGCAGCAATGCGAATTTACTGGCGGGCAAAGCGCGGCGGTAGCGGCTTTTCAATACGAGTGGAGCGTATGGGATTGATATCCAGCCCTCCCCGGCGGGTATAGCGGGCACAGACTGTTAGCTCGGAAAAGTCTGCAAGGTTTTGCAGATCGCAAAAAATCCGCTCCACACAGTGTTCGTGGAAATCCTGGTGTTCACGGAAAGAAATAATGTAAGCCAATAGCCCCTCGCGCTGTAGCATCGGCCCCTTGTACTCCACCATCACCGTAGCCCAGTCCGGCTGACCGGTAACCGGGCAATTGCTGCGCAACAGATGGCTGTAGAGGGTTTCTGTAACCTCCACACCACTCCCTTCCAGCGCCAGCAGTGCAGAATCCGGCTGGTACTGCTCTACGGCAATATCCAGCTGGTCGAGACAAAATCCCTGTGGCCTCTGCACATCCAGGGAGATATCTTCCACCTCCAGCAGAGTAACACTCACGGCGGTACCCACCGCTGCACTCAAATCCCGTAACAAGGTATCCTGCACCAGGCGCCAGGATTCAAAGCGGCTTTGGTTAAAGGAATTCAAATACAATTTAAAAGACTTGGACTCCACCATACAGGGGCTTTCCGCTGGAAAGCTGAAGCGCGCCACGGCTACCTGGGGCTTGCCTCTGGCGTTGAGCCAGGAGAGTTCAAAGCCCCACCACTCATCCTCTCCGAAAAATGGCAGGGCACCGACGGACAACCCCAGCTGACCACGGGAAATAGAACGCTGAATCGGGTGCAACAGCTCCGGGTTGTAACTGGATTCGTAAACGGTCTCCCGGCCCAGCGGGAGGTTCTGCCAATCTTCTCTGCTCATACTTAACCTCAGTGCCTCAATCGCTTGCCGTGACTCATCAGGTAGAGTCCCCAGCTGGCGAGAAGTGCAATAAATACCAAGACCCCAACAAATGCCCAGGCCACATTGATATCGGAAACCCCCAATATTCCATAGCGAAAGGAATTCACCATATAGAGAATCGGGTTCAGTTTCGACAATCCCTGCCAAAAGGGTGACAACAGGTCAATGGAGTAAAAAACACCACCCAAATAGGTGAGTGGGGTCAAAACGAAAGTGGGAATAATCGATATGGCATCAAAGCTGTTGGCATAAATCGCGTTGATAAAGCCCGCCAGGGAAAACAATGCCGATGTGAGAAACACAATTGCGATAGTGACTCCCAGGTGTTCGACACTGAGGGAGGTAAAAAACATCGCTACTAAAGTGACAATCAGGCCTACGATCAAACCGCGCGCCACACCGCCCAGCACATAACCAGCCATTACCGCCCAGTTTGGTGTAGGTGACACCAACAGCTCCTCAACGCTGCGCTGAAACTTGGCACTATAAAAAGAGGACACCACATTGCCGTAGGAGTTGGTGATCACCGACATCATAATCAGGCCCGGCACCACAAACTCCATATAAGGGTATCCACCCATTTCCCCGATACGACTGCCAATCAGAGAGCCGAAGATCACAAAGTACAATGTCATGGTGATCACCGGCGGCACCAGTGTCTGCGGCCAGATGCGCATAAAGCGGCGCACCTCCCTGCGCAAAATGGTGCTGAAGGATATCCAGGTCAACTTACCGCTCACGACTCCAGTCCCTCTTCTTTTTCCTCGGACAACATGGAAATAAAAAGCTCCTCCAGGCGGTTGGCGCGGTTACGCATGCTGGTTACGGTAATCCCCTGGGCTTTGAGTTCGACAAAAGCCTCTGTCAGCGACTGTCCTTTCTCCACCGTAATCTCCAGGGAATGGCTGTCCAGCAGGCGGCATTCGAAGCCTGCAAGTTCCGGCGTCTTACTAAGCAGCTCACTACTGTCGAGAATAAATGTCTCGCGGTTCAGGGTCTTCAACAGGGATTTGATCGAGGTATTCTCAACAATAACGCCCTTATCAATGATGGCGATATTACGACATAGGCTCTCCGCCTCTTCCAGGTAATGGGTGGTGAGAATAATCGTGGTACCCCGAGCGTTAATTTCTTCCAGAAAGGCCCACATGGAGCGGCGCAGCTCGATATCCACGCCGGCAGTGGGTTCATCCAGAATCAACAGCTTCGGCTCGTGAATCAGTGCCCGTGCGATCATCAGGCGTCGTTTCATTCCCCCAGACAACATCCGCGCCTGGGTATTTCGCTTGTCCCAAAGCCCCAGTTGCTTCAGGTACTGCTCTGTACGCTCCTCCGCCAACTTGCGCGGCATCCCATAGAAACCGCCCTGGGTGGCGACAATATCGAAGACCTTTTCAAACTGGCTGAAATTGAATTCCTGCGGTACTACCCCCAGCAGGCGCTTGGCAGCGGCAAAATCACTATCGATATCGACACCAAAAATTGACACGCTGCCGGCAGTTTTGCGCACCAGCGAGCAGATAATGCCAATAGTGGTGGATTTGCCCGCACCGTTTGGCCCCAGCAGGGCAAAGAAATCCCCGGGCTGTACTTCAAAGCTGATCCCTTTCAGGGCCTGGAAGCCGCCATCGTAGGTTTTTTGCAGATCATGAATAGATAGTGCGGCAGTCATTGCGAATTCCTATCACTGAATGCGCCATTCAACGCACTTAGCCGAATAATTTCAACCGGTGGAAATACAGGGAAGATCCCTAGCCGCGGAGGGCGGAATTCCAGGCGCACAGTCGCTCCCCGGCAATACCAGTGCAAGTAATAAACTTAGAAGCAATATATCGGAAAATAAAAAAGCCGCTCAATTGAGCGGCTTTTTTATCTTGGAGCGGGAAACCGGGTTCGAACCGGCGACCTCAACCTTGGCAAGGTTGCGCTCTACCAACTGAGCTATTCCCGCATTTTGCGTTGGCCCGACAGCATTGCTGCCGGGCCGTATTGGCATCCCCAAGGGGAGTCGAACCCCTGTTACCGCCGTGAAAGGGCGGTGTCCTAGGCCTCTAGACGATGGGGACAGAAACTTTGCACTACAACCACTTCGGTCCCGTGCTGCCACGCTGTCCATGGCATTGCCACCTCGCGGTGACTTCACCTTTGAATAGGGCCAAAGATCTATTCAAAAGCAAAATTGGAGCGGGAAACCGGGTTCGAACCGGCGACCTCAACCTTGGCAAGGTTGCGCTCTACCAACTGAGCTATTCCCGCAATTTGACCCGGTAGCAGTGCTACCGGGTCGTATTGGCATCCCCAAGGGGAGTCGAACCCCTGTTACCGCCGTGAAAGGGCGGTGTCCTAGGCCTCTAGACGATGGGGACAGAAACTTGCACTTCGACCTTATGATCCGGTGCTGCCATGCTGTCCATGGCAATGTCACTGATTTCTCGGTGACGTGCTTTGTGAGCTGACTAGAGATCATCTCGCAAAGCGGAAACTTGGAGCGGGAAACCGGGTTCGAACCGGCGACCTCAACCTTGGCAAGGTTGCGCTCTACCAACTGAGCTATTCCCGCGTGGCATCCCCAAGGGGAGTCGAACCCCTGTTACCGCCGTGAAAGGGCGGTGTCCTAGGCCTCTAGACGATGGGGACCCAGAAACCTTCTGTCGTTTCGCTGCGTTTTAAAGTGTAGCTCTGCGTCAGAAGTGGGGCGCATTCTATGTACCGTTCGGGATGCTGTCAACACCCGAAATGAATTTTTTTTCTTTTATTGTCAGACACTTACCTAACCCCACTGTTTGCGGAAGGATAATTTAAGTGTCAGAAGCCCCACCGTAGCGCACACTGAGTACACGCAGGTGCAACTCTTCGAGAAATTCACGGATACGCTTTGCATTGGCGCCCAGGTCACTCACCCCTACACGGGAGCTGGAACGCACATCCACTCTTGAGCCCCCATCGTCTTCCGGCCGTACTCTCACCACTATGTCATCGGTAAAGCCTAACAGCAGGGTCCGGTCGGTCGCCTCTAGGTGCCCTTTCTCAGGCTCGTAAGAGACAATCTTCCAACCCAGTTTCTTTGCCACCTCCGCCGCCAGCTCGGTGGTACTGGCTACGGACATATGTACATGCAATGGATAGATGTCGGAGTAGATATCGGTGTCCCGCTGCAGTTTTGCCACAGGCTCTCCAGCATACTCGGCACTATTGTCGCTGGCCCTTCGAAGAGACAGGACCGCCTGATACTTTGGAGGGTTGCGGGTATCGGTAGTGATATCGTGGATTTTGGGCACGTTGAAGTTGTCTTTACCCACAGTGATCAAGGGCACTGCCACCGGGAGCAGTCCTAGCAGGGCCGCCCAAAGGGCGTTGCTGCGCACCTGTGGCCTGTGGTTGCGCGAACCCCAAACAAATACAAGCAGGCTGGCCAGAGCGATGGCGAGGGCCGCCCCTCCGGCATAAGTAAATACCTTGAAAACCACACCGAAGCGCAACAGCCCAAACCTCAACGCCAAACCAGCGAGCACGATAATCCCAAGTAGCGCCCACTGCACCCATAACAACCAGCGACTCCAGTGCACCCTGCTCATTTGCCCTCTCCTCCCTCTCCCCCGCCGGGCTCCTGATCTAATTTCACCGACAGTGAGTTCACGCAGTAGCGCAGACCGGTTTCGGTGGGACCATCATCGAACACATGCCCCAGGTGACTGTCGCACTGACTGCAGCGAATCTCGACACGCTCCATGCCAAAACTACTATCGGCCAGCTCCCGAATAACTCCCACGGTGAACTCCGCATCGAAGCTGGGCCAACCACAGTGGCTCTGGAATTTTGCCTCGGCTTCAAACAGAACTTCGCCACAGCAGCGACAGCGGTAGACGCCGTCGTCAAAAACATCCCAATATTCGCCACTAAACGGGGCTTCTGTCCCACCCTTGCGACAGACCTCAAACTCCTCATCTGTCAGCTGATCACGCCAGTAGTTATCGTCTTTTGGTTTTGCCATACTCTCTCGTTCCGTTTTTAACCGTTCCCGCAGGAGCGGCAGTCGCCGCCAGTGAACGTCCCGCCTATCGCGCAGCTCGCTCGCGGCCCAGGCTGCTCCTGCCAAGTTACAGGGCTGCCGCACCACCATGAAGGACATCCATAAATCTGAAAAACTGCACGGCGTCTGCTATGAGATTCGCGGCCCGGTGATGGAGCAGGCCCATCGCATGGAGGAAGAAGGGCACCGCATCCTCAAACTGAATATCGGCAACCCCGCGCCCTTTGGCTTTAACGCCCCGGATGAAATCATCCAGGATGTCATCCACAACCTTTCCCAGGCACAGGGCTATGTGGAATCCAAGGGATTGTTCGCCGCGCGCAAAGCCATTATGCAGGAGTGCCAGACCCTGGGTATCCAGGGTGTAGAAATTGAAGACATTTATCTGGGTAACGGCGTCTCCGAGCTGATTTCCATGGCCACCCAGGCACTGCTCAACAATGGCGATGAGCTATTGCTGCCCATGCCCAATTACCCACTTTGGATGGCCGCCACCAATCTCGCCGGAGCCAATCCGGTACTCTACCGCTGCGACGAGGAGTCTGACTGGCTGCCCGACATTGAGGATATCAAGGCGAAAATCACACCCCGCACCCGCGGTATTGTCGTGATCAATCCCAACAATCCAACCGGGGCTATTTATCCAAAGGCCCTGTTAGAAGAAATTGTAGAGGTGGCGCGCAGTCATCACCTGGTGATTTTTGCCGATGAAATTTATAGCAAAATCCTCTACGACGACGCGGAATTCACTCCCATGGCCAAATTGGCCCCGGATGTGCTCTGCCTGAGTTTCAATGGGCTCTCCAAGTCTTACCGCCTGGCGGGCTTCCGCTCCGGCTGGATGATTATCAGCGGCATCAAACATCGCGCAAAAGGATTTATCGAAGGCATGGATATGCTTGCCTCCATGCGCCTGTGCGGCAACGTGCCAGCCATGTTTGCGGTGCAAACGGCACTGGGAGGTTATCAGAGCATTAATGACCTGGTACTACCCGGCGGCCGCTTACGTCAGCAGCGAGACTTAGCCCACCGCATGCTCAATGACATCCCCGGTGTCAGCTGTGTCAAACCCAGTGGTGCCATTTACTTATTTCCCAAGTTGCATTTGGATCACCATAAAATCGAGAATGACGAGCAACTGGTATTGGAATTCCTGCGCCAGGAGAAAATCCTTTTGGTACAGGGCAGCGCCTTCCATTGGGACGCACCCGACCACCTGCGCATTGTCTTTCTGCCCCGCGCCGACGACCTCTCCCACGCGATTGAACGACTGGGTTACTTTTTGGAGCGATATACCCGCTGATGTTGGACGATTTACATATCCATGATTTTTACCGCGATGCCGGCAGGATTTTGCTGGCATTGTTTGGCCAGTTCCCCCTGCCCTCCACCCTTTACGTGGAGGACATTGCCGGACCAGATACCCCCGATGAATTCGGCCTGCACTCGCCTCGGCACTTGGCCTGCCTGGGGGCTATCAGCTGGTTAAAACAGAGTGGCTACATTCACTTCTCACAGCTGGTGCGCCAGGAAGCTGCGGAGGAAGTGGTACTGAGCCACCGGGGATTTTTGCTGTTAATCAATAAGGAAGAAAATTCCGGCCAGAGCAACGCGCAGCTGCTCAACAGCGCCGTGCGCGATGGTTCCTCGGCAAAGTTACAGGCGCTGGTGGAGCGCCTGATGCGAGAGTTTGCCGGTCTGTAATTTAGGCGGCCGAGGCCGTAGTCGTTAGGGGCTGGTTTCGTTAGGAGCTATTGTCGTTAAATGGCGCCGCTATTTCTGGCGGCGATATTTAACATGCAGCATTTTTAGGGCGGCATCCGGATCCCGGTCCGGGAAATCCGGGTTTTGCGCCAGTCGCTCTACCACTTCATAGCCGCTATCGGCACCGAGAATCAATTCGCGAAAATGCGCTTCGCTGTGGCGCGGAGAGTTAATCACCATCAGCAGGTCCGCCTCATCGGCGAGGCAGGCAGGTAGCTGTTGCAATAGCTTTTCGTAGTTATGGCTCACGTCGAAGCGGCCTTTCTGGCGCGTGGGCGGGTCTACGATAGCCAGCTCAAAAGGTCCCCGGCGGTCGAAGCGCTTGAACTGGCGCAGCGCATCGAATTGCAAAAATTGAATGCCCCGCAGGGACAGGCCGTTCACCTCGTGGTTTTCACGGCCGCGATTCAATACGCCCCGATTCACATCCACATTGACGATCTCAATATCCCCAGCCGCACGGGCCACGGCGGAAAAAGCACAGGTAAACGCAAACAGGTTCAGCATCTTGACCGATTCGCGCCCCGAGCGCTCCCGCACCTGCGCCTCAAGCCAGGCACGGCCGGGCTCGATATCCAGAAAGAAGCCGACATTCTGTCGATCAAAGGTCAGCGGAAACTGCAGGCCGTTGCGCAGCGCCTTGGGTGCAGCTACTGGCTCGCCACACTGCCACTCCAATGGCGCACCGGGCAGGTAGCGTCGCTGTGCGGCCACACCTTGATAACCGAAACGCTCGGCCATTTGCCAGAGCTTCTCGCACAGCTCCCCTTCCCCCTCGTACTCCTCAAAAAAAGTAACCAGCAACGCGGGATAAAAACTATCCACACAAACCTGCTCGAGACCTGTAAAGCAACGGCCGCGTCCGTGAAACAAACGCCGGCTGTCACCGCCGCCCGGTACTAACTTGGGCTCAACCTGCTGCAGCAGCACTTGCCAATCGGTAGACACTCAAACTTCTCCATTACTTAAGGGGTAGAGGATCGCATCGCGGTAGCCGGTAACCACACGGATAAAACCGTTCCACTGCCGATCCAGCTCGGGGTCGCCGCTGTCCACCAACAGCGGGCGCCCGCCAAGCTCGGTTATTTTGGTTTTGGTGGCAACAACTATCAGGTTTTCGCGGCCGACTTGGCGCAGAACCTTGGGGGAGAACTGCTGGTTACCGCGGCCGATCAGATGCCCCTGCCCACCGATAGCAGTAAGCACAACCTTCACCTGACCATTAACTTCCGAATTTCTGTACTCGGCGATCGCCGCCTCAATTTGCGGAGCGCTGACATCTTTTTGTACCAAGGCACCATTACACAGCAGGTCCACCCCCAGCAGAGTGCCGTCACACCCCAACTCGTTCAGGATGGCCAGCGTGGTTGAGCCGGGGCCAACGATATACAAGGTATCCGGCTCCAACTCCTCAACGACCTCCGCGGCGATATCCGCTACGGCCAGTTCCTCTACCTCGCGTCCTGCATTCTTTACCGCCTGCAGGAAATGGCCCTCCTGGGGCACCAGCAACTCTCCGTAGTGATGAGTGCTCACCCGCCCCTGGCGAAAACTGTTCTCATCGATATCGCGCACTTCGCGCTCGCATAAATCCACCAGCTCACCAGCCAACAATTTTCGCAACACCTCTCCACCGGCTTTGGGAGAAATAGCGAAACAAGCGGAGTGCATTTTGACGCCGGCGGGAATACCCAGTACCGGGAAGTGATCCCCCAGGGCATTGGTCATATTGCGCGCAGTGCCATCACCGCCAATAAATACAATCAGGTCGGCACCGGCATCGCGGATCGCCATCGCCGCTCTCTCGGTATCTTGCGGTGTTGATGGAGTGGACTCGGCTGCCCCCACTTCGCGCACGGCAAAGCCCAGCTCACGAGCCGTCTCCGCGCCCATGTCGCCGGCAAAGCACAAGAACTCCAGCTGCTGCCGAAACGGTGCCAAGGCCTCCAGGGCAATTGCGGCGCGCTTATGGGATTGGGGCTCGATACCGGCCGCCAGGGCCTGGGCCACTGTCTCGGCACCATCGCTGCCTTTTAGTCCCGCTGGCCCGCCAACACCGGCCCAGGGATTGATAATCAAACCGAGCGTCTTAACTTGCTTCTCTAATCGCACTTGAGCCCCAGTACTGCCAATTCTTCTCTATCTTTTTCACCCAGGGTTTGCGCTGCGGTGCGGTAATGGGAAAACTCCAAACGCTCGGGGTATTCACGGCGCAGGCGATCGAAAGCCTTGGCCATAGGTTCTGTGCTCCGTGCCCCTTCACGCAGGCGCGCGTCATCTTCGCGTGGGTCGTACATTTGCAATAGCAAATCCGCTATCGGCGCTGCACTCTCATTCACGGGTTCAATTGGAGTGCTCCCGGCCTCAGCTTGCGTATGATCGGCATCACCGATATTTTCTGGCAGAGCCAGATCCAGCGCATTAGAGAGCGCCTCGCGAATCATACGAGTGCCGGCAAGCTTGCCATCCAAACTGTATCCGGCGATATGCGGGCTACCCAAGTCCACCAGCTCCAGCAACTCGGTATTGATACCCGGCTCTCCCTCCCAGACATCCAGCACCGTTTTAAAGCGTTTTTCCCGCTGCAGTTCCTGCAATAGCGCTCGATTATCGACTACCGCTCCGCGGCCTGCGCTAATCAAAACGGCACCATCGCGGATCTGAGCGAGTTGCTCCTCACCGATCATATGCAAGCTGGGAAATGGCCCACTTTTTACTAGAGGCGCGTGCAGGCACACAATGTCCTGGCCCAGTACTTGCTCCAGAGAAGCAAAGTCGGGGTTATCTGGCAACCAGGGGTCATAGATAGCGCAGCTGGCGCCCAATGCGTGCAGACGCTTTTGCAGCAGCCCCCCTACATTGCCACACCCGACGATGCCAAAGCTGCGCCCGCGCCAGTCGACCTTCAGGGCGGCTAACGCACAAAATACATATTCAACCACCGAATTGGCATTGCAGCCAGGCGCGGCACTCCAGTAAATGCCGTTGCGCTCCATCCAGTCGGTATCCAGGTGATCGGTGCCAATGGTGCAGCTGCCCACGAAACGTACCGGTGTGCCCTCCAACAGGCTCTGATTCACCCGGGTGACAGAGCGCACCAGCAGTATGTCCGCATCGATCAATTGCTCCCGGGTCAGTGTGCGGCCCGGATAGCGCACCAGCGTACCCAGGTCGCCGAAATACTGCTCCAGTGCCGGTATATTCTCATCGGCAACAATCTTGAGGCCAACGCCCTGTGCATGGCTTTCACTCATGTAGATTCTCCTTCAGCGCTCATCAGAGTGCGCTCCATTTTTCCCACCAGCCCACCAATCCCAAATTCCTTCGCCAGAGCCATAGCCAACTCCAGATCCACCGGCTGGGGACGCAAATCCATTACCTTGATACCAAGGGGAATATCCTCCACCAGGCTTGTCAGGCGTTTCGCCAGGCGCAACTGATCGGCATACTCTTGCAGCCGCCAGGCAAGCCCTTTTGCGCCTCTAATAGGCAGTGTTGCCACCCGCTCTCGCTGTGCCAACAGCGCTTCGACATCATCAAACTCTTCCAACAGGCGCGCCGCGGTCTTGGCGCCAATGCCGGGCACTCCAGGGATATCGTCACTGGTATCCCCCACCAGTGCCAGGTAGTCGGCAATCTGCGCGGGTCTTACGCCAAATTTCTGCTCAAGAGCCGCGCTGTCCATATGCTGGTTCGCAGCGAAGTCCCACAGACTGGAGGCTCCGCGAGCCAGCAACTGCCCCAGGTCTTTATCGCGACTCACAATAATCGGAGCGTGATTGCGCAACTTTCGCGTCAAAGTAGCTAGGATGTCGTCCGCCTCATAGCGCTCACTGGCGAAGCTGGCAATACCCAGGACTTCCGCCATCTCCCGGCAGGCCGCCAACTGGAAAGCCAGGGCCTCGTCTGGCAGTGCGCGACTGCATTTATAGTCCGGGTAAAGCGTATTGCGAAAGCAACTGCCCAGAGATTCATCGAAAGCACAGGCGATATGGCGCGGGCTTCTCGCCAAAAGATCCAGCAGGAAGTTAGTGAAGCCGTAAACCGCCTCTGTGTCATAGCCGCTGCGGCTCTGCCAGTTAGGTGGCAAAGCGAAGTAGTAGCGAAAGATATAGACCGAGGAGTCGACCAGGTAACTACTCACGATAGCTCCGACAGATGATAGGCGTCGCCATTCAATGGGTCTGGCTGGGTAAACGCCTCCGCGAGAGCCGCAGCAAAAGTACGTGCACGCTGGTTGGGTCCCTCGGCACAGTAGCGTTGGACTTGGCGCCAAATCGCTTCTTTGAAACTATTGCTGGGGCCGAGGCCACTCTCCAAATTGTCTGCGCTGACGCGAAAACGAAGGCCACAGGCTCGGGCAAAAATCCATTCCAGCGCCTGGGGCTTGACCTCCACCTTCTCGAATTCGGCCTGTTGCTCGGCACTGCGCCCATCCGGCGCGTACCAATAGCCGTAGTCCGGCAATTGCCGGCGGGCCTCGCCGGCCACGCACCAGTGAGCCACCTCATGCAAAGCACTGGCGGCATAATCCAGGGTGAACTCCACCTGGTGGTAGTCCTGCTGGTCCCCGGCGGGCCGATAGTAAGGCTCGGAAAAGCCGCCGCAAAGTCGGGTATTGAGCCCCTCTGGTGCGGCAAAACAACGGTTGAAGACCGCCACAATCCCTTCGGCAGTGGATCTGGCTTCAAGGGGTGTTTTAGAAACTGGAGCCATTTCTGGGTTAGGGGCAGGCAAGATGTTCTCCGGGGTACCGCAAAGGCGGGGACTATATCAACGGGGGCGCTTCGTTCAAAGTCGTGCCGCCTTAACAGGTGCTCCCAGGCCCGGTTGTATTTCTGTAAATCAACATATACCTTTATTCACAGGGAGGCCGCTGAGCACCCGTGAGTACCCGCCCTTTCAGCGTATTCCCCGAGGAGGGGTCTAAAGCAGTCAATTACCCTCCTGCCCCGGTCTTCCTTCAGAGATAGGGCCTTGGCAGTCGCACCTTAGATCTGATCGGAGACGGTAAATAACCGGCCCTGCCAGGAGGTGTTCCATGACAGACCACAGCATCAACAATGTGGTTGACCTCTTCACCGGCGAGCCGATCGAAACTTCTGCGGACAGGCGCTTTATCCGCCTTTCGCCGGAGCTAGACGGCTTGGAAATGCTCTACTCCAACAACTCCAGTGGAACAGATCTATACAGTTTGAAAATACTCTGCTGGGGACTCAAAGCGAATGGCGAGGTCGTAGGCCTCGTTCCCTGGTTAAACTCCATAGTGGCCTGTCCAGATATCAAGGACCCTTTGGACGGACGTTTCGAGGGCTACTATGACCCCGGCATTGAGGACATCTTTCACCATCCCCCCATCCACAAAGTCGTCGAGTTGGAGACTGCGGCGGAATACTTTGAGTATGAGAGCAGCAAGGCCGAGGAGGTGCTGCAGGAGATTCCCGACACCATTGGCACTCACGCAGTGTTTATGGATGAGGACCGGGAGAACCTGACACTGATCGAGGTCATCAGCTGGAGACTCCACGCCGACGGCGCTATTCACGGTATGCTGATCGACCACGACGTGGTCGAGACCACCCCGGTGCTACCGGGGGATCACTGTTTATACCCGGCGCAGGAGAGTGAGGGCTTTCGCTACTTCTTCCAACACCACATCGCCAACAAAATCAAATCCGAGGACCCTGAGGCACTGGCCGCCATTGCCGCTCTGGTAACGACGCCATAAGTACCAAGCGACCCAAGAGTCGATTAGAGGTTTCACCGGAAGTGTGTACCCCCGGTCCTGTCGAGACAGGGCCGGGGCATTCGCTGACCCACTATTCCGCCTTCTTAATCCAAAAGACGAACTCGTCGTTCTCCTCCGCGTGCTGCACCAGTTCATAGCCGAGAAACTGGCAGAACTTGGGTACATCCCGCTGAGTCGAGGGATCGGTGGCCATCATCTTCAACACTTCCCCATCGGCGACATTTCGCACCGCTGAGTGCAGCATCATTACAGGTTCCGGGCACAACAGGCCGCGGGCATCGAGGGTGTGATCAAACTTCATGGTATTTATTGTGCGCAATTTAGCGCACTTCGTCATCAGGAAACTGGCTGTCGACTCTTCCGCAGACTGGCGCACTAGAATCCACTAAGACCCTATCGCGTTTTGGGGACATGATGATCTATGTATTGATTGAACGGGAAATCGCCGCCGAGATGCAAAGCAGCTACGAGGAGGCCGCGCGCAGAATCCTCACCAGCGCCTACCGCACCGTGGGCTTTATCGAGGGGCAAACGTATATCGAAAGGGGCAATCCACTGCGCCGCTTTACTCTGTCCAAGTGGCAGTCCGAACTGCACTGGCAACACTGGTACACAAGCGAGGATCGGCGCGCCCAAATGGCCCAGCTAGCCCCTTTATTGGTGGGTCAGGAGCGCATTACGATCCTGGAGACCGCTGCATAAAGCCCGCCGCCTTATCTATCGCCGAAGCCCAGTGTTGAGCCTGGGTATAGCCGCTGGCACGACGGGGTTTGAAATCGTGGTCACCATCAGCCAGCCACTCAATCTCAATGGAATCCGACAACCCATAGGTCACCACCTCCTCGCGACTGCCAAGGGGGTCCCGGTCTCCCTGCACAATCAGAGTGGGGCAAACACTATCCAACAGATGCTCAGTACGCAGCTTGTCCGGCTTGCCCTGAGGGTGGAATGGATACCCCAAGCAAATCAGCCCGGCAATCAAACCCTGCTCGAAGCTTTTGTCCGCCAAAAGGCTCGCTACTCGCCCTCCCATAGACTTACCCCCAATAAACAGGGGTAGATCCCCCGCAAAACGCTCAATCTGCGCTTCAAAACACTCCTGCAACTGCGGCATGGTGTTTGGCGGCCGCTTGCTGCCACCACTGCGGCGCTGAACCATATAGGGAAACTCGAAACGCACCACTTCGATGCCCTGTTTACACAACCCAACAGCGAGCGCCTGCATAAAGTCGCTGTCCATAGGCGCGCCGGCACCATGGGCAAACAGAAAGCGCGCTTTAGGGGACTTAAGCGTTTGAGAGGCTTGGGGCCTATCGATAATGTATTCAGACATCGGCGGGCAAATCCTCTGCCAGCACCAGATTGACTGTCTCCTCGCCGGGATCGAACCAAATTACCACTTCGCCCGACTGCAACTGGCGGCGCAGGCTCGCCACCTTCTCCGGGAGCTCCACCTCGCGCTCACCATATTCGGTGCCCTCACGGGTGGCATACTCTTCCAATAGGTTTTGTAAGGTGTTGGGGTCCAACTGCGCAAAGGGAATGATCATACAACTTTCATATCCAGAGGTGAGACGGGAGCGGCGAGCGCCACTCCCGGTATTTACCAGTATTGGTAGAAGGGCATTAAAACTCAGGATTTCGGTTTGCGGAAGCGCAGGGTCATACGATCGCTCTCGCCGATGGCCAGGTACTTCTCTTTATCTTCATCGCCCAGGCGCAAAGAGGGCGGCAGGGTCCAAACGCCTTTCGGGTGCTTGGCGGTATCCTTCGGATTGGCGTTGACTTCACTAGCCTCTTCCAACTCAAAGCCGGCCTTCTTAGCCACTTCGATAACATATTCCTGGGTCACATAGCCGCTCTGGACCATGTCCTCTTTACTGGTACCTGGCTTGGCGCGGTGCTCCACTACACCGAGAACGCCACCGGGTTTCAGCGCGTTATAAAAGCTGGCAAAAGCCTTGTCTTCATAACCACGGTACATCCAGTTGTGTACGTTACGGAAAGTCACTACCGCATCGGCGCTGCCTGCGGGGGCTATCTCACGACCGGTTTGCGGTGAGAATTCGGTGACTACGACATTCTTGTAGGCTTTCTTATTGGCGGCCAGCTTGTCTTTGAAGCCCTTCAAAGAGCGCTGGTAGTAAGAAGACTCGCTATCCTCCGGGAAGTGCGCTGCATAGAGCTTGCCCTTCTCTCCCAGGTAGGGCCCGAGGATTTCGGTGTACCAGCCACCGCCGGGAGTGATTTCCACCACCGTCATATCTGGCTTAATACCCAAAAATTCCAGGGTTTCCGCCGGGTTACGGTATTGGTCGCGTGCGGCGTACTCCTTGCTGCGGTGATCCCCCTTGATGACAGAATTCAGGTCGGCGGCCTGGGCGCCGCCAGCCAGGGCCAGGGCACCGGCCAGAGCCAGTAGGGATTTCTTGATATTGATCGTCATAATCGTTCCTGTGTTGTTATCGTTAATCCAGCTTCGATCGCACGCTGTCGATCTTATCCTGTAATGACTGGTTCCGGTCCGTACGAGTTCCCAATTTCAGGCTGGTGGTGATGCGATCCGCGCCCATTGCGTGGACTCGCTCATGACAGGCTTTTACCGCTGCCATCACCGTATCCCAGTCCCCCTCTATGTTGGTGCCATAGGCATGTAGGTGGTGAGTGAGCCCGGCTTCCGCCAGCACCTTTTCACACTCCGCAACATACTTACTGACAGACACCCCCACACCCATGGGTATCACGCACAAATCGGCAATGACTTTCATTGACAGTCCCTCGCTAAGTTACCGGTTATTCGGAAAAGAAAAATGGCTTTGAGATTGGACGATAGAGTTATCCGACGAGATCCTATTACAATGCAAGTGACACGTCTTTACTGAAGCAAAGGAACCAAAAAGGGAACTAAATATGCAACAGCATCTCGTTATCTCCATGATCTGCAACGATAAGCCCGGTGTTGTAGAAAAGCTTTCTGCAGTCATTGCGGATAACGGAGGCAACTGGGAAGACAGCCATATGGCGCATTTCGCCGGAAAATTTGCCGGTATATTGCGCGTTGCCGTCCCTGGAGATAAAACCCAAGGCTTGAAGGATGCCCTCGCCAGTCTCGCCCAGGCTGGCTACAACCTGATTGTTGAAGACGCAATCGCCGTTACCACCAAGCCCCAACAGACCCTGACATTGAAGCTGGTAGGCAACGACCGCCCCGGCATTGTGCGGGAGATCTCCCGTGCACTCAGCGCTCACCATATCAATATGGATCAGCTGGAAACCACCTACGGCAGCACTCCGTGGAGCGGTGAACCTCTGTTTACTGCCGAATGCATTATCAATGTGGACGAAGATATGGATCTCGATGGCCTGCGTGATGAACTCGACCAGATTGCCAATGAACTGGGGGTCGAGATCGACTGTGAGGAGATCGCCACTCCTCTCTAATTGTGGAATAATCCGCTGCCATACAAAGCCGGGCCCATCGCCCGGCTCAAATCATCAAGCTAGATAGTACCGCTCCAGGGCGTCCGCCAAGCAATGTTCAAAATTGTCCTATACCAACCGGAAATTGCCCCGAACACCGGCAATATTATTCGACTTTGCGCCAACACCGGCGCCGAGCTGCACCTGATCGAACCCCTGGGTTTCGACATGGACGACAAACGCCTGCGCCGTGCCGGGCTCGATTACAGTGAATATAGCCGCGTGGTTCGCCACCCTGACTGGCAGGCTTTTATCGACAACGAAAAACCTGCGCGGGTGTTGGCCCTCTCCACCAAAGGCAGCCACAGTCATACCTCGGTGGAATACCAAGACGGCGATGCCATTGTGTTTGGCCCCGAAACCCGCGGTTTACCGGCAGAGTTTCTACAAATGGTGGGTCAAGAGAACACTCTGCGCATCCCCATGCGCGCCGAGAGCCGCAGTATCAACCTGTCCAACGCCGCCGCCATTGTGATCTATGAAGCTTGGCGACAGCTCGACTTCAACGGCGCCATAGACCAGCAGTAAGAATTTTTTGTTATGCCAAGCTCCCAAGCTCCAATAGGCCTGTTTTACGGCTCCAGCACCTGCTACACCGAAATGGCCGCAGAAAAAATCCGCCAATATATTGGCCCCCAGTGGATCGACCTACACAACGTGGCCGAGGCGGATATCAACCTGGCCGAGGACTACGATTTCTTACTGTTTGGTATTCCCACCTGGGATTACGGGGAGCTGCAGGAAGATTGGGAGAATATCTGGGACGACCTGGCAGGGCTGGACCTGCACGGTAAGACCGTCGCCCTGTTTGGGCTCGGCGACCAGGAAGGCTACCCAGAGTGGTTCCAAGACGCCCTGGGTTATCTGCACGCTCAACTGCTCGCCTGCGGCGCCCGTGCGGTAGGTTACTGGCCTGCCGAGGGCTATGAATTTGAGGAGTCCAAAGGGCTGACCGAAGATGGCAGCCAATTTGTTGGCCTCGCCCTCGATGAAGAGAATGAATTTGACCTCAGCGAGGAGCGTATTAGCCGCTGGTGCGACCAGGTCATGCGCGAATTCGGCCTTAAGGACGGAGCCTGAAGGTAGTATTGAAGTGAGCAAATCCGGCAAACACGCGGATATCCAGTGGCGCGAAGACGGCCAACCCCTGTCCCGCGCCTATGACGATATCTATTTCTCCACCGCCTCCGGCCTGGAGGAAACCCGCTACGTATTCCTGCAACAAAATGCGCTAGCGGAGCGCTGGGCAACCCTGCCTGAAAACGCCACTTTTACTATTGGCGAAACCGGCTTTGGTACCGGTTTAAACTTTCTCGCCGCCTGGGAGCTATGGCTGAAAACCGCTCCAAAGAATGCGCAGCTGCACTTTATTACAGTGGAGAAATTTCCCCTGCATCCCCAGGATCTGCAGCGCGCCCTGGCACTGTGGCCACAACTGCAGCCCTACTGCCAAGCTTTGATTGAAGCCTACCCCCCATTATTGGCCGAAGGCGTTCACCGCCTGCAGTTCGGTCCAGTAAAGCTAACTCTGATTATTGGGGAGGCCAGCCAGGCTTTAGATAGTTTGCGCATACAACAAGAGAACCGCGATCGGTACGTCGATGCCTGGTTTCTGGATGGTTTTGCGCCGGCCAAGAATCCGGACATGTGGACTGAAGAGTTGTTCGCAAACATGGCCCGCCTGAGTCGACCCGGCGCCACTTTCGCCACCTTTACTTGTGCGGGACTGGTCAAGCGTGGCCTACGCGAGGCGGGCTTCGCCCTGCGTAAAGTGCCGGGATTTGGCAGCAAACGGGAAATGCTGTGCGGCACTCTGGAGCAGTTACATAACTCTCAGCACCATAACACTCCTTGGCACCTGCCCCGCAGCGAGCCACAGCAGCCGCAATCTGCCACAGTAATCGGTGGCGGTATTTCTGGCGCCACCATTGCCAGGGCACTCGCAGAGCGCGG
This sequence comes from Microbulbifer sp. THAF38, assembly GCF_009363535.1. NCBI lineage: Bacteria > Pseudomonadati > Pseudomonadota > Gammaproteobacteria > Cellvibrionales > Microbulbiferaceae > Microbulbifer > Microbulbifer sp. THAF38. The sequence goes on from NZ_CP045369.1 coordinate 3,106,657, forward strand.
TGTACAAGTACAAATTATTGAGCGCGGACCGGCCCCCGGCAGCGGCGGTTCCGGCAACGACCAGGGCATACTCTACGGCAAGCTCTCCCCCAAGCCGGGCCCCAATGGGGATTTCAATCTGCACGCCCTGATGTTCGCCCAGCGATATTACAGGCAACACTGCCCGCAGCTCGCACATTTTAACGGCCTCTTACAACTGGCTCAGAGTGATAAGGAGAGGCTGCTACAGGAGCAGATCGCCACTAGCCTGACAGAGCACCAAGGGCAAAACCTGGCCCGAATGGCTTCTCATGAGGAGGCCAGTCAGCTAGCCGGTGTAGATCTCAGTTTTGGCGGGCTCTACTTCCCCAATGCGGGCTGGCTGGAACCCCAAAAAGTGTGCGCTGCGCTCCTGGAACACAAAAATATCACCCGATACCAGGGCACAGCAGTGGAAACACTGACTCGCCAAGATGACAGATGGCTGCTGCGTACAGAAGGCAAAGAGATAGAAACGGAGGCGCTCATTCTCTGTGGAGCCAATGATATTCGCAGCTTTGCGCCGGCTGAAGCCCTACCCCTGCGGCCAATACGCGGCCAGGTCTCCCGAGTGCGCGCCACAGAGACCTCCGCAAAATTAAAAATTGCCCTCTGTGGCGAGGGCTATATCACTCCGGCCCACGAGGGACGCCAGAGCTTCGGCGCCACCTTTAAACTCAAGGAAACCGCCACAGAGTTACGTGAAAGTGAGCATTGGGAAAACCTGCAGACACTGGCAGAACTGCTGCCACAGTTTGCCAAGGAATTTTCCAATCAGGATTTCTGTGGCCGCGCCGCTCTGCGCGCTGCTACACCGGATTACTTGCCAATTGCCGGACCAATTCCCGACTGGGAGTCCCTGGACAGCACCTACGCAAACTTGCGCAAAAACCGCAAATTATTGATCGCCGAGCGGTCGAACTATCAGGCGGGGCTCTACGTGATGGGCGGCCTTGGCTCCCGTGGTTTTACCTACGCGCCGCTAACGGCCGAATTACTCGCCAGCTGGATTATGGGTGGGCCCCTGCCTGTCAGCGCAGATCTGGCCAAAGCTTTACATCCAGCGCGCTTTGCCATCCGCGACCTGGGTAAAAATCGCTAATCGAGTTGGGAGCTGAGGCTTTTCTTAACTCCCATATTTGAGATATCCCCTGCTTTAAGCTTTCTCTGCTTTCGTTTTCCCCGGTGAGGCCAACAGACTGGCACTGCCGGCCCCACAGGCCACGATAGTTTTCATGGCCGCTTCAACGCTTACGCCAGGCAGTATTTCCACACATTCCGCAGGCACATGGAAAACAAATCCCGATGTGGGCACTGGAGCCGTTGGTACGTAAACCGTCATCTCGCCATTGGCGTGCTGAGAGGTCACAATCGCCGTCACCGTGAGCGGATTATCCGCACCATGGATGCGCACTCGTGCCACAGGCCCAGAAAGTACCCCCTCACCACCACCGCCAATAAATTGCACAACCAAATCTTTAATGGTGCTATACCCTGGTGCCAGGCGACCGAGCCAATGATCAACATGGCGATGCAGCCAGTTGCCGATACTGGTTTTCACTAGCAGGCCAATCAAGAAGCAGCCTCCCAGAATCAGCGCTATCACCACAAGCTTGGCAAGGGTATCCTTGAATTCTGTATTCGCTTCCAGCCAAGTAACGGCGGGGGCGACAATTTCACTGACCTGGCCTAACAACCACTGGAATAAAAGTACTAAGATTGCGATGGGCAGCACCACCGCCAAACCACCCAAAAGGGTCAAGGTAATAAAGGTTTTTACTCTGGTCATAGATAATTGATGTACCGACTTACTCTCCGCAGCTGGATACCGCTGCTCTTATCTTGCCTGCTGCCAATAGCAGCACAAGCACAGCTAAAGGCAACCCCCTTCTCCATTCTGGAGGAGCGCCAACGGGGTGGGGATCATTTCACCCAGGGACTCTATTTCGACGGCCAACGCTGGTGGGAAAGCAGTGGCCTCTACCGCCGCTCTTGGCTCGCCGAGTATACCGACCCCAGCGAAAAACCTGTAAGGCGCAAATGGCTACCGGGCAGGCTGTTTGCCGAAGGGCTTACCGTTTTGGGCGATAAGCTCTACCTACTTACCTATAAAGCCGGTGAATTGCATATCTACAGCGCCAGTGATCTGCAGCATTTAGGGGTTAAGCAATACAGTGGCGAGGGCTGGGGGCTTACCAGCGATGGCGAATCCCTGATTATGAGTAATGGCAGCAATAAACTGACCTTTCGCGATCCCGACACCTTTGAGGTCAAGCGTCAGCTCAAGGTACATGGGGCGGGAGAAATCTGGTCGAATCTGAATGAGCTCGAATTTGCCGAGGGCTTGATCTGGGCCAATATCTGGCAAGACAGTCGCATCATCGCCATAGATCCCAAGAGAGGTGAAGTACGTGGCGCTATCGATCTAGGTCGGCTTAATCCGGATGTACTCCAACACCCGGACACTGTGGCCAATGGCATCGCTTGGGATAAAAACCGAAATGGACTCTGGGTGACGGGGAAATTCTGGAAACAACTCTACCTCATCCGGCCTCAGGGCCTGGGCTTTACTAAAAGCACAGACCATTGAGTTCAGTGCCTACGATCAATAACTGTCAAAACCCCACCGTTACGTAAATAATCCATTGAGGAGAGCTGCAACTGCAGGTGAAAGCCGTGGTCCCGACTTTGCAAGCTGACACCATCAAGCCCAGCCTGTCCATCGTAAAGCATGGTGGACTCACCCTTTTCATCCTGCCACTGAATTCCCTCGACATTGCGCATACCGAGAAGCTCTAGCGTTACCAGGGTAAACTGGTCAGGCAGCGGCTGTAGCTCAATCTGTGCAACACCAGAGGCGGTGGCTAGAGAAAATGCCAACTGATTCTCCGGAGCCGGGCGCCAGCCCAGATGCGTGTCCGCCACAACAGACTGCACAAGTGTACGCGGAGTACTAGTACTAGAGGAGCAGCCGAAAAGCCCGGCCAGAACTGTCAACCACAACACAAAAAGCACGATCAAAGTGCGCATAGACCTATCCTTAGGCGACCGCTGTGATGAGATGCGAGGTGAAATGTGATTATAACCCGTGAATTCTGTCACAACTTATAAGCTGCCATTGCATTGTATTTCAAGGCAACCCACCCTATAAACCCACCGCACAAAGTCGCTACGCGGGGTATACTCCGCCGCCATGAATTCCCCACAACATATTCTCGAACACATCTTCGGCTATACCCACTTCCGCGCCCCTCAGGAAGAAGTCATTGAGACACTCATGGCCGGCGATGACGCCCTGGTGCTTATGCCCACCGGTGGCGGCAAATCCCTGTGCTACCAGATTCCAGCCCTAGCCCGACACGGCTGCGGCGTGGTGATATCTCCATTAATCGCTTTGATGCAGGATCAGGTGGAGGCATTACAAGAGGCTGGTATTCGAGCCGCCTACCTGAATTCTTCCATTTCCTACGACGAAGTCCAGGCCATAGAAAGCCAGCTGCTACACGGCGAGCTCGACTTACTCTATTTAGCCCCGGAACGCCTGTTACAACCTAGAACACTGGCGCTTTTACAGCGTGTCGAACTCTCATTGTTTGCCATTGACGAGGCTCACTGTGTCTCCCAGTGGGGTCATGACTTCCGTGCGGATTACCTGCAACTCAGCTGTTTGCACGAGCAGTTTCCCAGGGTGCCACGAATAGCACTGACTGCCACGGCGGACAAACGTACCCGTGCGGAGATAGCCCAGCGCCTCAATCTGGAGAGCGCCCGGCATTTTGTCAGCAGTTTTGACCGTCCGAATATCCAATACCGAATCGAGCCCAAGGACAATCAACGTAAACAACTCCTGCAATTTCTGAAAAACGGGCAGGAGGGCCAGGCTGGAGTGGTTTACTGCCTGTCACGCGCCAAAGTGGAAAACACCGCCGAGTGGCTCAGCCAGCAGGGCTTTACCGCCCTCCCCTACCATGCGGGCCTACCGGCGGAAACCCGCGCAGAACATCAGCGCCGCTTTTTGCGCGAGGAAGGGGTGATTGTTGTCGCCACCATTGCCTTCGGGATGGGCATCGACAAGCCCGATGTGCGTTTTGTGGTACACCTCGACCTGCCCAAAAGTGTCGAAGCCTACTATCAGGAAACCGGTCGGGCTGGGCGCGATGGAGAAACCTCTGTAGCACTACTGCTCTATGGCCTGGAAGATGTGGTCAAACTCGGGCAAATGGTGGAATCCTCAGAAGGTAGCGAGGAACACAAACGCCTCGAGCGCACAAGACTCAACGCCATGTTGGGCCTATGTGAAATGACCAGTTGCAGACGCCAAGCACTGTTGCACTATTTTGCTGAAACTCTCGAGCAACCCTGTGGCAACTGTGATATCTGCCTGGAGCCACCCGCCACCTGGGATGGCAGCGAAGCCGCCATCAAACTGATCTCCTGTGTGTACCGAACCGGTCAACGCTTTGGAGCCAGTCATGTGATTGACGTACTGCGCGGTTCCGATAATGAAAAGGTGCGAAAATTCAATCACGATCAGCTCACCACCCATGGTATTGGCAAAGATCTCAGCAGCAGTGAGTGGAGAGCTGTGGTACGGCAACTGATTGTAAGAGGCTATTTGGACGTTGAAGGTGAATTCCAGGGACTCAGACTCACAGAAAACTGCCGCCCATTACTGCGCGGAGAGGAAAAGCTGCAACTGCGTAAACTCCCCAAGAAAGCCCCTCGTGCCCAAACCCGAAATGCGGCAATTCTGGAAGATCTTGACCCGGAAGAGGAACCTCTCTGGCTGGCGCTTCGCAGCTGCCGCAAACAACTGGCCGAAGAGCGCGGGGTACCGCCTTATGTCGTCTTTCACGATGCCACCTTGCGTGGGATGGTAAAAGCACACCCCCAAACCCGCAGTGAACTCCTAGCCATCTCCGGTGTTGGCGATAGTAAACTGGAACGTTTTGGCGATGCTTTTCTCGCCGTACTTAGGGACTTCCCCAAACACAATTAAGTACCACTAACCAATAAAAATTATAAAAAAAATAAACAGCTCAAATGGAGCCTTTTATTCCAAGCTCCAGCATCTGGTGGATTTTCCCAGCTGGGGTGACCTGTGTTACAAAGGCACAAAGAGGTAAAAAAATAACGTATAACCCCCCAGTGAGAGGAACCCATGAAAGTTATTGGTCACCTGATTAATGGCAAGCTATCTACCAGCGACGATTCGTCCCAGCGCCCTCGGCTACAAGACCTAACCAACCCCTCAACGAATGAAAAAATCGGTAAAGTCGCGCTGGCCAGCAAAGACACCGTTGAAGAGGCAATCTCTGCGGCAGAAGCTGCCTACCCCGCCTGGCGTAACCTGCCCACAGCAAAGCGCGTGCGTATCATGTACCGTTTGCGCGATCTGCTGGAGGAGAATGCGGAGAAAATCTGTGAACTGATTACTCTGGAGCACGGTAAAGTCCTCAATGATGCCATGGGTGAGCTGCAGCGGGGCATTGAGAATATTGAATATGTCTGCTCTGCACCAGAGATGCTCAAAGGCGAGCACAGTAAGAACGTAGGCCCAGCGATTGACTCCTGGAGTGAGTTTCAACCTCTAGGCGTCTGTGCGGGAATTACCCCGTTTAACTTTCCCGCCATGGTACCTCTATGGATGTGGCCAATGGCGATTGCCTGCGGCAACACCTTTATCTTAAAACCCTCAGAACGCACCCCTTCCTCCGCCCTATTTATTGCCGAACTGGGTATCGAGGCCGGCATCCCTGCCGGGGTTTTAAATGTTGTTAACGGCGATAAAGAGGCCGTGGACACATTGCTAACCGACAAGCGTATTCAAGCGGTAAGCTTTGTAGGCTCAACGCCCATTGCAGAATATGTCTACACCACAGGTACTGCCCACGGTAAAAGAGTTCAGGCCTTTGGCGGCGCAAAGAATCATGCCATCGTGATGCCGGATGCCGACTTGGACAACGCAGTAGCCGCATTAATGGGTGCTGCCTATGGCTCCTGTGGCGAGCGCTGCATGGCTATTTCTGTAGCCGTTGCGGTTGGCGATGAAACAGCCAACACTTTAGTAGCAAAGCTTAAAGAACAAATTGCCCAACTAAAGATTGGCGATGGCATGAACAACCAAAACGATATGGGACCTTTGGTTACCCAAGCGCACCTAAACAAGGTAGAGGGCTTAATCACTGCCGGAATCGAAGAGGGCGCGGAACTGGTAGTGGATGGCCGTAATAGGAAGGTTCCAGGCTACGAAAGTGGTAATTACCTAGGAGCCTGCCTGTTTGATCGTGTTACCCAAGAGATGGCCATACATCGCAGTGAAATTTTTGGCCCAGTACTCTGTGTAATGCGTGTAGATTCCATGCAGGAAGCGATGGATATCATTGATGCTCACGAGTACGGCAATGGTACTTGCCTATTTACTCGAGATGGGGAAGCTGCCCGTTACTTTAGTGACAATATTAAAGTGGGCATGGTGGGCATCAATGTACCTTTACCCGTGCCTGTAGCACATCATAGTTTTGGTGGCTGGAAGCGCTCCCTATTTGGGGACCTGCACGCTTATGGGCCAGATTCAGTACGATTTTATACCAAGCGTAAAACGATCACCCAGCGTTGGCCTGCCAGCGGAGTAAGAGAAGGGGCACAATACAGCTTCCCAAGCAATGGCTAATTAGAGATAAAATCTGGGGCGGATATCCGCCCCTTCCACCAGCAAAAAAATATCAATCTAATCCCACCCAAACTAAACCTGCCTCCCTTGATGTATCGGCAATAACGAAAGCCTTAAATCCAAGGAGATAGAAATGTCCAAGAGACCTAGCAACAAAACAATAATTAAAGCATCTACAGCCATCCTGTTTTTCTTGCTTTCCACCGCCATACCCTCAATACCCATAGCACAAAGTGCGACTCTGAAGCAGTGCCAAAATTGGAACAATAAGATTGAGCAGTATCAAGACAAAAGAAAAAAGGGAGGTTCAGGTAAAAAAATGGATGAGTGGAAGAGAAAAATTCGGCAATACAGAGATAAGTTTAGGAAGAATAAATGCAGCAGGTACGGTAGAAAACTAGGTTAAAACTGTTCAGTTCAGAAAAATCGCCCCAAATCTCAAATAATTTATAAAGCCAACAAAAAAGGGCGCAGCGCGCCCCTTTTTAAAGGATAAGATTGATTACCAATTGAAATCAAACTTATAGCCTACACCGATGTTGAATACCCAGGGATCAAACTCGTAGTCACCTCCGAATCTGTGCTCCCACCAGCGGTTAAAATCGTCATCATCATCAAAGAAGCGGCGATTAAAGGTATCCACTTCAACGTCTGTGGTTACATCATAGTAAATAGCAGCCACATTAATCAGCCAGCTACTATCATGGCCAAAGGTGAAATCAACACCAATTTGCCATGTATATCCCCAGCTATCGCCGAAGTTCACGCGGCCATCCCAGTCGCGCCAGATTAGGTTCGCATCATCATCCTCATACCAGAAACCCCAATGTCTGAGGCGCTCATCACTGAAGTCGGTATAGTTAATACCGATGCCCATGTAGGGCTGCACCAGACAGCTGGGATCCAGTGGATACCAGTTCAGGTATGCAGCCGTGGTTTGGGGCTTCCAGCGGGCAAAATCACCGCGACGGCGATCAAATAGATCGTCATCCCAATCATCATCCCAGAAGCGCCACAGCCAAGGATCGCGGCTACCACCGGTATGGCGATCACCTTGCTGGTAACTCAGGGAAACACCCCAGTGATCTGTCGGCTTCCATTCAGCATTAATAAACCAACCCCATTCACCATCAGGGTCAAGGTTGGTTCTGAAAGCACCCCAATCACGGAAACGATTGAAATCATCATCATCATCATCATGATAACGTAACCACCGATCAGCAAAGGTTACATTGTCAGAGTTTGGTGACCAGTAAGCCCCGCCAATCCGGATCTTGAACTCCTGGGTAGGAGGGGGTGGTGGGGCATAGCCAGCAGGTCCTGCCGAAGCGACACTAGAGATTGCTAAGGCGAGGGGCGTCATAACGGGGATCAGAATACGCGTCATCTTCATTTGTGGTAACTCCATTGAAATTCAGCAGATCAAACAGCAATCAGCCCAATCAATGGTCAGTCTAGTCGCACGAAATCACAGATGTTGAAAAAACAAACAAATGTTGGCGCCCAAATATAATTCTACGTTTTTATGGCACTGATAAGATCTTTTGACGCGAAATTTAACAATCAGATCTTAATCTGATAAGGAGTTTAACGCCCACAGCATTTATTCAGGTGAAAGTTGGACAACGAGTATTGATCCAAATTCCAATTGGGTACTGACACAATAGAGTGCCTAAAAATTAAAAATGGAATGAATCAAAAGACCCAAAATAGAATTGGCAGAAAATCCCACATCTTACTTTTAGCTGGAAAAAATAAGCTTTCAAAAAAAATAAGCAGATTCCACACCATCAGAAAATACACTCTTGAAAATCGGAGTTGAATTTTTCTTCACCAAGGGACTAAAAGCGTGGCAATAAAAAACGTATGGATACACTTGGGGAGATTTAAATTTACGAACACATAATAAGGCTGCCCTAAATTGGGTCAGAGCAGCCTAGTTTTTAGAAACCTCTTCCCTCTAAAAAACACTCTTCTCAGGGGTGGGTGTCACTGAACCCTACGAACTTCAAGTAATCACCATGCGGAAATAGCTTCTTGATATAGCCTGCTGCGACTTACCCTTTCTTACTACCACCCTGACACTCAGGGCTCTCTGGAGCGTCGCCCTCCCATTCATCCGGTGCATAGGTATGGAGCGCCAAGGCATGAATGGGGCCAGCCATTTCATCAGCGAGAACGGCATACACTTTTTGATGACGCTGGACCTTTCGAATTGATTCGAAGGCCTCACTCACCAATACCACCCGGAAGTGCATTTCAGATCCCGCTGGGACATTATGCAAATGGCTTTCACATTGGACATCAATGAATTGAGGGTGAAAGCTCGTAGTTAATTTTTCTTCGATCTGCTTTGCAAGACTCATAAACTCTCTTTACAAATTTTATTCTGGTTAATTCTTAAGACTTTTTAATTTGACAATAAGTTGAAACAAAATATTTATGTACTACCAACAGCTGACGGGAAGAAACAGCCGGAAGGCTAGCAGGCTTTTCCACCTGCTGAGCATTCCAAGTCGAACCGCCTAAGCAAGGCGATTAACTGGCAACTTTTGCCTTGCTCTTCCGGGCTTCAACAATTGCTTCATACGCAACGGTAATGCTCTTCATCTGATCTTCAGCATGACGCATAAATTCCTCGGGAAGCCCCTTAGATGCCATTTTATCGGGGTGATACTCAGCCGCCTTACGGCGATAGGCCAACTTCAAATCCTTATCGCTGGTTTCCTCTGAGCAGCCAAGTACTGCGTAATGCTGTTGAAGCTCAGAAGCACTGCTTCCCCTTCCGTGCCCAAATTGATTTTGCATGGCCTCAAAGAGTGATTCATGCAAGCCCAAATCCGCAGTAATTTTCCTGAGAATCGCTTCCTCAGAGGAATGCAACTCACCATCGGCGTAAGCAACGGCAAATAAAAGGCGATAAACCATCTCCCGCATCGCCTGGTTTTGGACCAACACACGATACTGTTTTGCATAATCGTAAATGCTGTACTTATCCGTCTTCGCATTCTCAAAAATTCGGATTGCATGCTTGCGATCCTCGGCGCCTAAGCGAAGATTATTCTGGATAAAATCTTCGATCAGCTGCACTTCCGCCTTGGACACCTGTCCATCTGCCTTGGCCATCTTGGCCAGCATAGAGAATAAGGTAACAATAAAAATTTTCTGGGCGCCCTCTCTATTTAGGACCGCAGCTGCACCACCCAAACGCTTTAGGCCAGATCCAAAGGAGCTACCAATCCAGGCACCCAAGGCCGCACCAATAGGGCCTCCAAACATAAAACCGAATCCGGCACCAATTCCCGCCCCTAACCAGGACATACTCTCTCCTCCGAGCGCCAATCAGCGCCCCAATATCATCTAAATCAAACTGTTAAATCCCGGCTATCTTACCACGTGTAAGAGAACGTCAGCCGAAAGACGTGACTAAAAAGTCAAGCGTACTTTTCCTCAAGGCGTCACCTTGATCCCTGTCAGGTACATTTAGTTTCCTAACTGTCTCCCTCTATCTGCCACAATGATGTACAGGGCATTCTCATAGGAAATGAGGAAAGGCTAAATGAAACTGCGGCGAGTGGCAGGCTTATTGCGCCATTTAACAATGAGCCTTCTTATATTGCTGGTTTTTACAGGGTGCGGAAACCGGCAGGATACGAGTAATCAGGCTAACGGGTCACAATCTAGTAAGGTTGATACCACTGGTCATCAGGACTGGGAAACCATTGTTGAAGTACTCCTTCACCCCCGCTGTTTGAATTGTCACCAGCTGGAATTGCCCCTTATTAACCAAGGCTCCCCCCATGTACCCCGCGTAGAGCGGGGGCCCGATAACATGGGTCTGGGCACAATGCGCTGCAGTAACTGCCACTCCAACCAGAACAATCCAGTGACTGGAGCGCCCGGAGCTCCGGGTTGGGCTATGGCACCCATCAGCCTTAACTGGTCTGGTATGTCATCGGCCCAAATCTGCAAGCTGCTGACTACCCCCCAAGATAATGGCGGCCGCTCCCCGGAGCAATTAATGCAATTTATGAGTGAGAATCCCCTCGCGCTATGGGGCTGGAACCCTGGTGGCAAGAGAGAACCCGTCAATATTCCCCACCAAAAACTGGTGGAAGCATTAAAAGGCTGGATAGCCGCAGGAACACCTTGTCCACCACCGGCTCCTTCAGATTAACTTCCAGCGGGAAGAAGGTTGATAAAACAAGGGTTAAAGGGGCACTATTTAAGCCCCTCTACTCCCGATAAAGCCAGGGCCAAGTCATCCAGCCACCCCTTATGACCTCCCCTCCAGGCGATAAAAAGCTCTTCTTGAGGCTCTACAAATTCACCGACAACCTGTATTTTTGCCCCACCGACATCCTCAACAAGGGCCTCTGGCAGCAAAGCGAGAAACTGACCCGTTTTAATCAGGCGGCTAAGCACCCCATAGTCATTCACTATGACCTGAAGCTTTCTGGCAGGTAGGTTTTCCCCCCAACCATCACTGCCAATGCCTCTCTCCTCACCGCAAAATGGAGAGATTCTCGGTGCGGCAAAGGGGTATTGTTGAACAACATCAATTGGCACCCCTGATTTTGACCATTGACCAGATGCTAACGGGTGACCTGGGCCCGCAACGATACACAGAGTTTCTACACCCAGCATGCAGGTCGTTATCTGGATAGGTACCTGGCCCAATATCGCACCGGTGATTATGGCCAAGTCCACCTCCCCTCTGACCAGCATACTCAGCGCCAAGGATTCATAGGCAGAAGTGAATGAAAGGCGGGCATTTGGGTGTCTTTCTGCCAACTTATGTTGGATAGAGGCGGCCCAAGTCAATTGTATGACGGCAGGCGCTGCCACCCGACACTCGGGCAAATTGCCCAGCCCGCTGAGTTCAGCCTGGGCCTGTCGCGCGATAGCCGTGATCTCAGCGGCTCGCCCTTGTAATCGACGCCCCGCATCATTGAGCCGAATTTGTTTGCCCACCCGGTCGAATAAACGCGTGTTTAACGCCTTTTCCAGACGGCGTAAAACCTTACTCAAACCCCCAGGGGTAGTATCCAAGCGGTCCGCCGAGCGCTGCAGGTTTTCTGTTGCGGCAATAACAAGAAACTTTTCTAGATCTTCTATTTCCATTTTGGAATCAAAAACTACCAACACTGAATCGATTGGTAACTAATGTACGTTTAGAATCGCAAAACACCAAGCTTTTGGGTCCGTTAAATAGCAAGAAGCTTCCTATCTAGCGGCCCCGCCACTAGGAACGCACAGACTGATGGGCAAACTTTCTCGACTCTGGAGATTAGGTATCTCGGCAGCCTTATCCATGGCAGCAGCATTAACGTTTGCAGACGATTCAAACGGCACTCATGGTATGGCGCTATTTTCTATTAAAGGGCAACTCATTGCCTCCCATATGCCGCTTCACGGCAAGCGCCATGGACACCAGGTTATTCTCGCGCTGGAATCAGAGAATGAAAAAGCCATTGCTGAACTGGCTCAGAAGACACCGCTCATTTCACTCAAGCCCGAAGTGTTCTCTTTAAACCACCTGCGCAACGGCGATTTAGGCTTTTTTACCGGCGAAGTTTTTAATGGCCACTTTGAGCGCGATGGAAAAGTTCAGCTGAACTCTATTCCATTCAGGGTTGCCAAAAAGTTACTAGACCTACCCCTCACTCGCAAAGAGAACGGTCACTACCGGTTGGTGCATTTAAATTCAACAAGCCTGCTTATCCACGAAATAGCATCCCCTCCTAGTTTTGACCAGATTTTGGAAGTTACTGCCGACCCATCTGCTCCCAATACTATCAACACTGACAGTAAACACCCTATCTCTGAAACCCACTGGCCTGAAAGCCTTAAAGAAGCGGGGATTGTATTTCGTCGGCAGCTCTACCTGGAAAAACAGGACTTTCAATAAGATGCAGCATCCAATTCTTATTATTCAGCATGAAGACAATGAAGGCCCCGGATATATTGCCGACTGGGTAAGCCAGCACCAGATACCAACAACCATTATTAACCCGCAAAAGTCTGTATTGCCAGAAAATGGCTTTAGTGGCGTCATCCTTTTGGGTGGAATGATGAATGTTAAAGACCACAAGTTATTACCATGGCTCGCGGACGAAATTCAATGGGTAAAAAGTGCTATTCAACAGCAAATACCCTTTTTAGGTATTTGTCTGGGGGCACAAATACTCGCGCACGCACTGGGAGCGGGTGTTAAGCCGATGAAGCAGGAAGAAATAGGTTGGCACTCTATTGACTGGATAGCTGAAAAGCCCTCCGCCATAGAAAAAGTCTTTCAGGCGCATAGTTATTATTTTGAAATCCCTAAAGGGGCCAAGCGCCTGGCAAGCTCCAAACTCTGCCCGAACCAGGCATTTTTATACAGAGATAATATCCTCGGCTTGCAGTTTCACCTGGAGTGGTCACAACAAAAAGTCGCACAACTCTTTCCAGAGCATATGCAAAAATACGAATCGCCAGCGAAGAATCACTTAGCCAGCCGCAAGGCGCTGTTTGCAATTCTAAACAATCATTTTATTAAGTAATCAACAAAAACTTGAATGAAAAAAGAGTCAAAGAACAGAACAAAATAACCGCCTTGTAAAGACACGAAGCCAACCATACAAGCTCCCGCCCAACTTAATCCTCAAACAAAGAAAAACCAAAACACGCAACTCGAAATAGGAAATTACTATCATAAATTAGTAAATACTTCCTGAATTTATCGATAAAACAGTCAAGCAATCTTTCTTTTTACTTTTAGCGGCTATCATTTTTTAGCCAAGACATTCTCTCCTGGCATGCTCACCAAGGATTGGTCTTGGCTTTTTCTTTAACATGAATGTTATTGTTTTGTACAAGGAAGTTTACATGAAGATTTTAAGCCAAAAGGTGCTGGCATCCATAGCCACTGCCGCCCTGGCCCTCGGCTCTGCCACATCTGCATTATCCCAAACGGACAGCGAAACTAGCGTTATCACACTGAACTATATGAGTACGCAAGTTATTGATATCGCTTTTGTGAATGATCTTAACCTCATAGCGCCACCAGATGGCACCCCGGGCCCCATCCTCGCTGAAGATACATTTTGCGTTGCTGGAATGGGCTTCCCAAATTTTGGCATCACTTTTAGTAACCCAGCGAACCCAGTGGGAGGACCATTTGAGTTAGATTCATCCGTGCCTGGCGCACCACCAATAATGTATGAAGTCTTCTTTCAAAACAACGCCGGCCCGGGAATGGGCATACCTGTTACTCCTGACAACCTTAACCCTGGAAACATGATACAGACCCCCATGTGCATGGACCCAACAATGGACAACGCAAAATTTAGCATTGAAATTCAAGAACCAGAATGGGCTGGTAGAGCGCCCGACGCGCCATTTACTGGTTTGTTAGAAATCACGGTACAGGCCGAATAATCTCTTACTCAAACTTTAATGCCGCTAGCTACGCCAGAATACATTTCTGGCGTAGCATTCAAACAAGGAAAGAAACAAACCTAAAAACGCCTTTTAATACGACCCATGAAGAAAAACATTGATAGTCACCATACACCCTGTTATCAAGTTTCACTTCACCAAAGCATATCTCAATAAACATCCTCTAAAAAAACACTCATATAAACCACACCAGAAAAATCCACCTGATAGAAGAGTTCATATTTACAGCGATCAAAAATAAATTTACCTGCCACACCCCCACTACAACAATAAGAAGTTATTCTCAACACGTAGTAAATTTATCCCGAAATCACTTAGATCAGAAATCATAGCGTGCCCCCTTCCAGATCAACAACTAGTCTTTTTATACCAAGAGTTACTCACCAAGCATCCTCACTTCTTAGCTTCGGAGTTGTTTTTAACACAGTCATTGACTGATCTTATGTAACAGGGAGATTTTTATGAAGTACTTCGCCCCTAAACTACTGACCACCATAGCCGCTGCTGGACTTGCGTTCGGCTCAGCTACATCGGCGCTAGCTCAAACCGACAGCGAGACTACCACCATAACACTGATGTTGATGCAAATGGATAGTATTGATATTGCATTTGTTGATCCTGTAAACATTAATAATCCTGTTCCTGGAATGGACGCAACGGCTGATGAATCATTCTGTGTTGCCGGAACGGGCAGCGTTAATAACTACAGTATTACTTTTGTCAATCCAGCCACCACAGGACCACAGTTTGAGTTAACCTCACAATCAAACCCTGGCTCCCCACCCATTAACTATGAGGTATTCTTTAAAAACAATAACGGCCCAGGACCCGGAACAATACCGGCCACGCCCAATGACTCCATCCCAGGAAATTCGATCGAAGCATCCGCCTGTAATAACCTTACGGATGAGAATGCCAAATTTACCATTCAAATCCCCTTCCCTGAATGGGACAATAGAGAGAATGACTCACCTTTTGTAGGGCAGCTAATGATTACGGTAGAGGCCGATTAAAGCTCTCTTAATAATCCTTTAAAATTATTTGCCAATTAAAAACTGCGCCAGAAATGCATTCTGGCGCAGAATTCAAGATAAAAAACAGAAGATTCAAGAGTTACCTCCAGACACACCCAATGAAAATCTTAGCCGCAGACAAAAACTATTAAATTGAAAGCAACCTCAGCATACAAATAAATTGTCAAACGCAGCTCCAAACCAACCCACATATCCTCCACAAAACCACCCTAAAAAAATCACAACCACGACAGAAGGAAATTCTTGACAGTAAGCCCAACTAAAAAAACAGGAAATTATTCTCAAACACTAGTATATATTTCCTGTTTTTACTTAGAAGAAAAAACCATACATAGCACCCTCCCAATTTAACAGCTAACCTTTTTATACTCGTACTTACGCACTAAACACCCTCTTGTAGTTTGTAGCTTTGGGGCTGCTTCAAGTACAGGTATTGTGGACTCTTATGTAAAAGGAATTTACTTATGAAGATTATCGCACCAAAATTACTGGCATCTCTTGCCGCTGCCGGCCTAGCATTTGGCTTTGCAACAACTGCACTATCCCAAGTCTCAGATAGCGCGCAAAGTATGATTACTTTGACTGTCAATGAGTTTATTGTGATAGAAGACGTTGATAATATAAACCTGAACCCAAACCCAGGACAGCCCGCTCAACAGACTGATTTTTTCTGTGTTGCCGGCAGTGGTTTTTCGACGTTTAGCATTACTTTTGAAGGAGTCGGCACAGGCACAGGATCACCATTTCTTTTACAGGGCATGGGTGGCACTACACTGGGCTACCAAGTCAATTTCTTAAATTCCACCTCAGGACCAGCTCCTACAGCGGCAATGCCCGGCATCCCTATAACCAACAATACACTTCAGGCAAGCAACTGCGCAGATAATAACGCCCTCTTTAATATTTTAATCCCCTCTTTTCAGTGGGAACCTGTAGCCGGAATGGCTCCATTTATGGGCACGCTAATGATCACTGTTGAATCAGAATAATTCAACACATTACTCTAAATAGTATTCGACCATGCTGCACCAGATATTAACTCAGGTGCAGCATTTTAACCTTTTAAGAGATGTACTCTGCCACCATCTCGACTCATCTAAAAAACAAACTCACTAAAAGTAGGAAAGTTTTCTTATAAGTCACAGGTCTTCACTTAAAGCAACCTAGAAACAGACCTACCAAAGATCCAATCTCAGATTACTGGCTATTATTTTAAAACCAAGGCAATTTGAGTTTTTTGCTTTGTTTTTTCAACAGAAGCGTTGTAGTTTTTTTGCGCAAGGAAGTCTCTGATGAATCCTTTTACCCCCAAGTCCATATTATCGGCAGCTCTTTTTAGCTTGGCACTCGGCTCTTCCACATCGGCACTATCCCAAAATACGGATATGGAAACCAGTGTGATCCAACTCATCTTTAATCAAGCCCCATTCATTGATATAGCCAATGTTGGTAACGTTGATATCATAGACCCCAACATTGGTGATCCCGCAACAGGCTTTGATGACTTTTGTGTTGGTGGAACTTTTGGTGCCTACGCTATTACATTTACCAACCCTATGGGATCAACTTTTACATTGATGAGCAGTAACTCAACGCCGGATATTCCATATAACGTAACCTTTTTCAACACAATAGGGGGAACCGGACAGACAGTAACTCCTGGAGCCCAAATTCCTGGTAACCCGGTTCTGGATACCATGTGTGATCCCACCGTGCTCAACACAAGATTTGTGGTTGAAATTCCATTTTCTATATGGAATGGCAGACAGAACGATGGGCCATTTACTGGCATGCTGGAACTCATGGTACAAGGCCAATAAACTATTCCCCCAGAAAAATTAATAATATCGCTAGGCCAGAGCGTGCCTCTGGTCTGGCGCCTTAAAAGCAACTATAAATCAGATAGGCTTACCCTATTGAAAAATAAAGATTTAATATTATCAATTAACTCTCGATATCGGGCCATTTACCATAAGCTACGCCAAAATAGAATTCTGACGTATTCTAAAAATTGATGAAAATGTCCCCGAGAACGCGATGGCAGGCATACCTATTCCCAACAATATACTTTAAGCAACCAATTGTGCTGATAATAATGTCACTTCTGATATAACCACCCCTGAAAATTAACGAGAGCCCAAACAATGCTTACTCCGTGAACAAATAGAACTCGACCATGCTGCACCAGCCATTAAATCTGATGCTGCATTTTAGCCCCTGCAAGACGACCCTCACCGCTGTCCAAGCTCACTAAAAAACCCATTAAAAGCAGGAAAATTTTCTCATAATCCATAATCATTCACTTAAAGCCACCTAAAAAAAGACCGAGCAAAAACCCAACCTTAGATTAATGACTATTATTTTCACACCAAAGCAATTTGAATTTTTTGCTTTGGTTTTTTCAACAGAAGTGTTGTAGTTTTTTGCGCAAGGAAGTATCTGATGAATGATTTTACCCCCAAGTTAACATTACCGGCAGCTCTTTTTATTTTGGCACTCGGCTCCTCCACATCTGCACTATCCCAAGTATCGGATAGCGCACAAAGCATGATAACACTGACTGTCAATGAATTTATCACAATAGAAAACGTTGGCAATATAAATCTAGCCCCCATGCAGGGGCAAGCCGCTCAACAAACAGATTTTTTCTGCGTTGCTGGCAGCGGTTTTACGCAGTTTAGTATTACATTTGCGGGTGTGGGCACAGGTACAGGCAATCCGTTTACCCTACAAGGTACAGGTACCTCAACACTAAATTATCAGGTCTCTTTTCTAAATGCCACTTCGGGACCAGCCCCTACATTGGTACAACCCAACGTACCAGTTATGAACAATACACTCCAAGCAGTGAATTGCGCCGATGACAACGCTCTTTTTAATATATTCATTCCTGCTTCAGCGTGGGAACCTGTAGCGGACATGGCTCCCTTTATGGGCACCTTGATGCTTACTGTGGAGTCACAGTAAATCATTAAAGCCTGAATAAACAGATAGCCAATATTAAATAGCGGGTTGGACAGCCCCGCTTCTTCACCATTGTTAGAAACAACGTTTAACTAAGGTATGAAGCAGGGCTGTACCCTAACAAAAATCAAAGTAAAGAAAGTTTTTCACCTATACCTTTTAAATTATGAATATTAAATACAAACATGCACTGATGCACACCAAAATTTTCAAATGAGTTAACCCCTTAACACTTAAACATTTCCAATTAAATGTATCCTTCTTTTGAAATTGAAAATTGACCGGACAGCTTTCTTGTGTAGATCAATCAGCTTGGTGTTCTTATTTTTACCCATCTAGTCTTGAAATAAGCAATCCAATAATCCGGCAAGGAAGAAGCGCCTAAATCTTTGCCATTGCACAAGAAACACCACTAAGCGAGAGAAAAAATGACAGGCACTCATAGAGTTGGCAATGAATTCACCGCAGCAGTAGTCAGGAAAGCGGGCAGCCCTTTCGTATTAGAACAGGTGAGGCAGACCGAGCTACTAGAAAATGAAGTGCTGGTTAAAATCGTCGCCACCGGCATTTGCCACACCGATATGATTGCCCGGGATCAGGATTATTTAGTTCCGCACCCTATTGTATTGGGGCATGAGGGCGCAGGAGTGGTAGAGGCGGTTGGTGATAGCGTACTTAAGGTGACCCCTGGGGATCATGTTGTCTTAACTTTCCTCTCATGCAGTAGTTGCAGAGAGTGTATTTCCGGCCACCCGGCCTGCTGCGAAAATTTTCGCGATCGAAACTTCTCCGGGCATCGCATAGATGGCAGCCACGCCCTTGCCGATCAGCAGGGAGGGACACTTAACGACCGCTTCTTTGGTCAATCTTCCTTTGGCGAGTACGCGGTAGCCAATGAGCAAAACGTGGTTAAGGTGCGCAAAGATGCTCCCCTGGAGTTATTGGGTCCATTAGGGTGTGGCATTCAAACGGGTGCCGGCACCGTTTTAAATTCACTCAAGGTGGCCCCCGGTTCGAGTTTTGCTGCCTTTGGCGCAGGCGCCGTGGGCTTGGCTGCAGTGATGGCCGCATCGGCGGCGGGGGCCACTACCATTATCGCTGTGGATATCCTTCCCTCAAGGCTGAAACTGGCGATGGAAGTGGGCGCCACCCACACAATCGACAGTACCCAGGGCAAGGTTGCAGAACAAATCAGGGCAATTACCGACAAAGGCGTAGAGTTTGCCCTTGACGCCACAGGAATCCCCGCAGTGATCAATACCATGATCGAATGTTTGCGCAGCCGTGGAGAGGGGGCGATTATCGGACTGTCGAAACCCGGCGAGAAGCTCACACTGGACCCCATGGACCTGCTCAACAATTGCAAAACGCTGCGCGGCGTGGTTGAAGGAGACAGCCTACCGGATCAGTTTATTCCCACTATGATCGACCTTTATATGGCCGGCCACTTCCCATTCGATAAGCTTATTAAGTTCTACGATTTTTCTCAGATTAACCAGGCCGCTGAAGACAGCGAGAAGGGGTTAACTTTAAAACCTGTGGTGCGGTTTTCCTAGCGCCTGTGCCCAGGAACCTCTTGAAGCAGACAATATCAGCAGGTGCTTCTCATATGCTTGAGAGGGTGCTAGAGCATGAATGAAACGCCTCATGCCACAATGAACATTGAATATATCCTCGCATTTGTGGCTGGTTTTGCTGAGGCTGTCTGTGTTTTGGGCTTGTTTACCAGCTTTACCACATTTATCACCGGCACCATTGTGCTCTCAATTACCGACTTTGCCAGTAACAATCCAAACTACATTATCAAGCTATTTATTCTCTCAGCCTTTATCTTCCTGCAGATCTTTTGGATCTATCTCATTAAGATTTTGAACCTGCAAAAAAGGAATACAGCAACTGTCATGCTGTTTATAGAGAGTTGTTTGATGTTTTTATTTTTCATTTTGGGTAGCTACGTGGGAACACTCACGTCACCCTACGCTGCAAACACTTTCTTGGTTTCTTTCTTCGCAGTTGCCGCCATGTCTCTACACAGCACCATCTTTTTCAGGGTGCTCAATAAGAAAGCGCCCACTCACTTTATGACGGGCAACTCCACCAACCTCTTCGCTGCCGCCCTTGAAATGCTGGACAACCATCGAGCATACAAAAGTACTGGGGAAGCGCCCTATCCACAGGCATCTACCAAGGCTAAATATTATTTTGGGGTAATTTTTTGCTTTATCCTTGGTGTGACGCTCGGCACTGTGGGCTACAAGATGTGGGGGTTCCCCTCTCTCTTATTGCCTGTATTGCTGGTTTTATTGACAGCTCTATTAAGCCTGAAAGCAGAAAGGCCTCCCACCGCGACTTCCTGATGCATTGGGTGGTGAGCAGGGATATCTAGCCAAAGATACTGAAGAGGCACTGGGACAAATGGAAGACAATACCCAAAGCCCCACCGCCTAATACTTATAGAAGCCCGAGTTATTCCGCTGAACAAGTAATTCTATTCTCAAAACAAACGCCACCCCGTGTGGAGCAGGTTTCAAGCAACTTGCCTTTTGCCTCTACTTCTGAAAAGCCTTTGGAGTGCATCCCACCAGCGCGTACATCTTTCATATAACAAGCCCATCGGGGGCGCTCCTTCACTGGCTGGAGAACCACATCAGGATGGGGATTTTTAGACTGTGCTTCAACCAGAGCCTGCAAATCCAGAATCAGATCCTGCATGGAGCGGATATCCTTGCGCAACCTGACAACCTCTTTTTTGAGCTTGCGCATTTCAGCCGCTTCTTGATTTTCATCCTTCAGGGCATGGACTTCTTTGCGAAGTTTTACCACCTCTCTTTTGATCTCGTGGATATCTTCAGCGGTGCGATGATTGTCGTGGGCCAGTAGCGGGGTGGAGAAAAGAGCGAGGGAAATCAAAAGGGGCAAACTACGCATGGTCTTACTTCCAGTAAAATTTCTTATCACAAGTCAATATGCTGGGAGGAATATAGCGCAGATAACCTTAACTCAAAATGAATCTTATCGAGGGAGGGTGTCAGCTAATCTCAAGACGTTAAGCCCTGTAAGAAAAAAGGCGAACCGAAGCTCGCCTTTTCGATAGTCACTTTTGATTGACTCAATCAACCGCCAGTTAAACTGCGCACCATGCTGATCATCACCCCCGCCGCAACCGCAGAGCCAATCACCCCAGCCACATTCGGGCCCATGGCGTGCATCAGCAGGAAGTTGTGCGGATTGGATTCAAGCCCTACTTTGTTGGATACCCGCGCAGCCATGGGCACGGCAGATACACCGGCAGAACCGATAAGCGGGTTTACCTTGTGCTTGCTGAAGACATTGAGCAGTTTCGCCATCAATACCCCTGCGGCGGTACCAATCGCAAATGCCACGATACCCAAGGCGAGGATTCCCAGGGTTTTGGGGTCGAGGAACTTATCTGCGGCCAGTTTGGAACCAACCGAAAGGCCCAGGAAAATCGTGGTGATATTGATCAGCGCATTCTGAGCAGTATCCGAAAGGCGAGACACCACACCGCATTCCCGCATCAGATTACCGAAACAGAACATTCCCAACAGCGGCGCAGCAGCAGGGAGGAACAGGGCAACCAGAATCAGCAGCAACAGCGGAAAGGTAATTTTCTCGCGCTTGCTCACATGGCGCAGCTGCACCATCTCAATTTTGCGCTCCTGCTCGGTGGTGAGTGCGCGCATAATCGGTGGCTGAATCATGGGTACCAATGCCATATAGGAGTAGGCTGCCACCGCAATCGCACCGAGTAAATCAGGAGCCAAAATGCTGGAAACATAGATTGCCGTGGGGCCATCCGCACCGCCGATAATACCGATAGCCGCAGCATCGGCGATGGAGAAGTCCATAATCCCCGCAACCGAGAGCCCGACGGCACCCAGCACGGTGGCAAAGATACCGAACTGTGCGGCCGCCCCCAGGAACAGGGTGCGCGGGTTAGCGAGTAGCGGGCCGAAATCGGTCATGGCCCCCACCCCCATAAAAATCACCAGCGGGGCCACACCCGAGGCAATGGCCACGGAATAAAAGTTGTACAGCATGCCGTTGCTAAAACCGGCATCACTGGCAAACTCCGCAGCCTGTAGCTGTACCGCAGCTGGGGCAGCACCCAAGGCCGCTTTTAAGTCACTGAAACTGGCGCCGGTATCCAGCCCCAGGATCTGGGCCATTTGGGCAAGAATTACCGTATTCCCCTGGGCCAATGCGGTCTCTGCCGCAGAGAGTGCCAGATCTGCGCCGGGAATATTGGCCAGGATACCGCCGAAGCCAATTGGCACCAGCAACAGTGGCTCGAAATTTTTGCGAATAGCCAGAAACAGCAGCCCCAATCCAACAAAGATCATGACCAGCTGCCCCGGCATCATTTGCGCGATGCCGGAGGATTGCCAAAGCGTGAGTAAATTATCCACTTGCGACTCCTACCCCAAACTATGCGATGGACAGCAGGGCATCACCCACCGCCACGGAATCGCCCTCTTTAATCGCTACGCTGGCAACACTGCCACCGCGCGGCGCACTCACAACGGTCTCCATCTTCATGGCTTCGAGCACAATAATGGCCTGGCCTTCGGTGACCTTGTCACCGGGCTTTACCATGACCTTGAAGATATTGCCCGCGAGGGGCGCATTGACCGGCTCACCGCCAGTGGCAGGAGCCGAACTGGTTGGGCTGGCTGTAGGGGCAGCCGCACCCACCGGGGCAATATTGGTCAGGTCGCCACCATCGGCCACCATTACGGTGTAGCTCTGGCCTTCCACGGTGACCGTGTAAACCTCTTCCCCTTTATCATTTTTCACTGCGCTGTTTTCATTGCCTGTTGGCACTGGCTCAAAAGCCTCAGCGTTGCCGCGATTCTTCAGGAATTTGAGGCCGATTTGCGGGAAGAGTGAATAAGTGAGTACATCGTCAATCTCACCCTCGCCATTGGTTAGGGCGATATCTTCTTCCCCAGCTTTTTCCTGTAGTTCCAGGGTGAGCTTGTCCAACTCTGGAGCGATCAAATCCGCAGGGCGACAGGTCACTGGCGCTGCGCCTTCCAATACTTTTACCTGCAGCTCCTGATTTACTTCAGCAGGGGTCGCACCGTATTCCCCTTTCAAAACGGCTGCGGTTTCTTTGGAAACAGATTTATAGCGCTCGCCGGTCAGCACGTTTAACACCGCCTGGGTGCCTACAATTTGCGAGGTGGGCGTTACCAGGGGGATATAGCCCAGGTCCTGGCGCACCCGGGGAATCTCTTCGAGCACCTCATCCAGGCGCTCGCCCGCACCCTGCTCGCGCAACTGGTTTTCCATGTTGGTCAACATGCCACCAGGCACTTGAGCGACCAAAATACGCGAGTCCACACCTTTGAGGGAACCTTCAAATTTCGCGTACTTCTTGCGTACCTCGCGGAAATACGCGGCAATTTCTTCGAGCAGATTAATATCCAGACCGGTATCCCGCTCGGTGCCTTCAAGCATGGCGACCAATGTTTCGGTGGGGCTGTGGCCATAGGTCATGGACATGGAGCTGATGGCGGTGTCCACATTGTCGACACCCGCCTCAATACATTTGAGCGCGGTGGCAATAGAAAGCCCCGTGGTCGCGTGGCAATGCAGGTGGATGGGAATATCCACCGCCGCTTTAAGGCGCTTTACCAGATCGTAACCTTCGTAGGGGCGCAGTAGGCCGGCCATATCCTTAATGGCAATGGAGTCCGCCCCCATATCCTCAATCTGGCGCCCCAGGTCCACCCACAGGTCCATAGTGTGCACCGGGCTCACGGTATAAGAGATAGTGCCCTGAGCGTGCTTGTCTTGTTTTTTTACTGCGGCCAGGGCGGTCTTCAGGTTGCGCATATCGTTCATGGCATCGAACACGCGGAAGACATCCACCCCATTCACTGCGGCGCGCTCGACAAATTTTTCCACCACATCATCGGCGTAGTGGCGATAACCCAGGATATTCTGCCCACGGAACAACATTTGCTGCGGGGTATTGGGCATGACTTTCTTTAATTCGCGAATCCGCTCCCAGGGGTCTTCGCCGAGGTAGCGGATACAGGCATCGAAGGTGGCGCCGCCCCAGGATTCCAGCGACCAAAAGCCGACTTTATCGAGCTTTTCTGCAATGGGCAGCATATCGTCCAGTCGCATGCGGGTGGCGAACAGTGACTGGTGGGCGTCACGCAGGACTACGTCGGTAATCCCCAATGGCTTTTTAACCTCAGTCATGGGTTATCTCTCTCGGCAGAAATTATTGGATGTTGTCGTGAAGCGAAATTTAGCGATTAACGTTTTTTTCTGTGTTGTTCGATGGCCGCCTTGATAATGGCGTGCAAGCGGGCATCGTCATCGCTGCTACTAGCGGGCGGTGAGGCGACTGGCTCCGCTTCAGGAAAGTGGCGGGTAATAATTCGGGACATGATGCCGGTGCCTATCACCAGTAACAGCAGGAAGGTAAAAACAATTCCCATACCGAACAGGGTAATGTCCAACCCCTGTTGAAGTAGCGTATCTTGCACTCTATATCCCCCTAAGCCTTCGGATAATACAAGGTTAATATCCGGGTGATTATTCTTCGGCCCGTGGCCGTTTCATGTTAAGTAGCCACTATGCTTGGGCGCCTATAAAAACGCCCAAACAACACCGCTAAACTTCCGCACAATTTCCAGCTTGCTCCAACTTGCCGAACACCAGGCCGCACCCGCGACAAACCCCAAAGTACCCTGCGACTGAGCGCAGTGGTCTAATTGGCGATGAACGCGGCTGGCAATCCCTATTACGCCCGGCAATCTAGTCGTCAAGCGGGGCAAATACAACTGTGTTGGCGGCCCCACCCCGACAAGTAACAAAACTATCTGCTGCCAGAAAGTTTTTCTGCAGCATGGAAGTACGGTCAATTTTCTATTATCAATACAAGTTGCTTTTAAAATCAAACACTTAATGGTTTCAGTGGCAACGGTGGCGCCTGGTTCATTACGCCCTTTATTGGTGCAAGTACGTTCGAATTTGAGTTTACATCTCCTATGAAAAGTACCAGCGAAATGATCATTGTTACGAAATAGCGCCCACTAGCTGATAGAATATGCGCCAACCATCACACCAATTTTTCCGATTTTCAGCTTTATGACCGATAAGACTATTTCCCTGCAGCCGAAGATTTACCAGGCCCCAATGGAAGGTGTTATCGACCACCATGTGCGCAGGCTGCTCTCAACGATTGGCGGAGTCGATATCTGTGTAACCGAATTTGTGCGTGTTACCGATACCCGCCTACCCCGCAGGGTTTTTACTCGTCTGTGTCCGGAGCTCTTGGAAGGCGCCAAAACGGCCAATGATGTCCCGGTACGCTTGCAACTTCTGGGCGGCAATCCCGAGGCCATGGGCATCAATGCCGCCAAAGCGTTTGCCGTGGGAGCAAAAGCGATCGATCTGAATTTTGGTTGCCCAGCCAAGTCGGTCAATAACAGCGATGGGGGCGCCTGCCTATTGCAAAGCCCGCACCGGGTGGAGGCGATTGTCGGCGCTGTGCGCCGAGCCGTACCGGATCACATCCCTGTCACGGCGAAAATCCGCCTGGGGTTCAACGACCGCTCTACCTATATGGATAACGCTCTGGCCGCAGCCGCCGGTGGGGCCAACGAGTTGGCGGTTCACGCGCGCTCAAAAGTCGATGGCTACAAGCCGCCAGCTTACTGGGAATATATCGGTGAGATTCGGGAAAAACTGCAGATTCCGGTAGTCGCAAATGGCGATATCTGGACACTGGCAGAATTTCAGCGCTGCCGCGAGCAAACCGATTGCCAGGCCTTTATGTTTGGCCGCAGCCTGCTGGCAAGGCCCGATTTGGGACTGCAAATTAAGGCCTTCTGCGCCGGGGTAGAATATCAGCCAATGGCATGGCCGCAGATTGTCGAGTTACTCTGGGGTTATTATCAAATTACCCGGGAAGTTTACCCGGCCAAGTATTTGGGCAACCGGATCAAGCAGTGGCTCGCTTATCTCAAGCTCGCGTTTCCAGAAGCCCAGGTATTTTTTGAGAAGCTCAAACGCCTGCGCGAGGCGGAAGCTATTGAGGCCATTTTTTTCCAGGAATTGGAGTCCCCGCAGGAAATCACTAAGCAGAAAACCATTGCAGCCGCTTAATAGCGGCTGCAAAGTGCGCTAGAGTTCGGCCGTTGACTGGCGGCTCAGGTAGGCCGGGTTGTAATACTTTTCCGGCAAATCATGGGCCTGGGCACTCTCATAAATAACCCGTGTCTCGGTGCCAGTATTGATCGTATCCTGCAGCAGCATTTCCGCCACCACCTGTCGCCCCTCTCTCTGCCCCGAGGTAAAGTGTGCAATCTTGGCCAACTTGCCGGATTTCAAATAAAGCTCAGCTTTTACCGGAAAATGACTTTCGCTATCCAGCCACAAGTTAATACGCTGGTAGCTCGCCCCTTTGGTTTTGGCGGTAAGATTCAGGCGATTGGCCAGCCGATCTTGTAATGTCTCCTGCCCTGCATAAACGCCCTGATAATCCTCACTCCAGGTGAGTGTAGCCACATCCCCCACCGATGCGCCCCCCAGCAGTTTTTGCATGGGTGTAATCCGTATAGGGCGGCGGCTGCGCGGCATCAACATCCAATAGTTATCTTGCAGCATTAACATTTTGGTGCCCTCCTCTCCCTTGCCTTTAAATACCACCAGAGATTTGCGCTGTGGACGGGTGTACACATGGTATTTATCCATACTGTCTAACTCACCATTTTTGTAGACCTGCACTTCTGTCACTACCCGAGCGGAATTCTCTTGCAAACGGTAAAAGTCGGCTTTGGCAAGCATGGCCTCCACCTGCTGCGCGGTGTAGTTAATCTCACCGCTGGCTCCGCTGTTGGTATTTAGTGAATTAGCCAGTGCCATGGGTGTTATCGCTAATACCAGAGCGCTACCCAATAGTTTCCAAGCAGTTTTTATTTTCGCTAACTTATACATGTACCAATGCCTCTGTAATCGGTTTGTTTACACCCTTGCGTGCCGCCATAAAGGAAGACAGAACACAGATTGCTGCTACTGCTAATGTGATCATCCAAGCCAGGTTCATGGAGAAATACACCACCAGGGGGTAGCTCTCCGTTTTACCGGGAGGGGGAGGCATGGTGACTTCAAACACCATCAAACCCATACTCACCGCAGCTGCCAGCAAGATGCCCACGATCGCTCCTACCAGAGACAACACCAACGCCTCCAACACAAAACCCAGCAGTAATTCGGCGCGGGACGTACCCAGTGCGGAGAGAGTGCCGATCTCGCGGGTTCTTTCTGTAACCGACATCGCCAAGGTATTGAAGAGGGAAACAAAAATTACCATCGCCATGATTACGCCCATCAGGCCAAAAATTCGATCGTATAGACTCTTCACCCCTTGGTAAAAGAAGGCACGATCCTCCCAGGTAGTAATTTCCAACTCTGGAGCCAGACCAGCCAAACGCGCCTTTAATACTTCGGTGTCCTCCAGCTCGTAACCATACAGGTGCATGGTACTGACCTTTTTACTATCGAGAATAAACTGGGCAGAATTTATCGACAGATACACTTGACGCTTATCCATATCAGGAACACCAGTTCCAAAAATTCCCTGCACTTTAAAGTCCAGTGCGTTAAGAGCCCCATCTACGGTGGTGGACATCAGGGTGACATAGTCCCCAGTTTTTACATTCAGATTTCTGGCCAGATCCTTGCCCAGCATAATCTGTGGGTCGGTAGGATCTTCATTTTTACTGAGAATGCCACCTTCGGTCATATTTAAAAAAGGCCCTTTTACCCGAAACTCACTCGGTAAAATCCCCTGCCCCAAAAATATGGTCGACTTCTCTCCATTGGAGATTAACCCATTCAAATAGATACGCGGCTGTACCGCCTTTACCCGGCTATCGGTCAATAAGCGCTTTCTCAATTCATCGCCATTTTCCAAGCCATTCTGTAATGGATAATCTTCATCGCTATTGAAATATCCAGGCTGGGTAAACACCAGATGCCCCTGACTGCGTGCCGCGCCTTCTTTCAGGGATTTATAGGTATAGAGTCCAAAGCCCCCGGAAGTCATCAGAGCCATCACCACAATAGCGACAATTGCGACGGTCAAAAGACTGCGGCGGCGATTGCGCAATAAATTCAACACTGCCATTTTTAAGCGACGCATGGGGCTTCCTCCTGCAAAATCACACCGTCTTGTAAATTGATTACCCTGTCACAATGCTGGGTCATACGATCATCGTGACTGGCCACGATAAAGGCTGTTTTTTGTTCCCTGCCCAGATGTTTCATTAATTCAATAATCTGCTGGGCCGTTACACTATCCAAACTTGCGGTGGGCTCATCGGCAATCACCAATTTGGGCCTATGCACCAGTGCCCGGGCTATTGCCACCCGTTGTTGCTGACCACCGGAGAGACGATCGGGGCGATATCGGGCAAATTCTGCCAAGCCCACATGATCCAACATCTGTATTACCCGCTGTTTTACCTCTGCAGAATCCACTCCATTGAGCTGTAACGGGTAGGCGACATTTTCAAAGGCACTCATCACCGGTACCAAGTTAAATTTTTGAAAAATAAACCCCATCTGAGTGCGACGTATCTTCATCGCCTGCTGGTAGTCTCTGGTCATTAACTCACCGGCAAAGTGCACCACACCCGAGTAATCCTGATCCAGCAAACCACAGATGTTCAGCAGGGTACTTTTGCCGGAGCCAGAGGGCCCACACAGGGCCACCATATTGCCGGGGCGAATGGCCAGGTTGACGTCCCGTAAAGCCTGGTGTTCTATTTCGCCGGTCTTATAGGTCTTTTCTATATGTGTCAGCTGCAACATCGATTCTGCTCCAATTCCAACTACTGCTCAGTATCCGGCTTACAAAGGGCCAGCGCCCCGCTTGTGGTGGCCACTGCCTGCCACTCACTTTTCAGCTCAGACTTCTCCCCCAAATCCGCTGCCTCCAGGGCGCCACAGTAGATCCAGCTCACTGCCTGTACCGGCATTTGCGACAGTCGCGGGTCATCCATCAGCTCACCATAAAGCTCAAAACCCCGATCGAAAGCATTAAAGAAGGCGGGTACCTTGGTAAAGGTGGTTGCCGCAATCCCTTTAAAAAGCAAATCCCGGGGCATTCCCCTAGCCGAGCGGCCGGGATTCTCTAGCTCCTCAATCATCAGCAGGGCTTTGTCCATACGGGCAATACCATTTTCCGCATAACTCACCTTCTTCCACGGCAGCCAGCTCTCCTTGGCCATCAGCGTCTCGCTGGCCCCCAGGTAAAATAAAGCAGCCGGATCTGTGGGATCTTGCTGCTGAGCAGCTTTGAAAGCCTCATAAGAAGCCTCAATGGCATCCCCACTCTGCTGCGCCGCCTTGGTGTATAGTCCTTCTAACTGCGCATCCACTGCAGCAAAAGCGGAAGTTGTCATACCCAGATGAATCAGTGCCGCTGCGATAATCTTCTTCATGATTTCTCTCCTTGCGTTTAGGTTGAGAGCAGATTAACGCTGGTTATCGAGGGGGTTCTTGATGGTGCGATAAAGGGATGAGGAGAGGGATAAACGGGAGCTGTTGTGGCTGAATGGGGTTAGAAGTTGAAGATAAGCGTCAAACAACGAGAGACAAACGGAAGTGACGAGGGGCTAGCTCCCAGCAAGTGGTACAGTAGAACCGATTTGTAAATGTTGTCTCATAGCCAATATACAGCCCATTCTAACAGCTATAAGTATTAGTATGAGTTACTACCGGGACGGAAGAAAAGAATACCCCTCTCCCGGGACACGCTGTGAATACATCCCTGTATGCTCGTAATCGGCATCCATGCCTCATACGGTCCCGGGAGAGGGGTATTCTTCCCTTCCGCCTTATTAGTAAAACCATTTAGAGGGTAAGCCAACACTTACCCATCTTGGATTAAGTGGTAAAATTAGGCATCAGTATTTTAGGGATTATCCCCTGTCAATTTGCTAATAAATTTTAAAGCAGAGAATTCAGAGGTATTTAGTTTTTCCAAGTTCTTGATCATTTCTGATGACAGATAAGGTTTGGTAGCAAGCACAAATTGATCCGCCCCAGCCGACGCTCCTGATGAAACCTTTGAAGAATAAAGATTCCATAATTCATAAATGGAAATAGAGCCCTGCTCTTTTAACTGTTTATCTATCGCATTTATAATCAGCAAACCACAATCATAGTGAACACGTGGATTCTTACGTGATGCATCCAAGTAAACCGGATTATCCTCCAGACTGGCAAGGCATTTTTTCTCTGCTTGATTTATCTTCTGCGACAGAAAATCCTTAGAAAGGATACTCTTGAATGCCAGGCCTGCAAAATAGTCTGCCGCCCCTTCATGTATCCAGGAATCAGCAGTATCTATAACATCAGCCCCCTCTCTCTGGAACAGATGGGCAACTTCATGGGAAAAGAGCCAAAACAATTCATCGACATCAATGGTTTCAATAACAGACTCATCACCATACCAATGCATAAATATCTGACCGGGCAAAGTTCCACCCTGATGACCAATTCGTCCATCATCTGTTGAGCTATAAGAAGCAAACAACGCTGGTCTATAGCCAAGCGCACCCATCTTATCCGCGAAGAAAACCATCAACTTAGGCAACTGTATGCTCATCTGATATTGAAGCTTCTCTGGTAGAAGCTCATCAATCACACTAACAAAGTGGTCACTCTGTATCGGCTTTCCATGACCAATATAGATCTTACTGCCCTCGTCTAAGGCCTCCCACTGAATACTTTCCTGATAGATCTTGCCATGCAAGATAATATTGTCAGACTCGGGCGCAGCTATCATTAAACGCCAATGATTTAGACTGGGTTGACAGGATTCTGCACAAGCAAAAAACCTTCCTGTATGCAAAAGATAACCTCCATCAGAAAACGGCGAGAAAGGAGCGTATTCTTTGGGGAGAACAGTATAAGTTGGGGTTAGGTGAAAGGTAACTTCTGTAAACTCACCACCATCTTCACGCAGTACACTTTCTCTCCCCTCATTAAACTCAAACTGATACCCTGTAGCAGTAGGAATCCAGCGTTTACTTCTTGAGTTATCGGGGGAGCTTTTAAAAGCAAGCCGCTTTATTGGCTTTTCTGACATAAAGGTCACAGACCAGTCGCCATCTGGCTTTTTTTCCAGCTTGGTACTTATATTATTTGCTCGAGCTATAGAGCTAAACCCTAAAAACAACCACACTGTAACCACAGCAACTACAAAGGATTTTTTACGAGAAAATATATTTATAAAAAATAGTGCTTTCATTAACAACACTTCGGACAGCTTTAAGAGATGGTAAGGGTGGGAACCCTGGTCAGGTACTGAGAAAATAAGGTTCTCAGATCAAATTGACGCACTACCTTCCCAGGGAAGACGTAGTAAAAACTATTTTCGTTCGAATGTCCAACATCAAAAAAACACAAAGAAAGTTCATGCCCTCCCTGTTTGCTGTACTGATGGTATCTAAGAGGAAGGCGACATTTCTGAACATGGAGAGATACAGCTTAGCCAGTAAGAGGCTCTATCCTCGATAGTCTCGTCACATTTTTTTCTTCGTTAAGTTCAATGCAGAAGTTCTCAAGCTATCATGGATACATAGCTGCTATATATGCCATTATTATCGATGAGTCAGAGAAAAAGACGGAGGGCCTGGACAGGTATTACAATGGTAGTGCCGGAGCCTCACAGCATGGCCATGAAATCTCTATGACCAGCATCACTAGCCTGAAGTCGATTACTGCCCTTCCTTTGGATGCTTAGCAGATAATAGACGAAGAAAGCCGATCTGGAATTGAGCTATATGCTCACCACACCGTCAAATTTTTACCAACGTTCCTTGATCTCGGTATTAAATAACTTGCTGCAGATACCTACTACGCCAAGGTGAAATTTGTCCCGACAATCTTCCCAACGGGGTTACCAATCGTTGGCAAGTTGCGATGGCTATAGGAAGGCGTTTACAGCGGCACAGAACGGACCCAAATCACGATGGAAAGATTGACTTGAATCGTTTAGAGCATGTTGGGGCTTTGAATGATACCACTAAGGTTTATGCAAAGGCAGTCTATGCCAACTTTTTGAAAAGAGTTATTTATGTTGTGATGCTAAAGTCTAATAGTGGCGACAAAACGGTCATGCACTGCTGTATTCAACAGACACAGAACTGAATGCGAGGAAAAAGATTTGAATAGGGCCGATGATGGAGGAGACAATGTGATAAATGATCTGTCAACAAATATCAACGCGGCTCTGGTTGTTGTCGATGTGCAAAATGATTTTTGTTGTGCGGGGGGGTATTACGATCGCAGGCAGCATGGTTCCAGCAATATGGAGCTTAAAAATCCGTCGCCATCTAGAGATTGGAGTCCGCGGATCATCCGCAAAGGTGATGATCTGGAAAAGGTAGTTAATAATATTTCTTTATGTATGAGGATTGCCAAAGAAAGAGAGATTCCTGTTCTTCTGTTGCAGACAATTATTAAGCCAGACCATAAATATCGTAATTCTTTTCTTCGTGGCGAGGAAAATAGAGGAAGGTGTTACTACCCTTGCAAGTCAGACACTTGGGGTGCGGAAATAATAGAGCCTATTTGGCAGTTGGCAGAGGAGGAGGCAGTTGTAGTTGAAAAGCATGTTTATAACGGCTTTGTTGATACCTCCCTGGAGGAGAAATTACTAGGTTTAGGGGTTGATACAGTTTTTATTGTTGGTGTGGAAACACATATTTGTGTCATGGCTACTGCGCAAAGTGCTTCATTTCTCTTCAAAACATATATTTTAGAAGATTCTGTTTGGAGTGCCAATTGTGAGCTTGCTAAATATGCGCTTTCAATATTTAAAGATGGTTATGGTTATATCACTAACCACAAAGTATTGTATTTTGTGGGGGCATCACACGACTCGCCTTAAGCGATATATTGGAGTTGGCTTATCCTGAATATAATTTTCTGTCTGATCTGTTTTGAATAGCTTGCCACCTCCTAAACACTTCGCACAGTTATAGTCAGTAAGACAGGTCCACTCCATGGATAGATCCTGAGAAAATAAGGTTTGATCAAACCACCAACGCCGGACAATCACTTAAGCAACAAACTACGCGACAAGGGTGCCCAATGACAAAGGCCAGTAAATCTTTGATTGTCGCGTCAGTTTCCACTTTATCCTTTTCAGTGCAATTTAAGGCGGGGGTTCACTGCACGGTTGGCCTGACTAAGTAAATAGAGCAGTATGGCCTTGGGCCAGCCGTGGATTGTCGCCAAGTGCATTTGGTAGAGGGAGTGGTAGGCCAAACTGGCGATACGTCCCTCAATGGTAAGGTTTCTTCTTACAAAAGCGGTCCTTAAGTTCCCTACAGCAGTGTTTGTACTAAGGGAAACCAGCGAACCACGATCCCTGTAATAGAAGTGCCCCAGGGATTTGTTTTCTATCAGGGCGATCAGGTTGGTGGAACAAAGCTTGGCCATCTGTTGCGCGGCTAATGCGCGTAATGGTACACGCTGCTTGTTACCGTCGATACAGCTGGCACAATCCCCCATAGCAAAGACATGGGGATCATTTTTGCTTTGTAGGGTGGTTTTCACCTCTATCTGGTTGAGTTGGTTGGTGACGAGACCATCCAACCGAGTGAGGAACTCCGGTGCCTTAACCCTGGTGACCCAGGCTCGAATTGCTGCGGGGATCTCTCTGCCATCATCTGTAGTGAGGCTGTTGGTACTGACACTGATAATATGGCTGTTGGTAAGTACACGAACTCCCATCTTACATAGTTCGCGCTCGGCGCTGTTGCCCAATCTTGCCGGTAGACCCGGTAGCAGCTGAGGCTCGGCCTCGACTAAGGTAATGTCAATGGCACCGGTACAGATACGCCCATATTGGCCAACCTGCCTACTAGCCATCACCAGCTCCGCAGCAAGCTCCACTCCGGTACAGCCACCGCCGATAATGGCTATTTGTAATGTTTTATTGGGATAGGCTTCTAGGCATAGAAGGTGATCAAGCAAGTGCTTGTGAAAGTTGTGTGCCTGCTCAATGCTGTCGAGAGGAATACAGTGCTCGCGCACCCCCTGTATATTGGAGTCATCGCTTATGCTGCCAACGCAGAGCACCAAATAATCGTACTCCAGCTCGCGCGGAGGTATTAGTTCGCAGCCTTTGTCATTCAGCACTGCCCCTAGGGTCAAAATCTGGCGCTTCCTGTCGAGGGATTGCAGTGAGCCGAGCTGGAATTCATAGCCATTAGAGCTGGCGTGAACTTGGTAGTTAAGAGCATCCATACTGGTGTCTAATGTGCCAACGGCCACCTGGTAGATTAGGGGTTTCCAGATATGGGTGCGATTCTTATCGACTAAAGTGATCTGAGCAGATGGGCCCTCATGCTTAAGCCCAAGCATCCGGGTAGAGTTGAAATAACGTCCAAGCCGAGTTGCCAAATGAAGGCCACTGGCTCCGCCACCGATGATCACAATCTTTTTCATGGAGGCTGGTCGTCCCATTTATTACTTAAAATGTTGACTCACTAATCTGTGTATAACTCTCGCTGTATATAGGTGCCTGCCATCATCTATTTTGAAGCCAAAACCCTCCGAATTAACGGCTATTAAGTAATGTAGGCTAGTACGGGGTTATCGACTTGGCTGTATTCGACTTCGCTATCGCGGATAAGTAACTGCCTCCAGTGGCCATCTCTCGCAGGCTTACCTTTATACCTTTAGTTGTAGATTCTCGTTTCTGCTGATCACATCGATGATAGAGGCCTGGCTGGAACCACTCTGCAGTAGTTACGCGCGCAGGGCTCCGTTTTGTGTCTGCAAGCACTTCGGCGAGCAGACCGCCACAGGTCTGAGGAATCCCTATGTGCCATGGATTGTCATTCCGGCAGGTTTTCCACATATACGTAGGCGTTTTGCGGCTGCATGCTAGATAGCCAGGCGAGCTCGAGGCATTGGCGGGCACAGGGAATCATCGACAGTGGCTCGGCAATCAGTGTGGCATCAGGTCCGTCAGATTTCAGTATTTCCATTAAGTGACCGAGCAGGCCAAAGCCGGTGACATCAGTGAAGGCGTGGGCGCTGTGCGCAATCTCCTTTCTATCATTTATTCCTATTCTTTTTTCTTGAGATCTCGAATTTTTTTTTGCAGGCTTTCCGAATCGGTATTGATACTCTCTACCGGTTGTCCTGCGATTACCAGAACTTCGGGAAATAAGCGGCGTTTACTTTTCTTTTTAGACTGCTGCGCTGAGTTTTCGTCCTGGGCATCGGCACTATGTAAGGCAATAGGGATAACCGGAACAGATTTGCGCCGTAAAATCTCCTCAATGTCTTTCAGAAATGGCTGCAGCTCACCGTCTTCACTGATTTTCCCCTCGGGGAAAATACAGAGTAACTCCCCGTTGTCCAAGCTCTCCTCTATAGCTTTGTAAGTGCGCTCACGGCTATTTGGATCATCGAGATCCAAACCTATAGGGATAGCATCGCTCATATGTAAAATACAGCGCAGCAGACGGGATTTATAGATTTTAGGGTGTGCGATAAAGCGCACATAACGCTCGACGGTATCCGCCAATATCACTGGATCTAGAAAGCTGATGTGGTTACTGATAATGAGAGCGGGCCCCTCTCTAGGGATTTGATCCAATCCCTTTTGGCTGGCCCGATAGAGGATTCGTGCAGGCAGCAATAGCAGCCCGCGCATGATAAACTCTGGTAACTTGGCAAAAATCAGAGTGACCACAATCAGATTTAGTAAAGCGATAATGACAAAATATTTAGGGATAGAGATCTTTAGGATATCCAGGAAAGTAATGCTCACGAGAGCGGCTGTCACCATAAACAGCGCGTTGAGCATATTGCTGATCGCAATAATCTGCGCGCGAATCTCTGCACTTGAACGGTCCTGGATCATTGCATATAAGGGAACAGTAAAAATACCGCCAAAAATCCCAAAGAGCGTCATATAGAGAAGGATCAAATAGGAACCTTGATGGTTAAAAAACTGGGTTAGGTTTGCGTTGGAAAGTGTTTGAAAGCTGCTGGATTGGAAACCGAGCGCCAATCCAGCGCAAGTGATACCAATAGCACCCAGTGGCACCAATCCCGATTCGATACGCCCCCGGGATAGCCAGTTGCACAGCAGTGATCCCAAGGCTGTGCCCACGGTGAGGCAGCACAACAGCAAAGTGATAATATCTTCATTTCCCCCAAGGGTGTCGCGGGTAAAGTTGGGAATCTGCGCGAGAAATGCCGTGGTTGTCAGCCAGAACCAGGAAATGGCGAAAATGGAGTAAAACACAGGAGGTGTTTGCCACGCCAAGTACATGACACGCATGGCATGTGCCACGGGATTCCAATTAATGCGCAGTTTTGGAGATGAAGGCGGGGCCTTGGGAATTGCGCAACTTGCCAGAAAACCAATGACGGCCGTGAATATCAATATGACCGCGATAAATGTTAATCCGTGCTGACCGGGATGAGTGAATCCGACCAATATAGTGCCGACAATTGTTCCGGTCAGGGTACCAATAAAGGCTCCCATTTGGATCAACGCATTGCCAGCAAGTAGCTCACTTCTATTTAATTGCTGGGGTATCAGGGAAAATTTTGCCGCACTGAAAAGTGTGGAGGAGGTGCCATAGCAGAAAAAGACCACCAGGCTCAAGGCATAATGCTGGGTAAACATCGCGATAATACCCACGATACCTATACCTATTTCGGCCAGCTTGTAGATTCTGATGAGCTTCCTTTTATCGAATTTATCGGAGATTTGGCCTGCCAAGGAGGAAAAGAGGAAGTAGGGCAGAATAATCAGGCCAGTGGCAATATTGATCAGTGTATTAGATTCCTCTTCAGCCATACGGAATGCCAGCAGCACTATTAGCCCATTTTTGTACATATTCCGACTGAAAACTGCTAGAACCTGAGTGATAAACAGCGGTAGGAAACGTCGTGTACCGAGCAGCTTAAACTGGTTTTGAGCCATTCTTTATCGCTCTTGTGGGCTGTTTTCCGCATACTGGCGGTGGCGCCATAGATTGCTGCTTAAAGACCCAATAATGTATCCGAAGTTTTGTCTTAACAATCATCTTAAAAGCTAATCGCAATAAACTGAGGCCTTGAATTCCCCAAGAAGCATTTAATATTTTACTAGCATTGCATCCATGAACCAGCTCTCCATTAATAAGCAAGACAGGAAAACCTCTTCCACCTAGGCGATCATACTGAGATCGCCCCTCCTGGGACTTCTCAATATCATATTTACAAATATGGTATATTATTTTTCCTCATCAATACTGCGACTATAAATCTTTAAAGAAATCAACCTGGCAAACCTCTACCAACCCTAACAGTTATTGTCACCAATCACATTTATGCATTAGGGAAAGTCTAGCAATGTGTACCACACTAGGCTGACAAGATATATTCAACGCTAATTTCATCCAGAGTGATTATGCAAGAGACCCTTCATCACAACAAATGAAGATATCGTAAACGAGATAGCCAAGCTCCAAATGAAACTTATTTGGGAGGGTACCAACCGACACTTAATCGATATAAGGCTTCTTTTAAATAAAGAGAGGCGGAAAAACTATACGCCTCCCTCTTCTATTTTTTTATTCTTTGCAGAGTCCATCAACCGTTAAAATAGAGATAAGATTTCCTTTTCTCCAATATTATCCTAACGATCAATC
Source organism: Microbulbifer sp. THAF38 (assembly GCF_009363535.1). Lineage (NCBI taxonomy): Bacteria > Pseudomonadati > Pseudomonadota > Gammaproteobacteria > Cellvibrionales > Microbulbiferaceae > Microbulbifer > Microbulbifer sp. THAF38. The sequence continues at coordinate 3,144,516 of NZ_CP045369.1, forward strand.
CACAAATTTAATTTTAGATTTTCCGTACTCACTCACAATGTCCCCATAGGTATCCGCCTTGGGGCCATTCACCTTTCTTACATCCTCGTAGAGCCTCCAGCGACCGACAAACTGATCAGCCTCAAATTTGGTAATTAGATAGCCGGCGCGATTACCCTTACGAAATTTCATATGGGGGTTCTTCTTAAGGGCTTTCTCGGTACTACGATTATCAGCAATCTCGTACCAGAGGGCACCGCCATCGCCCCGGGTCAGGGAGGGTGCAGTAATTTCAACAGCTACGTTATCGCGACCAGCATTGTAATCACTGGCAAAGGGGTCCAAAGCCAGACCGGCTGCCATCGCTTTATGCAGACCACCTGACAAAACAACAATATTGTTATCTAGCTCTGAGAATAGCTCTAGCAGCCACTTGTGAGACTGGGGGTAAGCCCGCCAGGCACTGGGAGAGTAGTTATCCCACCACTCAAACACCGGAGCGCCGGAGCAGACAATCCGCCAGCGGGCAGTGGATGTCCGAAGTGCCTGCTCAAACCAAGACGCTTGCTCCTGGCCGATGATACTGCGCCCGGGGAAATCGTACTGCTCAAATACTGGCTGACGCTTGCTCAGATTATCCGGCATATTATTGATCGGCTCATCTCGATCATAAAAGCACATATCCATAAAGAAGATATCGGCCAGATCGCCATAGGGAGCAGATCGCCAAACACGCTTGGGTGCAATATAGCGGATGGGCATCCACAAAAAGAAAGTTTCCATGGCGATATCCATCGCCTCATTGAAGTCAGCACCATCAATGGCCGGCCCTTCTCGCCAGACACCGTTTCTTAAATCGCCATCATCCCATATCACCATCCAAGTATGCATCTGGTGTGCCTGTTGCAGGAAGGCATCCTTTCTTATCTCGGAATAGCGAGCCCTAAAACTTTCGCGATCGAACTTGAAGTCGGAATGGCTAAACTTACGGTAGTCACCAGAATTGGAGGACGCATAGGAATAGTCACCAAGATGAATGACCGCATCAATATTCTGCTCTCTTTCCACCATATCCCGATAGCCAACAAATTCACCATGCTCAAAATGCGAGCAGGATGTCACTATAAATTTTAGAAAGGGGATATCGGTATTGCTTTGGGGCACCAGCTTTAAACGACCAACCGGTGAGGACTGATCGCGGTATTTAAATCGATAAACATAGTCACGGCCAAAATTCAATTCAGTCACATCCAACTTGACTGTGAAATCCTTTGACTCATCGGTTTGCGTATAACCTGTTGATACAACTTGTTCAAAGGAATCATCTAGGGCTACCTCCCAATAAACCAGTGGCGCCGCCTCTTCGGTGGTGACTCTTGTCCAGATAATGGCTGAATTAACGGTAGGATCTCCAGAAGCCACCCCGTGCAAAAAGTGGCTGGAAATGCTGGCTGCACCAGTATATTCATATTGCTTCGCCCCGCTTTTAGACCAAACTGCTGGTGCCATGGCAGAAACAGTTAGTAGACCGCCCCACTTCAATAATGTGCGTCGATTTATTTTTGTCATAACGAAATGCTTTTCATTTAAAAGGTTTAATTGCTGCCTCTTCAGTAAAACAAACTATCGTTACAACTGCATGAAAATCTACAAAGGACCATCCCCGCTTTAAAAGAGAGATCCTTTTGAAACCCAAAAACCAAACAAACAACAAAAAAGAATTAAGAGAGCAGAGAGCAGAGAGCAGAGAGCAGAGAGCAAAGAGCAAAGAGCAAAGAGCAAAGAGCAAAAAACCTAATGGATTGAGACTTCTAAAGGATACAAATAATCACAACGGGCAACAGCCTTGCAAAGTCCAAGCTAGTGGTACATCCACATAAAACTGACAGATCTAACATAAAGAATATTTATATATTCTCTAGGAAAAGAGAAGTCAGAAATAATTCAATCGGAATTCACCCCAAAGAAAATAAGTCGAGATACTCTCTAGGAAAAATTTTGCCTCTCCATCCATGGAATAATACGTTCAAAAGCTAATTCAATGTTTTCAATTGAGGTCGCGTAGCTGAAACGCAAGGCGTTACGGCAAGATTCACCAAAGGTATCTCCAGCAATGGTGCACACTCCGGTCTCCCTCAACATACGCAAGGCGACATTATTACCATTTATCCCCTCGGGTAACGATGGAAACATATAGAAAGCTCCCTCAGGGGTATAACCTTCAAGGTATGGCGTTTGCTCAATCAACTGGACCAGGCGATCTCTCCTTTTTTTATAATTTTCTATAATATCCGCAATAAAACTTCGATCTCCTTTTAATGCTGCTACACCAGCCCACTGGCAGGGAGTATTTGCAACGGTAGTGGTGAACATATGATACCGGCGTAATTTACGGATAACTCCCTGACTTGAAATCATCCAACCAACGCGCATACCAGCCATACTAAAAGTTTTGGAAAAACTGCTGATAATAATTACATGATCGAGATCAGAGCAGCAAGAGAGCACACCGGCATAATCACGGTCATCGTAAATTAGATGATCATAAACCTCATCACTAATCACAAAAATACCGCGATACGCGGCCTCTTGCACAATAGTCTCCACGGTCTCACGTGGATAGACTGTTCCTGTGGGATTACTAGGCGAGTTCAAGACAATAGCATGGGTGTTATTATCTATTGCATCAATGACCTCTTGTGGGTCTAGCTGATGATTATTCTCTGCACGGGTGGGAATATAATGAACTTCCCCACCGTTCATGCGAATTAAGGGGGCATACAATAAAAAGGATGGGTCAGCTATAATAAACTCGCGCCCCGGCGCCGACATGGCCGTAAGTGCCAAGTAGATGGCTTCTGTTGCACCGGTAGTGACAAGTATATTTTCTGGAGTGATCTTACGGCCATAGCGTTCACCATTATATTCGGCGAGCGCCTCTAACAGTTCTGGTAGCCCCGCATCCATGGTGTAGCCGGTTTGCCCTGCTTGTACCGCATCAACCGTGGCCTGGATAACATGAGGCGGAGCCGGTGAGTCAGGTTGTCCGATAGACAAATGAATCACGTCATCCATGGTGGCCGCCAGATTAACCATCTTGCGGATACCGGGTACCGGAATCGTTAAAAGCGCCGGATTCCAGACCGGATCCTCCGATTCGTAGAAATCAAATTCCAACCGGCTCACACCTTTTCTCCCTCGGCAATATTGTTATAAAAAAGCTTTGGGCGTTTATCCGTCATTGGAGCGGCAAGCTGGTAAGCCTGCCCGGCCCGCAGCACCGTAGCATCCTCAAAACGCCTGCCTACAAGCTGCATACCAATAGGTAAACCGTTAGAGGAGAAACCACAGGGCACAGAAAGTGCCGGTTGGCCTGTCATATTGAAGGGGTAGGTAAACGGTGTCCACGAGGGCCAGCGGGTACTGGGCCAGCCCTCTGGCACCTCACGGCCAGCTTTAAACGCTGTAATCGGCAGGGTCGGCGTCATCAGCAGATCGTACTTATTATGAAACTGAGCCATATGCTCACACAGAGCTGTTCGCTCATTCACCGCGGCGAGGTAATCCAGCATTGAGAGCTGCGAGGCCTTATCCGCGACAGCAACCAGCTGGGAATCCATTACCGTGCGCTGGCGCTTGCCGATAGTGCGCAGGGCATTGGCTGCACCGCCATAAAACAGGTGGCCGAACGCTGCGAGAGGATCTTCAAAACCCGGTGTAACCTCAGTCACTTCAGCGCCAAGTGATTGCAGGAGCTGCGCGGCATTGTACACAGCCCGCTCTACATCCCGCTCATTTTGTACATATCCCAAGGTTGCGCTGTAGGCAATTTTCATTCCCTTGAGCAGTTCGCGTGGCTCACCGGAAATCGCCTTAAGATAGTCAATGTTGCGACGGGGAATCGCATTGCTATCTCGCGGATCGGCTTCACTCAATACATTCATCAACAGAGCGCAGTCGGATACCGTCCAGGCCATGGGACCCGCATGCGCCAGGGTTCCAAAAGGACTCGCTGGCCAGTGTGGCACTTCACCAAAACTCGGCTTGAGCCCAACAAGACCACAAAAGCCCGCGGGAATACGGATAGAGCCCCCTGCATCGGTACCCAAGGCCAGAGGTCCCATACCGAGCACAACAGCTGCTGCACTGCCGCCGCTTGAGCCACCGGCAGTTTTATCGGTATCCCATGGGTTACACGTAACACCATCGACCGGGTTATCCGTCACCCCTTTCCAGCCGAACTCCGGTGTTGTGGTCTTGCCCAGAGGGACATAGCCATTGCGGTTCAAAGCCGCAACACTTGGCGCTTCTTTCCCCAGGGTGGACTTAGGATCGATGGTTTTAGAGCCCTTGATTGTGGGCCACATCGGAGTAAGGAAAACATCTTTAATCGCCACCGGCACACCATCCAGCACACCTTGAGTTTCACCGCGATAATAGCGCTGGGTTGAGGCTTGAGCTGAGACCATTGTGGTCTCTTTATCTACAAGACAGTAGGCATTAACAGCGGGATTACAGGAGTCTATCTGCCTCAACAGCGCTTCTGTCACTTCCACCGGAGAAAATGACTTATCCTTATATCCTTTTAACAGCTCCAAGGCTGTCATATGGGCAAAATCATTCATGTTCCCTCCTTTTATTTTGGTTTATGCCCCCTATCGTAGTACCAGCCTACACAGCTCCCGCCATCTTCATGTGGACTAAACCGCCCCGATTTTCAAATTCGAGATATAACCAAACCGACAATACTCCAGATAAGGAATATCACAGGTGAGCAAGGACCGGTGATCAAGTCAAATAAGCCCGGCTTAAAAGCCCTATTGAATTAACAGGGTATCAATGAGCTTTTAGAGTAAGGGAAATGCAGTGAAGGCAAGCCCAACACTAAGCAATCAAAATCCGGAGAGAAGAAATTAGCGCCCCATTAGCTCACACAAGGAAATGGGGCGTAACGGTAGCGCCTACTTGAGGGTGCGGCTGAGGCAGTAGTTGAAGGCGTGGAGTTTCAGGCGTAGTGGTATACGGCTAAAAATCAGCTTGTTACCAGCGCGCTAGGAAGTGGGACCTGTAGTTTTTCAGCCCAAGGCTGCAAATCCCGCATAATAGACGGGTATAACTCGACTCCATCGCGCAACTGTCGCGTTCTCATGGCCCAGGCACGCTGGCCCGGCACCCGTACAGGTTTACCACTATCGCTTCGGTTTTGCTCCCAAAGATGACTCAAGGCAATTGTTTGGCGCAGAAAATCCGCCTGGGCCCCAAAGGCTTGGGGATCAATAACCTGTAAAAAAACTGAATTGGCTTCTTTGTCTTGTGTGGCCGACTCATCACCGCGACCGTAGCCTCCCAATGCCATCGACAACACCTCTAACATTGCACTGAGTGCCGCCCCCTTGTAACCGTGATCAGCCCCACCTATCGGCAGAATACTGCCGCCATCATCAAAAGCCAGAGGGTCATCGGATAAATTGCCATGCTTATCCTTTAGGCATGGCGTAGGCATTTTGGTATTTTCTCGCTTAGCACGGGAGACATAGGCGCCAGCGGTAACCGACATACTGATATCAAATAACAAGGGATATTCACCCGCAGGAGCAGCAAAAGCCAAAGGATTTGCCGAAAACAGGGGATCGAGCCCTCCCTGTGGGGAAACCGTATTTTCCCCAGGTGTCGAGCAGGTAAGGATCGCTACATATCCTGCTTCAATAATTTGGGGCAGGTAAGCAGCCAGACACGCAATATGCTGACTGCGACGAATGGTTGCCGTGACCACACCCTGTTCAGGTATTCGAGATAAAGCCTGCTCGATGGCCTTGGTTAATACCCAGGGGCCAGGTAAAAATTGAGCATCCCAGTTAAAGCAATTACCACGATCAGACAACACCTGAGGATCGCCACTGAGCCGGGATTCACCACTCTGTAACCACTTTAGATTACTCACCACCCGCTGCAGGCCATGCGTGGTAAAGCCAAGCAAATCTGCCTGCAGGAAAACATTAGCCATTACATCCGCACGATCCTTGGCGAGCCCCACCCGCTGAAACAAGTCGCTTGCAAATTTCTGTAGTTCTGCGGCTGGGTAGTAACTAGACATGGTGACTCCGTATTAATCACAGTGAATTTAGTGGCATCCGACGTGCGCTAGCTATAAACTGAAAAAAATTGATTTACTGTAGAGCGATCTATCTCCGTCTATTTACAGTTTACAGCACATAGCTTCACATAGATTTAAACATGGCAGCAGCTCTGCGGCTAACCGCAAACTTTTGCCCATCCTCCATAATAACTGTGGCTGAACCGGTTAGACCCCGGCTTATTTTGTCGATTCGCTTCACGCAAACAATCGTTGAGCGGTGTATCTGCCAAAAAAGGTCCGGCTCCAGTTGCGTCATCAGCTCTTTGAGCGGCGTACGAATAATATGCTGCCCCTGATCAGAGTGGACAGTGGTGTACTTGTCTTCAGCAACAAATGCCGATATCTCATCACAAGCGATCAAGTGTACATCCTCTCCCCTGCTGGCCCTGATCCAGCGTAAATATTCCGGCTTGCCTACATTGAGTTTTTGCAGCAAAACCGCAATGTTTGGGCTCGCTTGCGCCTGTTCATCTGCCCTGCTATCCAGCCGATTTTTGATGCGATCGCATGCAAGCTGCAAGCGCTTCTCATCAATGGGCTTTAGCAAATAATCTACGGCTTCCTGCTCAAAAGCATTAACGGCGTATTCATCATAGGCAGTAATAAACACCACAACTGGCTTGGTTTCCAGCTTGTTAAGCGCGGTGGCGACTGCAATGCCATCCAGGCCCGGCATACGGATATCCAGAAAAATGACATCGGGTTGCTCTTGCTGACAAAGCGTTAACGCCTCCTGGCCATCGGCGGCCTTGCCAACCACTTCGAGCTCTGGGAAAACATCAGCCAGCATTTTGTCCAGATGGTGACGCAACAAGGGTTCATCGTCGGCAATTATTGCGCGCATGGAAACTCCAATCGGGCGGTAACTCCGCCCTGCTTATTACTACTTATCTGCAGCTTGCCTTTTTCCTGGAACAGGGTGGCAAGACGCTCCTTGATATTATTCAAAGCCAAACCATTGTGCTTATTCGGCTTAGATTTACTGGATACAGCCTGTAGTCCAACGCCATTATCCTCCACCTCTATGACCCATTGGTTAGCTTCTGTCGCCACCTTAAGGCAAACCAAACCACCCTTGGAGGAAGGCTCAATACCATGAAAAATGGCATTTTCCACCAGAGGCTGTATTAACAATGGTGGCACAACTGTGGAGGGATTAACGGTTTCTGCCAGTTCAACCTTATATTGGAGACGCTCTCCCAAACGGATTTGCTGAATAGCCAGATAGCTCTCCAGGCTACGGAGTTCATCTTTAAGAGATACATAATCAGAACGCGATTTATTCAGGCTAAAGCGCAGGAGATCACTGAAACTATCCAGCAGCAATTCTGCTTTCTGCGGATCATGCCGAATTAGCATTTTTAGGTTAGCCAGAGTATTAAAGAGAAAATGGGGCTCTATTTGACTTTGCAATACTTTTAACTGGCTTTGTACCAAAGTTTTTTGTTGCTGACTCTGCAGCAATTCTGCTTCTCTACGTTCAGCCTCTAACTGATGGGATTGCTCACGATTAAGGTAAAACTGGTAAAGCAGAGTTGTTAAGAAGGTGGCAATGATCAGAGAATTGATCAGGCCATCAAACGCCGGGAAAGTACCAAAGCCGGAAACCCACCACCAGACATTGACAGTACCCAACACTAGCGTTGCTGAAATAGTTATTGCATATTTGAGTGCATGTGGCCAGTTTGGTTTTAAATGAAGGATCAACTTGCGTGTAGAAAAAGCAACAAAACCATATGCCAGGGAGATGCAAAAATGGAAAAAATAACTCCCTCCCCATACCTCCCTAGTAATGAAGGCCACAACCACACAAAGAATCAGGATACGTAAAAATTCACTGAGTAAAGTCACCATGATTCCTTTTAAAAATTCATATTCGCAGTCAAAGTAACGTGGGTATCACTTGGCAGTTGTGCAAAGTACGATTGTTCAGCGCCGCCAAAATACCTTATTGATGCACCGAGAGTCCAATTACTATTCATTTCACGGTGAATACCGGTTGTCACAACAAAGCCACCATCATCAGGGGAATATAAAAGATCTAGCTTCGGGTTGTAATTGTGATTAGACAAGCTCCAATGCAACATCACATTATGGCGATTGCGACCCTCGCTCAAAAAGACTGCCCCAGAGGCATACCTAACCCCATCCCAGCGAGCTCCCTGCTCCCGGTACCAGCGGGCATTCTCTGACAGTTTTTTCCAGTCACGCGTATGCCACGCCCGACTATCAAACCAGTATTCCGCTATCACTGTGTGTCCTGCCCTATGGGTCCAGGTCATACCCAATAGGGCCTGCCAGCCATCGCTCTGCTCTCCCTCACGAGGTGAAACGCTAGCTTCCGGTGCATCGGGCTTTAGCCACTGACGATAACGCTGCTGGTAACGGCCTTCGCTGTGCAACTCCCAAGACTCACCATAGGTCGCAACCCAGCTAGCGCCGATATTCAGGCCGCGCTGATCATCTAGGTAGCCAAGTAATTGCCACTCGCTCTCCCCCTCCAACTGATACCAACGTACAGCTATTCCTTTCGGAAGTACTTCATCAATAAGCTGGCTTGCATTGGCATCAACCAGCATCAGACTCAGCTCTCCGCTGGCAGTGAAGCGACTGGCAGACACTACGGCAACCCCTTCATTCACACGCAGAGATACGGGGTTGCGTTCCATAGGCAGGAATAAATCCAGCGGTCTATGGGCATAGCTCACACCATAATCCAAGCGTCGCTTACCCGCTAACAAATCCCAGTCAAACCAGCCTCCCTGCCAGAAGAACTCTTCCACAATCAACTCAGACTCTTCGCCAGCGTCATTATCCGCTTTATGCAGCACAGATACCTGCCCCTCCCAACCTGACAACTGCAGAGCACCCTGTAACTTTGCCTGGCGCTCATACCCTGACTCGGTATCGAAGATGGCACTTTCCGATTGGCTCTTGGCATTAACAGCCACGGCCAACTCCCACTGCTGTGCAAGCGATGCAGCCTTGAGCTCACTCGCCGAAAACAACATCAATAACAGCCAAAAAGCATTCCTTCTCATCATCACCTCCTGTTTGATAGAGGCAATTTAGCAATGCTGTTTGTCGACTCCAGCCCAACTGATCAGTGGTATTTATATAAGACAAGCAGTAACTGGATTGGATAGATGGTAAGTAATAACTCGTGTGAGATTAAATAGGCTTGTGGGGAATAAAATAATGAATCCGACACTCTAAGAGACTATGCCTTCAAATATGTACCGTTAAGCCAGCTGAGATCTGTGGACAAAGTGACTAACGGGCCATACATAGCCCGAATTAAGTACGCTGTCACCCAAGGCAAAAAAGCGTACCCCCCCACGAATGCCTCGTAAGGGCAAGGCAAACACTCTCCACTATCGCTAAACCACCAAACAACTTCGGAACAGTGAAGATTTTTAGCCTGCCGCGACGAAATTAACTAAAAATACCTCAAAAACCACAATTGGTGGAACCGTACCAATTGGCAAGAGTCCATCCTTTATCTCATTTAACACCGGCCATTACCTAATAGCGATAATTCGGGGGAAGAATGCCTGGTTTACTTAAAATTTTTAGTGCGCTCACCTTAACCCTATTTCTGGCAGCCTGCAGTGGGGGCTCTGGAGGAGGCAATTCTGACAACAATCAGCCAAATGGTGAAACCAACAGCGGATCTAATACCGGAACGAGCTCCGATGACGACGTGGGGAATGAGGGGAATGAGGGGAATGAGGGGAATGAGGGGAATGAGGGGAATGATGACGATGCTACCGATACCGGTGACTACACATTTAACCCTGCCACTCCTCTAAGTACATTAGTGGTAGGCAGTAGTGAGTATGCCCAAGGCTCGCTTAAGCTAGAAAATACCGATAGTAAAAGCCCCACATTCCAGTCGGGCACTTTTTCTGGAGAGTATGGTGACTTTAAACTCTATGACAGTGGCAATTGGGAATACCAGCTGAATAGCAATACTATTAGCTTGAATAACGGCGCTACTGTCAAAGACACCATTACTTTTCCACTGAGTAATGGCGACCAACTCAGCGTAACCTTTTCAATTCAGACGATTGAAGCCACACAAAATAGTATCGTTTTTGTACTGGTGAATTTTTCAGATGCGTTAGTTACTGACGATGTCAGTATATCCCAGCTTGCGGATATGACATTCAACGATACCGACTCCCTCGATAACACCTATAAAGAAAATTCGTTGGGACAGCTAAAATTCAAACGCCATCTCAGCGACAACAACTCTCTCGCTCAATATTGTTATGGAGAGGAAAACAACGAAGAAAGCTCTATTGATTGCTTTATATATAGTATTCCAGATAGCCAAAACGGTGGTGTTTTGAGCGTGGAAAATGCTCAGGCTCGCGCCAGAAGCTCACAGGACAGCCAATACTCTGATGGCGGTTACACCTGGCGAGACAATGCAACCCGCTGGATCGAAAGCAGCTTTATGGATGCCAATAATCGCCCCGTAGATCTTAACGAATGGCGCCACCGAGTGTTTATATTTCCAAACGCCGCATACAACGCCGGGTTGGTTGGTACCGGGGTGGCGGCGGTTAATGGCCGTTGGAGTATCGTAACAGCAGACAGTGACCAACTGATTATGGGGCACGAGCTTGGCCATAATATTGGCTTAGGGCATGCAGGCAATGACACCAACAATGATGGAGACACCAACGACCGAGGTGAAAGTGAATATGGCTCGGCAGCCGTATTTATGGGTAACAGCTGGCAATCCCGTTTATTTGGCAGCGCCCATAGGGAATTTATGGGGTGGTACAACAGCTTTCCCAACTATTCAAAATCCATTGCCAGAAACCCTGGTAGCACTTCAGAAATACAGCTACAAGCTATCGAGCTTACCGCTGGGGAGCTTGAAAATTCCTTACCACAACTTGTAAAAGTGGAGGCGAATGGCAGCAGCAATGGGGAGGATTACTATTTTGTGGAATATCATATTTCACACCCCATCCTGAACCCCCGCTCACAACAAGAGCAGGCTGTCACAGTACATTACCTTAAGGATGGTACTGCTAACCAAGTGGCAACGCTGGACGAACCGGGCAGTAACTTTACCGATGCCTCTGCAGGAGTAACTATCCAACTCAAATCCAGAAATGACGACACAAACACCGCCACCATTTCAGTGAGCTATTCCAATTAAATTGAGAGGATAATGCAATGCGATTTTTTCTCGCCTTTATTACCACTTTTTCACTTATCTCATATGCCTACGGAGAAGAAACTATAACAGGGGTATTAGAAGAGGAAGTTTCTGAGAACTTCAAGACCGGAAAGATCGATCATAGATTTTCTATCAAAGATGAAACTACCGGAATATATTATTTTGTAGATGCGAAAGAAATAAAGAAGAAGGGCATGAAGTCCGGTGAGCGGGTAAGAATACGTGGAGAAAAGCAAGAGAACCGTCGGATTCAAATAAAGGAAACCCAGAAGATTCTTCGCGAAGAATAAACCTGCATTAATCGGTCATCCTAAAACCTGCGCCAGGGCATCCACTTCATCCCATAAGCCCTGGCGACGCAGAAACCTTCCAGATAGCCCAATGCAATAAGCCGCCCCGTTTTTGCTATTCTTTCACTGGTTACATTCAGGAATTTGCCAACCCTCTCATGTTGGCGATACATATACCAGGGAGTAGCGGATGAAAACAGTTGTATCAATCGTTCTGGGTATCGCTCTATCACAATCACCATTTGCAAGTGCCGCTTGGACTCAAATGGCACGCATTGATTACCTCAAAGTACATAGCCAAGGCGTAGATATTCAGTTAAAAGGATTTAAAAACGACAATGCTGAGGTGGTATGTCTCGACACTAGTACTTTTGTACTAGTCAGCGACGATTCACAAATCTATGACACTAAAGTCTCTTTCTTACTCTCTGCCTATATGTCCAAAACACCGGTGAATTTTAGTTATTACGGGTGCCATGAGGATAAGATACGGTTGAGTTCCGTTATGATCAAGGATTGACCTACTCCATAAGGTACAAGGGAAAGAATTAGGCATGTTCGGAGGATACAAGGAAGTATCCACTACACCATAGAAAAATTGAGGGAAGTTGAATCCATTCAAATTTTTATAGCAGATCCGCTTAGAAGTTAAGCGGACCTTAAACAATCAATCGTTAGCAATTATCAAGGAATTACAACCTCTTCGATTACCGCAGATTCAATCACTGGATCAGCGATGATGGTAACATTTTCCAACCCATAATATTCCACAACCCAGGAATAACTTTCAAAAATTTCGTATCGACTGGGGTAAGCATTACCCACAACGTCCCAGCGCTTACGGGATTTAGAGAAGCTGGAGCCTTTGATAACACCAGTCAACCTGAATTCATCACCGTTATGAGGGTTGGTTACGGTGCTGGTATAAGGGATTTCAACTTCGCTATTTTCCACCATCATACGTGCCACCAATAGGCTATAGGCAGGCACATTTGCAGGCATAGCTTCTTTAACTGTCCTCTGGTTACTAACCGTCGAAGTTTCTCCAACCGTAGTTGAGGCTGAAAAAGTTTCAGAAAAACTGAAAGTGATTGACCCGCTATTTTCAACGGTACCGGGCACTCCAACCTTGTAACCCTCAGTCAAGCTCACGCCGGCAGTCACCGAGATGCCGAGTGTATTAGTCCAGGTATCAGTTTCGCTCTTGCCATCGGTATACCAGACCTCGGTGCTATCACTCTGAGTCACATCAGAAATGTTTTCCAGTAGCCTTTCGCCAAAGAACGTTTTAGTGTTCTCAGGAGTCTCCACGATTTGATCCCAATGAATTTCCACTCCACTCTCAATCAAATCAAAGCGGTCGGCCACGCAGGGATAAATACTCCAAATTTTACTGTCACCCGCGGTACCAGCAAAACCCACCACTGAACGAGTATCAATGCTTAGATGATACTCCTGCCACTTATGCCAGCCATTATTACTGCCAAAGGTTATTTCCCTGGTAGCGTTATTGGACATATCTTTCAAGTAAACACGGATACGGGAAATGTTACCATCACGCTTCTTATAAAAGCGCCAGCCTTGGATATATTCCATATCACCAAGGAGTTTTCGGAATCCTGAACCCGTAGTTTTCCCTACTTCATCATCATCGGCATATAGGTATTCGAGCTTGAGGCCCTTAATACGTTCGTCTCCACTATAGGTAGTAATAGCAGCTATTTTATCCCCTGGTACACGCTTGGAGGAGTAGCTATCGCACATATCAAAATCACTGCCATTACCACTCTTACCATATGAAAATATATCATCGTATCTTAAGGTACCGCCGTTATCCGCGGTATTAAAATAAAGGTCCAATATATTGGTTGTTGCCGCAGCTGGGCCGGCAAGTACAAGCGTGATCATCATCGTAAGAATATACTTCATGGTATCCACCCTTTTTTGCGTTATTAATCTATCATTCTTTGTTGCCTCAATACCTCAATCAAAAAAGTTATTTTCCCTTTGCTCACCTCCTATGATTACCTAATGGAACTCCATCCTGTGTGAGATTCTGTCATGACCTATCTATATCTTTTAATAGCTTGGCTTATAACCTTTGAAAAACTCAACAATCACCAGAAGCTTCCCACTACCAAAGCTGTAGCGATCAAAAGCAACACTGAAAGCACGCGGTAGTTACGCCATAGGGGCTCATTGCGCAGTGTTTCAGTCTCCGCATCAAAGTCTTTGCGAGACCAAACAAATTCTTTTGCTTCTTCGCTGATCCTTTCCGGTGAAATCAAGCTGGAAACCACTAAAACCAAGGCACAAAAAACAAAGAGAATTGGCGCAATATAGAGAAAGTGAAGATCGGTCCAGTCCAGCACTTCATTCGCTAAAAAGAGACCTGCACCGCCAGAAGTACCCAGAGCCAAGGTTGTAATAGCGCCCTTGGAAGTCGCACCAGGCCAAAAGAAACCAATCAAGAAGAGAGCCAAAACTGGGGGAACTGCATAAGAAAGTACTTTTTGCAGGTACTGAAATAAAGAACCAAAATTTTCTATCTGCGGTGCCCACAGCACAGCCAAGACCATAAAGATAAAGGTAACCAACTGCCCCACTCGCATCAGTTGGTGTTGATTCAATGAAGGGAAACGCTCCCGCACAAAATCCATGGTTACCAGAGTGGATGCGGAGTTAAGCGTAGAGTCAATCTGAGACATAAGCGCTGCAACAAAGCCAGCTAAAACCAATCCAAGAATGCCCACAGGTAACAGCTCAAACAACAAGGTGGGATACACCATGTCAGCTCGCTCCAGCTCTGGGAACAAAACAATAGCCATGGTACCGGGCAAGACCATAATAAAAAGGACTGGCAGTTTCAGAAGACCGGCAAACAGCGCCCCCCAGCGTCCATGATTAATATCCTTGGCACTCAACACCCGCTGCACCATAAATTGATTAGTGCACCAGAAGTAGAAACCCAGTAGGGCCACTCCAGTGACCAACCCCAGCCAAGGTACACTGGCATCCCCAATTGGGCGTATCAGACTCAGTTGATGGGCGGAAACCTGGGAAACTACATTCTCCCAGCCACCGGCGCGGTCCAAAGCAAAAATACTGATTAAAATTGAACCGACAATCAGCAACAGCGCCTGGATAGTATCGGTGTAAATTACTGCGGCCAAGCCGCCGGCAATCGTGTAAATACCAGCAATTACTGCCAGTATCGAAATGGTCACTGACATCGGCATTTCTGGAAAAATCAGCTTCATTACCAACCCACCGGCATAGAGACTACCGGCGGTATCCACCACGATATTCAGAAAAATGGTCAAACCGGAAAAGTAAGTTCTAGCCGTGCGATTAAAACGCCGCTCCAACATCTCAGGCATGGTATAGATGCGGGAGCGAAGAATTGTAGGAAGATAAAAAATAGCGAAAAACACCAGGATGACCGCTGCCATCCATTCATAGTTGAAGACCGCAATGCCCGTGCTGTAGGCATCACCTGCCAAACCAATCAGGGTGGTGCTGGATATATTGGAAGCAAATAGGGAAAGGCCTATCAAGGGCCAAACCATTTTACGTCCGGCGAGGAAATAATCCTCTGCGGTATCGTGTCGGCGGCTGAGGTAAAGCCCCAAACCGATGGTGAAAACGAAATATACGACCACAATGATCGCATCGATGGGGTGGAGACCAAAATCGACCGACATAACTCCCTCGTTCACCGCAAGCAGCGTATTTTTAGAATGATTTGCTGAAACTTGCAAAAAATTAAATCACAGTGGTTTAATTAAGTAAAGTAGACTTGGGAAAACGTACAAATTACTTAAAAATCAACTAGTTAGACTTATTTCATATTGTTTCACTTTTATTGATAACGATAAGTAAAGGTTCTAAAATCCGATATGATCTATTTGTCACAACACCGCTAATGATCGACTTGCGGGTTGACGTTTTTACTAAAGGGGAGCTCGGATGGGCAAAGGAAGTAACTCTAGTGGCTTGCGCCGTTACAACGAACGGGTGCTACTGACGGCCTTGCGCAAATCAGGGAGCGCCTCGAAATCCGACTTGGCCCGTCTCACCAACCTCACTCCCCAGGCCGTTACACGCATTGTGGATGAGCTGGAAAGCACCGGCATGGTTATGCGGGAGGGGCGCAGGCTCGGCGGCAAAGGTCAGCCCTCCATCATGTACACCATCAATCCTACCGGCGCCTACTCCATAGGCATTAAAGTTGGGCGGCGCAATGTTGAATTACTCTTAACAGATTTCGGCGGCAATGTTCTCAAGAAGATATGCCAGGAATTTGATTGCCCCGAACCCGATTTCCTACTTAAAAACATCGAGGCGGGCATCAAAAGCTTAAGTGCTGAACTAGCCAGGAAAGACCAATCCAAACTTGTTGGCATTGGCATCGCCATGCCCTGGTTTATCGGTGCCTGGACCAAAGAGCTGGAGATGAGCGAAGTCCTGGCGGAAAAATGGCGAGAAATAAACTTCGCAGAAGAGGTCTCCAAAGTCACATATCTGCCTGTCTTTTTCGAGAATGACTGCTCGGCAGCAGCAGTCGCCGAGCTGCAGTTCGGCAAAGGAACTGAAGTTTCCGATTTTCTCTATATTTTTGTCGGCACTTTTATCGGCGGTGGCCTGGTACTCAATAGCAGTTTGGAAGCTGGCGTTCATGGTAACTCCGGCAACCTGGCCACAATGCCAGTCCCCGCCTCCAAACTCAGCAGCACCCCAAAAGCCGAAGGGGCTTTCGAGATCCTACTTAATCGAGCCTCCCTATTTGGCCTGCGCAGACACCTGCGCACTAACAAAATCAATATCAACGACTCCTCCGATTTATTGTCAGTTATGGATGAAGCGCGCCCGCTGATACAGGAATGGTTGGATGACTGCGCAGATGCACTGGTATACGCCATTCTCTCTGCAGTCAGTGTGCTGGACCTTGAGGCCGTTATTATCGATGCGCATCTGCCGCGCTTCCTGCTAGAGGAACTGGTGGAAACAATCTCCAGGCGAATGCTGCAAGTTGCTCCACCCGGTGTTTTCAAACCTCAAATAATGAGCGGTAGGATCGGCATTGATGCCATCGCGATTGGTGGCGCTATCCTGCCCTTTTATTCCAATTTTGCACCAGACAAAACGGTGCTACTGAAGGGCGGCGTGCCTGAACGAGTCCCGGTTTAGCCGGGCAACACGGCAGAAATTTTGCAGTCAGCCATTTGGATTTTAGGTCCGTATTGGTTCGTTTTTACATAATAAAAATAGTGAGGTGATTCGCAAATGGCATTCAACTTAGCAGACAAATGGGTTTGGGATTTTTGGTTCGCGGTCGATGGCAATCAATACCATATGTTTTATCTACAAGCGGATAAATCCCTTGGTGATCCAGAGTTGCGCCATTGGAATGTCTCAATCGGCCACGCTATTTCCACAGATCTGATTCATTGGAGTCCAGTACAAGACGCCATAAAACCCTCCCCTTATCAGGAGGGTGATCCCAACGAGGCTGCAGATTCCTATACCACCTGGACCGGCTGTGTACACAAGGAAGACGACACCTGGTATATGTTTTATACAGGCACCAAACGTTCGGAAAAAGGGCTTATTCAGCGAGTCTGCCTGGCCACCTCCAAGGATCTTTTAAACTGGCAAAAACACCCGGAAAATCCGCTAGTAGAATTGGACCCCAGGTATTATGACGGCCTGAATCTGGATTACTGGCATGATGCCTCTTGGCGCGACCCCTGGATAATTAAAGATCCCAGTAAGCCTGTTTATCATATGTATGTCACCGCCCGCTGTAATCAAGGCAGTCCCGACGGGCGTGGCGCTGTGGGCTATGCCAGCTCCACCGATCTCATTCATTGGAAGGTTGGAGAACCTATACTGGCGCCGGGCTGGTATGGTGAAATGGAAGTCCCTCAAATTGAGAAAATCCATGGGCGCTACTATCTTTTCTGCTCGGTCTCCAGCAAATTCCACAGCCAAGCTCACCGTGACTCTATGAGTGGAACACCTCTTACCGGTACCAAATACTTTGTCTCCGACTCCCTAAATGGCCCCTATAAAGTTATTGGCGATGGCTTCCTCGACGCTGACGAACAGGGCAGTCTGTATTCCGGCCGGGTGATACAGGGGCCAGACCAACACTGGTACCTGCTCGCTTTTAATCGCGACGATGCACAGGGCAATTTCATCGGCGGGGTATGTAACCCCAAAAAGATCGAATTCCTTGAGGACGGACAGTTAAAACTGGCATAACAGCCGTAAAGTTGTTCACAGTAATTCAGGAAGCATTGGCATGGAAACATTGATGTCGCCCCTAAAATATCTATTAGGGCCTGAAGACTCACTTTTGCGCTATGGGAATTACACAAATGAGAATTTCCCATAGCTTCGCGATTTAATAGATATTTGTCCCTCTAGAGTACAGATTCAGCTCTCTTCAATCCCGTCGACATCTACAAGCAAAGCTTACTTATAGACTCCCCTGACTCATCTCCCCTTCAGTGAAAATTAACTCTCACTGATTGATTTAGTTATTTTTCTTTCTTATAGAACCTTCTTTTACTCACAATATTGTTGCCCATATTAAATCACAGTGGTTTAATAAATAAAAAATGGCCGTGCAGCCAAGTCTAACAAGCAGACAGTAGAGCCCAAGCCAATGGGCCGCCAGAGAAAACTAATAACCATAAGAGATGATTGAGGAGAGCGTCGTGAAGGCAGAGGACTTTCAAACCGAATGCAAGCAGGCCAGGGGCTTTAAACCGAGTTCAATCGCCCTGGCGGTAGCAGTGGCATCCAGTATCAGTGCACCGACAATTGCCCAAGAACAGCCGGAGATTGAAGAAGTCATCATTACCGCTACGGCACGCCCCGTAACGAAAATGGAATCCAGCATCTCCGTTAGCGCCCTAGATACCGAAGAACTGTCTAACTACGCTCCCCGCTCAACCGCTGAAGTTTTCCGCAGCCTGCCTGGTATACGTGCCGAGTCATCCGGTGGTGGTGGCAATGCCAATATCACGGTCAGGGGAATCCCACTGGCCACTGGTGGCTCAAAATATATGCAGATCCACGAAGATGGGCTGCCGGTGCTCGAATATGGCGATATCAATTTCGGCAATACCGACAACTTTATTCGAGCCGATTCTTCCCTATCCCGAATTGAAAGTGTACGCGGCGGCTCCGCTTCCACCTTTGCCAGCAACTCCCCTGGCGGTGTGATCAATATGATCAGCAAGACCGGAGAAGAGGAAGGCGGAAATATAGACCTGTCCTTTGGTGCAGATTACGATGAAACCCGCCTGAACTTCGGCTACGGGCACCACCTCAGCGATACCCTGCGTTTTTATGTAGGCGGCTTCCTGCGCGAGGGGGAAGGTGTTCGTGAAACCGGCTTTAATGGCGATTCCGGTGGCCAATTAAAGGCCAATCTCACCAAAGATTTTGACAACGGTTATGTGCGCCTTTACTACAAACACCTGGACGATCGGGTGACCACTTACCTACCCGGCCCGGTAATCTATAAAGGCAATGGAGAGTTCGGCACTGTAGCCAACTTCGATGCCAGCAGCCAAACACTACACTCTGATAACTACCGCAACCTCTCCACTTTTGATGCCTATGGCAATCCTGTAAATCGAGACCTGAGCGACGGTATTGAATCCCTGGTAGAAGCCTATGGATTTGAGAGTCAATTTGAATTTGAGAATGGCTGGACCATTACTGACAAATTTAGGATTTCCGATGTAAGCGGCAGCTTTATCTCCCCCTTTACTGACACCTTTGGCGATTACGGGCCACAATCCGCACAGAGCATGGCAGACCAGATCTGTGTTAACGCCATTAGCGGGAATGGCTCCGCCGTTGACTGCAGCGCAGGAACCTCTGTGACTTACGCCAATGGTGGAGAGGTCGATGAATTAGCCTATCTGAACTTATTGTTCGATACAGAAATCCATGATTTGGGATTGATCGTCAACGATTTCAAAGTCGACAAGCTCATTAATGACAATATTGTTGTTTCCGCAGGCTTTTACTATTCCAAACAAAATATCAAAACAAGCTGGAATAGTTGGAATGCCTTAATCCAAACCGTAGATGGTAGTGACTCCCAGAATCTAACCATCACAGCGAATGCCAACGGGGATTTGTTAGTAGATGATGGCCTCTGGTCGGCAAGCTTCCTGTCCTATGCATGGGATCTGGAATACGAAACCTACGCTCCTTATATGAACGTGTCTTTCGATGTTGGGGACTTCACCTTTGATATCAGTGCCCGCCACGATATGGTCAATGCAGAAGGTTCTCTGGTTTCCAGTTGCTGTGGCGGCGATACCGATTACGATATTAACGGAGACGGCATTATCAGCGATGTGGAGGATGCCAGTGCATCGGATGCCTTCGGGTTTACCGGTGGCGTTATCACCATGGCCAACGGTAATACTCAGCTGGTCGACTACGATGCAGATAACACCTCTTTCTCCCTGGGGGGCAATTATGCAATTAACGACAGTATGGCAATATTTGCCCGCTACAGCGAAGGTGGCCGCGCAATTGCCGACCGCCTGTTGCAAATTAACGGCGCCTTGAATAGTGATGGCAGCCTCAGCAACACCACCGATGGCTTTGATTCTGTTGACCAGCTGGAGATCGGTTACAAGTTTACCGCTGGTGATTTCGATATTTTTGCCACCTATTTCAATACCATCACCGAAGAAACCAATGCGGAAATCACCAGCGGCCTAACTTTCATACGCGAGTATGAAGCACAAGGTATAGAGCTGGAAGGCTCCTATATTTATGGCGACTTTTCACTTAACGGCAACCTAACCTGGACCGATGCCGAAATCAGCAAAGATGCCAACAACCCATCGGTAGTCGGCAATACTCCCCGCCGTCAGGCAGATATTATTTACACCATCACCCCACAATATAATTGGGGTGACAGCCTTACCTTCGGTGCCAGCCTGCAGGGCTCCTCTGAGTACTACGTTTCAGATTCCAACCAGCTGAAACAAGATGGTTATGTCTTGGTAAATCTGTTCGGCTCTTATTATGTCACTGAGGATCTCACCGTCTCCTTTAATGTAAACAACCTTACTGATGAATTTGTTGTAACTGAGGTTGAAGAGTCTTACGCAGAGGCGGGAGATATTGTTCGCGGCAGGGCCATCAGCGGCCGCTCCACCAGTGTCAGCTTCAATTACGCTTTTTGATCGTTGTCCTCCCTACTCCAGTAAGTCGTTTGCAGCCCGTTTAGGCTTCTTGCAAACACCGGGTGTCCAGCCTCCCCGTTGGCACCCGGTCTTTTTCGTTAACGAAAAACTTACTGCAGTCACTCCTCCTATGGAGTAGCCTGTTAAAATAAACCGACCAAGTATCTCTATAAATAGAATACCCAGCCAGTGGAGCAAATTAGGATGGAAGTGCAAGGCAAAGCAGTAAATACCTTGCTTGGAGGCATAGAGGCCGGCGGCACAAAATTTAATTGTGTAATCGCCGCAAATCCCGATGATGTCTGGGAGAGGGCCAGCTTCCCAACCACCACCCCGGAAGAAACCCTCGGTCAGGTCATTGAATTTTTTCAGGCCGGCGCCCAGCGCCACGGCCCCATTTCCGCACTGGGTATCGCAAGCTTCGGCCCGGTAGATTTGAATCCTCAATCGAGCCAGTACGGGTATATCACTAACACCCCAAAAAGCGGATGGTCCAATACCAACCTGGCCGGCCAATTGCGGGTGGCCCTTTCTATTCCTGTGGCCTTCGACACTGATGTTAATGGTGCGGCACTGGGAGAGCACCTGTGCGGCGCCGCTGTGGGTGTAAAGAATTTTGTCTACGTCACCATCGGCACCGGTATCGGTGCCGGAGTAATGGTAGATGGCAGGCTGGTTAACGGCGCCATGCATCCAGAAATCGGCCATATGTTGATGCCACAGGATCGACGAAAAGACCCCTACCCAGGCCACTGCCCATTCCATGGCAATTGTCTGGAAGGCCTCGCCTGCGGCCCCGCTATTGAAGACCGCTGGGGCCTGCGCGGCCAGAGTATGGACAGTGACCATCCAGCCTGGGATCTACAGGCGGAATACATAGCCATTATGTGCGTGAACCTGACCAGCTGCTACTCGCCAGAGCGAATCATCCTCGGTGGCGGCGTTATGGAACAAGCGCACCTGTTTACACGTATTCACGACAAGTTTCTCGATCTGGCGGGTGGTTATTTTCCCCAGGTATCCCGGGACAATATCCGCTCCTTTATAGTCCCACCAAAACTCGCCGGCCGCTCCGGAGAGGTGGGCTCCCTGCGTATGGCCCAGGCACTTTGCTCCAGCTGTTAGACAACCGAATCCTCCCTCACAGGATGTGGAAGCGCCAGGGGAGTATTTCTGGCGCCACTCCACCCGTCAAACTGCGCCCTACAACTCCCTTTCCAACTTATATACTCATCTTTGCGACTGTTGGCACAGCGCAAGGTAGCTAGTCTCATATCCGATCTGATAGGCTTGTCAGTCTTGACCGCCTTAGGACGCGGCTGAGCACACTTAAGCGTGGCTCATTAAGGGATAAAGATGAAAATAATTAAAATATTGTTTATAGGCTTAATGGTTTTGGCCACTCAGTGTGTGCAAGCCGGCACCGCTGAACCCACAACATTTACCCGCCAGGGCATTCTCTCTTACAACTTTCATTCCGACTTATTAGGACGTGGATTTGTAATTGACGTGCTACTGCCGCTCTCCTTTAACCCCGAAGACAATACCCGCTATCCGGTCATTTATATGACCGACGGGTATATGAACTTCCCTATGGTGGCACCGAACCTGATCCACGAACAGGTACCCGATGAGCAAGGCAATACCAAGCTACCGCCAGTGATTTTGGTGGGTATCTCACACCCTCTAGACAGTTCTAACTTCACCTTACGTTTAACGGATTTTACTCCAGTACCTGGAGAGATTAGGGGGAATACTCTGGGTGGTGGCGCCAACCAATTTCTGGCGTTTTTGGAGAACGAGCTCAAGCCTTTTATCAATAATTCTTTCAAGGGAGATGAAAGTGACGAAACACTGGCCGGCCACTCCCTCGGCGGGCTCTTAGCCCTGCACGCCCTCTTCAATCACACCGATAGCTTCGACCGCTATGTGGTCGGCAGCCCCAGCATCTGGTGGGCCGATAAGCAAATTCTAGAAAGTGAACTCGCTTACGCTGAACGCCAAACTGACTTACCGAAAAGCGTGTATATGTTTATTGGTGGGGAGGAAATCTGCTTAGAGGAAGGAGAGGTTTGCGGCGTTCAAGACTTTAGGGACCTAGCCCAGCGGCTCAAGTCCCGAAATTACGAAAGTTTGACTTTACGTAAGCGAGTCATTAAAGGTGAAAACCACGATACCGTAGTTAATCCTGGTTACGATAAAGGGATAGAACAGGTTTTTAAAAGCAAAGTGTTACCACGAAAGTATTCGTTTTAATCGAACTTTCCGGCCCTAGAGCAGAGAAACGCTACAGGGCCCGGACACTACTCGCCTGACTTGCTATCCATTACTCATACGCGTCACTAATACACTCCTCGTCCTCTAAAAAGACCAACATAGTCTGCTTCAGACTTTCTGCTGCGTCCATAAAAGGCAAGTGATGGCTATCTTTTAGTACCGAGAAACATTTACTCCCTTTATACCTTTTATAATCTGCCTTTACCTGTAAAGGCGTGGTAATGGAATCATTCTCACCGACAACGAATAGCGCTGGTATCTGCAAATGATCGATACCTCCATTAACGTTCATCGTCTGAAGCTCATCGTTCATTTTATCGGCTAAGCTTCCACGCCGCTCCTGCCACCCAGGAAATCTCTCGCTAATCTTTTCAGCGGCTAGAAAACCTCGAATATCAACCCCATTTGCGATACCACCATTCGCTCGACTCGCCCACTTGGATAGCAGCAAATAATGCTCAGAGGGAGAGTCTTGATATTCCTTCAACTCCTGTACGGCTAATTGGTTACCTTCCTTCTTCGCCCATTTCAGGGTTGATTCTAAGCTGGTTTCTGCCTGCTTCTGCGCATTCTGGAAGGAAGAGATAAACACCAACCTCTCCAATGTCTCAGGATGCACACTCGCATAGAGAGCTGCAAGCCCCCCACCCCAAGAGTGACCAACTAAGGTAACCTTATCTTTCTTATAGTGCGTTTTTAAAAAAGAAATAATATTGTACACATCTTGAATATTGTTCTTTATCGTTAATGTGTCTTCGCTCACCTCAAGAGACTTTCCAGCCCCTCTTTGGTGAAGATAAGCCACTAAATACCTTTCTTCGAGCGCCCGCCCAACAGTTACCTGAAATGGAACCAACCCCAACTCCACATCTCCCGGGCCGCCATGTAGAAATAGGATTAATGGTTTAGATGAGTCGTGGCCAAAGACCTCTAAGTATAGTTCTGCGCCATTACTATCTACCCAGCCCTTATACTTAACCTGCCCCGCAAAGGCACCACCTGAAAAGAAAACCAGTGCAAAACTCAAAAGGAAAAACTTTAACCACCCCGCATTAAACATATTCTCACCAATTTACAATTATTATAGGGCTCCAAGTCCTCACTACAGGGCTAACAACCTTGAGGGCAGCAACAAAGAACCTCATCTTTTTATTACAAATAAATGAGTAGAACACTAATTTTGAGACAAGGAGAAAAGAAGACGGGATCAAACAAAAGCACTTAACATTACTCAACCTCAAGTGAGGGCTATTTCAGGCACACTTAAAAAATCGCTCTTAATTTCTAAGTGGTCACTGAGCAGTTTGCCTTATGATCATGCATCTCCGCCCACTTTCAAACTACTCTATAAGAAATCAACACTTCGCATAGCAAATACATTTATATAACCACCAACCCTCAGAAATACAAAACCATCCCTTGCCAGAAACACTAAACAATTAATGCTTTCTCCCTTTAAAACCTTACTCGAGCACTCTCTCAAAGATATGCAACGCCCCCAAATTATCATAAAGTAAAAGATAAGAATTTTGATATACAATAGGGGCCGGAGACGGAAAACTAACACCACCCATCTTATGCACCCAATCAAATTTGTGGGCAGTGGTATTAAATGCCCCGATTACCCCTTCTTTCCGATCTGTCGTTATAATATGCTCCCCCTCCATAACATAATTACTCCTCTGCGTCTCCACCCCCATTGACTCAAAATATGAAAAATCTTGATAATTATCCTTTAGCTCTCCAGTCAATAAATCATAAGCGGCATAATTGACTAACATTTGATGAAGAAGCCCTTTCTCTTCATCAATGCACAACCCTCTCGCAAAAGTTTTTATCTCATATTTAACCTTTCCTGTTTCGAGATCAAAGGCAATTATTTTATCCAAATCTTTAAAAGAAAAAACTGCCACGCCGTTGCCAACACCAACCAGGTTAGGTAGATATTTTCCACTAGATATTTCTACGAACCACTTAAGCTCTCCTTTTCCAAGCCCCCGTCTACTGACCCCTTTAAGTGAAACTGTAAAGGCAATATTTGACTCAACCCTAATATTCTCTCCAAAATCGGCTTCCCAGATAACTTTATCTAAAAAAACATCTTGGACACCTTGCCTTGGCAGAAAAAGGGCATAGTCGTAATCAGTTGTCACCACAACCAAATTACTATTGTATAAACAATAATCTCCAATACCATTTTTAACTCGAGCTGTCTTAAATGCATGCAGCTGAGAATCAAAAAGAGTATACCCTAAACCCGAAATACCTATAATTAAATCATCTCTTTTTACAAAGCATTGAAAGTCATCACTCACAGATCTGCGAAGCAGCTCTTTTTTACCCAGCATATCGTATTGAATAATTTCTTTACCAGACTGAAAAGTTAGCTGATTGCTTGATATACAATAACCTTTATTCACGCCCTCTATAGTTAATACTTCCTTAAACATCTAACCCCCCCTTTGAAAAACTCTCCACTTAGAGATAGCTTCACCTGTTCATCAAATTTAAATTCCCGTCTCTGACTGTTACTACATTTATACTTCACCCTATAACATTCACCCAGGGAGCAGAGACAGTGATCCCCAGCCAAATCTAAACACCCACTTAGAGCTGCGCACCAACTATTTTACTTGAACCTATCGACCATAAAACTCCAGAAAAGCAACCCACTGCTCGACCAGCTCTTTAAATTCCATCGTTGACAATTCCAGGTCAGGAGCCATACCCCCTATAAGCTTCGTAACCTGAGGCTTGATATAAGCCACGCCAAAAATATCAGCACCGATATCAGTAAACTCTACATCACCAGATAAAACTGAAATTACTTCCGGTAACAAACACTCCTTAATATCTTGAGAAGAGTCCCAAGCTTGAAGAAAATCATACAAAATCACGTCTTCATCTAGCTCTGAATACAGAAAATAGGTGCCACTCTTTTTGATTATATCTATTCTTCTATCTGCGACCTTTCGCTCGCCCACCACAAAGAAAGGAGGATAAATTTTCAACGACCATATTCCCAAAAAAAACTCACTTAAGCTCAAGCGCTAAGCTGTGTTGAAGTAACAGCTTTTAGCAAGTACAAGCAATCGCAGCCCACCCCGCAATCTAATTACGCTGATTGATGGTACGGTTTGAGCTGAGGCGGCCGTACATCACGAACCCCACCTAAAAAACAGTTAAACAACCAGCCGTCTTACCCAGCGGTAAGGTGAGAGTGAAGTTCAGTAGGCACCAAAGACTGCAACCATTGCCTTTTTACTCAGTTTTTTTCTAGTGACCTAATTGGCCATCAATAGATAAACCAGGTAACGAATTACCAGTGCCGTTGGTGGCTACGCTTACCAGCCTGCTATCACAATAGAAGCGACAAAGCCACCCATCTCTTCATTATTTTACTTGCAAATATTTACTGCCAACATATCGCCCACCAATAATACAGGGAATATATATTACTAATGCATAAATAATGGCCCACTCAGAAGAATTCATAAAAGCAATAAAGGTAACCGGCAAATAGGGGACCGCCGCAACAGCCAATACAATTTTGGCATTCATTGAGGCAGTATCCTCACTTGTACGCGCCGCCATAACACCGCCCAATAACAATATCAGGGGTAATGAGGTAACACTCACCAGTAAGTACAGGGAATGGAAAGGAATAGCAGATAATAGATACAACCAAGAGGCCAAACCGGCAGTAACGGTAAAGAATGCTATACCACATGCCGCCGGACTTTGCGGTATATTCTTACTGGTTGCTGCGCGATAAAGAGCAACTAATATAGCAACAGCCCCAACTATTAACAAAACATTCATATTAAACCTCAACTCTGTCATCTACAGCCGCATAACAAAAACCTAGAATAGAAAACTCACCAAAAATTGATATCAAAAAAATAACAACCCACCACAAAAAGTGAACTCCCCCAGCCTTACAACTAATTTTCAAGAAAAATAATCCAAAACCTTGCCAATAAGCTCTAGTTCTTGATAACCCTCAGGGTCAATTTCTCTGCGAAGCACGCGTTTTATATAATCCGTATCTCCAAGCAATCCACGCACAATACAATAGTGTGTAGCCCAGATACCACGCGTTTCTTCAGGGACACTTAGGTAAAACGATTCTTTGCTGTCTAGACAATATTGCTTTCTTAAGTACGCCTGCCCAAACTCGATTATATTGTCCAGGTCACGCATAACTTGCGCCACAGCTTTCTCCCGATTTTCAAAATCATCGGCATAAACTGTTAGACTAAAAGGGTTCTTCAGGTCATCTATTCTAATTCTCCTTGAAAAGGTAGCAGTTCGTCTCAGAGGAAGACCTGAAAGATGAGATAAAATATCTTCCACCTCTTTAATATAAACACCTGCATCGGGCACGGTTGTTACCCAAGCAGGAGAACCACAAAAATTCCACGAAGGATCTATTAACAGATCACAAAATTTTACCGGACGATATCGATACCGTTTAGATACAAACTTCCAATCTTCAAGTTCTTCCGCCTTCAGTTTGGCAGCCGTAAGAACATCTGCTTTAAATGTCATATCACCTCTAAAAAAAGCAAAACTGCCTCAAAATGACAGGCAGCAAATCCAATTTTTATTGCACTGATACATTAACTCTACAACTCCACCCGATCCCCATGGCTAGGCGGTGTTTAGGTAACGGTAAAAATCAAGTCTACATCAGCCTTATTGAACAGCTGATGAGGAATCCCAGCGGCTATATGCAAACCCTGGCCGGGAGAGAGGGTATACTCTTCGCCATCACATTCAATCGTGGCCGTGCCCTGTAGTACAAAGAAAAACTGTTCAGATTGCCGGTGCAGGTGTCGAACTTCTGAGCAACCAGGAGGTACTCTCTCCTGAATCACACTGAGAGAATCGGTTCGTACCAGGTGCCAGCCATCGCAGCCCTCTCCCCAGGAGTAGTGTTCAGCATTTTCTTTTGAGACGACAGTCATCACTCCTCCCCCCGCAATCTCCGTAGATACTCCTCACGGGACTTACGCATATTGATGACATGACTTGAGCTGAGGCGGTCGTGCATCAGGTTTCCACCTAAGAAACAGTTAATCAACCAACCGATCTTGCCCAGCGGTAGGGTGAGAGTGAAGCTCAATATGCGCCAAAGACCGCGGCCATAGCCAATACGTTCAAATTTCTTGTTGGTAACTTTGTAACCCATTAGGTATTTACCAGGGGTGGCCTGAAAACGGGAGCTCTCTGCGATCCATGCCATTAATAAATAGGCCAGGCAACAGATTCCCAGAGTAATGGTTGTCGCCGCAGTTTCAGAGATGTCATATACCTTCATTATCACGATGGAGGTAATAAAGCCGACTGCGACATAAATCAGCAGCAAATCCAGTAGGACCGCTACTCCTCGGGCCAGCAGGTGGCCAAAGTAGTATTGATCATAGGTTTCTTCCGGCTGGGTGATTTTCTGCCTGATCAGCTTGCGCCCACCTCGGAGCCCTTGGGCGGGGTCTACAGTTACTTCTTCACTTTGCAGCGAATTAAATATGCAATCACAAAGGGACTCATCCAAGGCGCCGTATAAATAGGAGGCATTACCATTCCAGTCGAACAAGCAATTGCAGTACTGAAGAATATTGTTAGAAATCTGAGCTTGTTTTTTACCTTTAGAGGTAGATTCACTAGCCTGCAAATTTATTCTGGCAAAACGTTCGAAGATTGAGAGACCCAGATTCCAATTATATTCCTCATCGAGCATATAGGGTGTATCGGTGAGAAAACGCCAATTCTCTTTTACATTGAAATTACTGGGTTCTTGCAGCAGCCTATCCACTTGCTCCAACACCCGATGGTACTCGGCAATTTTCAGTGTTCGCTGTGGGTCTTGTTCAGTGTCATTCTCTTCAATAGGATTTTCTTGCACATTATCTTCTTGTGCATTCTTAACTTCAGGATGCTGCTCTTCCGCATGTATCTCTGTAAAGGTCCCCTGCTGTCTCTCACCCCCAGTTTCCTGATCCTGGGCTTGGTTCAGGTCAAGAGAGACTTTTGATTGAGCTTGCTCAATCGCTTCTGATGAGACTGGGGAGTGGTCTTGATGATTTGGCTCACTATTTTGTTGCACCTGGGGCTCTGCTTGACCCTGTAATTGCACGGTCTCAAGGGAAAGTGCAGCCCGCTCAGCACTAGCAACTTCCGCAAGCACCTCGTTATTTTGCGGTTCCTCACTTTCCTTTTTCTCTTCTTTAAGCTCCTCGGCGGCTTTCAGCGCCCATTTATAGGCGCTGTGTAACTGCTGAAACTCTTCGGGCTTTTCATCCGGGCGGGTTTGCTTTAGTTTTTTTGCATAGGCGCGCTTGATCGCCCGCGCATCATCGCAGGGTGCTAGCTCGAGTATCTCCCAGGGGCTCATTAAATCCAGTCCTCACCATCGAGCTTATCGAAAATTTCAGTGAGTTCGGCACGCGCCTTGCCAATCTCCACCAGGTTTTGTTTATCCAAAACCCGATCAAAACTGGCGAGCAATTTGGAAATATAATCGCGCTGCTCGCCAAGGCTCGCTTCGTACAAACGTTCACCACGGGCGAGCAGTGCCCGGTTTTCCTCGTCCTCACGGGGGTGGAATTTGAGCTTGGCCAGCTTTTCCAGGGCTTGGGCTTTATCCTGTTCATTCAGGGCGCCCGGCGTAAATTCCACTAGCTTATTAAATGTTTTGCCAGTAGAAACGACGGTGACATCCACTTCCAACAAACCGTTCATATCGTAGCTGTAACGAATTTCCACCACTTCCTCACCCCGGGGTTTCTTGGGTACCGGCACCGTGAGTTCACCCAGGTAAACATTTTTCTTTACCAGGCGATTTTCCCCCTGGTAAATATCGATACAGACTTCGCTCTGATCATCGCGGGCAGTGCAAACGCTACGCACGATACTCACAGGTACCACGGTGTTGCGCTCAATAATCGGCAGGAAGTAATTACCCAGCTGCGGGCTGTCTTCGTTCACGATGCCGGTACCCAGGGTATAGGGGCACACATCGGTGAGAACGATATCATCCAACGCAGAATTTTTTTCCTTGAGGCCGGCTTGGATAGCCGCTCCCATGGCGACAACGGTATCCGGGTCCAGGTGGCAGGAGGGTAAGCGGCCAAACATACGTCCCACCATAGAGCGGAACAGGGCCAGGCGGGTGGAGCCACCCACCAATACCACTTCGTCAATTTTAGCGGGTGGCAAATCGGCATCGCGCATAGCGCGCTCAATCGGGCGCTTGGCTCGCAGTAGCAACGGGGTACTGAGTTTCTCGAACCATTCGGGGGTCGCCTTCCATTCGAATTCGCGTCCACCGAGGTTTAATTTAAGCAACTGCTCTGCCTGCTGGCTTATACGGCGCTTGGCCGTTTCCATCTGCATATACAGGTTCTGCAGTTCACGCGGTTTCAGGGAAGTTTTTTTCAGCTGCAATTCTTCCAGAACGCTGTCGATCATTGCCTCGACAAAATCTTCACCGCCCAGGTAGTTATCCCCGGCACTAGCATGTACTTCCATAATGCCATCGAAGAATTCCAGGATGGAGACATCGAAGGTACCACCGCCCAGGTCTAGCACCAGGAAATTCCCCTCCCGCTTATCGTGCAGGCCGTAGGCAATTGCCGCAGCAGTAGGCTCGTTGATCAGGCGCTCTACCTTGAGGCCTGCCAGCTCTCCAGCCAATTTTGTCGCCTGGCGCTGGTTATCGTTAAAGTAGGCGGGCACACTGATTACCGCTTCGCTGACCTCTTTCCCCAGAAAAGCCTCTGCATCCTCTTTGAGAGAGCGCAGTACCAAGGCGGAAAGTTCGGTTGCGGTAAATTGCTGGCGACCCAGTTTGACCTTATGGTCGGTGCCCATCAGACGCTTAAAGGCGGCAACGGTGGTATCACTGTGATTGATCAGGCGCTCTTTTGCGGTTTTTCCCACTACCAGCTTGCCAGCGTCATCCAAGCCGACTACCGATGGGGTCAAGGCCTCTCCCAAACGATTGGGAATCAGCTTCACGCCGTCTTCCATCAAAATCCCACAGGCGCAATTGGTGGTACCCAGGTCAATTCCAATAATGGCCATAATTCCCCCTACCTATTTTTCTTAAAACTTGATCAAGCACAGTTGTACCAGCGGGTTTTTATACGGTATTTCCCGCAATCTGGTTGGCGCGATATTCTAAGCGTCCCTGCACAAAAATAGCCAGAGAGTGCAAGCACACGAAAGGCAGGTGCAGAAAATCCACACGAATAGACTGGCCGAAGAACAACCCTGCTTCTGGCAGTTCCACATAACTGCCATATCCTTAGAGTCATTCGAAACTCACTGAGAGGCGCGGCCTTGTTGACGGGTAGATTTGAGGGAGTGAAGCTCAAAGGGGACCTCTTTGGTGGAGTCACCACAGCCGTGGTTTCGCTGCCCATGGCACTGGCGTTTGGGGTTGCTTCTGGGGCAGGCGCCAGTGCGGGGCTGTGGGGGGCCATTCTGGTCGGGCTATTTGCCTCCCTGTTTGGTGGCACCCGTACCTTAATCTCTGAGCCGACCGGTGCCATGACCGTAGTAATGGCGGCGGTGATCACCACCATGATGGCAGAGTACCCCGACCAGGGACTGGTAATGGCCTTTACAGTGGTCATCATGGCGGGCATTTTTCAAATTGCTTTGGGGGCATTAAAGCTCGGTAAATATATTGTTTTGATGCCCTACAGCGTGGTCTCCGGATTTATGTCCGGGGTCGGTATTATTCTGGTAATTCTGCAAGTAGGCCCCCTCCTCGGCCAACCTACGCCTGCCGGCGGCCCTATGGAAACCGTGCAGGAATTGCCGGAGCTAGTCAGGAATACCCACTATGGGGAACTCTTCCTCGGTCTGCTCACCCTCGGAATGCTGTTTTTTTTACCAAAGAAACTCAAACAGCTGGTTCCACCCCAACTGGTGGCACTAATCGTCATTACCTTGCTTTCCATGATTTTGTTCGACAACGATGAGATACGGCGCATCGGCGAAATTCCCAGTGGCCTGCCCTCCCTGGTTTTGCCCAACATCACCTTTGATATGTTGTCCACCATGCTGATTGAGGCGTTGGTGCTCGGCACTCTCGGCTGTCTCGATACCCTGCTGACCGCGGTAATAGCAGATAGCCTAACACGCAGGGAGCACAACCCCAGCCGGGAATTGATCGGCCAGGGCATCGCCAACACCCTATCCGGTTTATTTGGCGGGTTGCCCGGCGCGGGTTCCACCATGGGAACCGTGGTGAATATTCAGGTAGGGGCACGTTCTCCTCTGGCCGGTATAGTGCGTGCGCTGATCCTACTACTGGTGGTGCTCTGGTTTGCCCCCCTGACGCAACCGATTCCTATGGCGGTATTAGCCGGTATTGCGGTGTTCGTCGGCATTAATATTCTCGACTGGAGTTATATCCGACGCGTTCACCATCATCAGGTGGCAATATTTCCAACCTTTATTATGTACAGCGTTCTGCTGATGACCGTGTTTGTGGGATTGATTTACGCCGTGGCCATTGGTGTATTCCTTGTCAATATCATCACCATTGAGCGGCTCAGCCGTATTCAGGAAAAAAGTGTTAAAGCGATTTCCGGTGTCGAGGAAGGCGACCCGCTCAGCCGACGGGAACGAGAGATGCTGAGGCAATCAAAAGGACAGATCCTGTTTTTCTTTTTATCGGGCCCAATGTTATTTGGGGTATCCAAGGCCATTACTCGCCAACAAGCCGCAGTGGGTAACTTTAAAGTCATCATTATGGATTTAAGTACAGTCCCCATGATTGATACCACTGCGGCATTGGCACTGGAAAATACCATGCGTGATGCCATTAGTTTGGGCTGCAAAGTCTATCTCTACTGCCCCAATGAACCAACGTTGGATAGATTGGAGAAGCTACATATCCGGGATTGGATGGACGAGGATTGTTTTGTCGAAAGTCGGGTTGAGGCACTCATCAAAGGTTTGGATTACCTCAACCACGAAAGTGAAAAAAAGACCTGATCTTTCTGACCCTTTTCACCAACAAATTCAGGGTTTCAACAGAAAAGCATATATTCGAGTTGCGGCCATTCAAATCGCAGCAGTATTATTTTTAATGAACAGGTTCTTTTAAGTTCTGCAAATACTCTTTACTTACTTCTGTTCTGCCTGAAGGAAAAATATTAAAAACCAAATCAATAAGCGGGGATAATTAACTACCCCCGCTCCACGTTTCCATATCCTGTTTTCTAAACTGCGACAGCCACTAGGGAGACAGGCGGTCCAGCGTCCATAAGCCGCTATCATCGGCGCGGTAAATAAAGCGATCGTGCAGGCGATAAGCCCCCCCCTGCCAAAATTCCACCGCATGTGGCACTACCCGGTAACCGCCCCAAAAATCTGGCAACGGCACCTGTCCACCCGCAAAGCGGGATCTTTTAAGGTCGAATTCTTTTTGCAGCTCTTCACGGGAGGAAACCGGCTGGCTCTGGCGCGAAGCCCAGGCGGCCAACTGGCTATTCAGCGGGCGGGACTGGAAATATTGCTCCGCATCCTCGCGCGCTACCGACTCCACTTTGCCGTAAACAATGACCTGGCGCTCCAGGCTATGCCATGGGAACAGCAGGGATACCTGCGGGTTTTTGTCCATATCCTGCGCTTTTTTGCTCTGCAGGTTGGTGTAAAAAACAAAACCGCGCTCGTCGAAGCTTTTTAACAAAACAATACGCTGTGAAGGCTGACCTGAATCATCTACCGTGGCCAGAGACATGGCGGTTGGATCATCCAACCCTGCCGCCAGCGCCTCTTCCAACCATTGTTTGAATTGCTTTACCGGGGTGGGCTTCAATTCAGAGCGGTGCAAACTGCCAAGTACGTAATCTCGGCGCCATTGATCGATTTCCATGGTGCTACTTCCTAAGTTATTCATGCTCAAAATATATCCAGCCAGTTGGAGCAAAGCGAATTTCCCCAACCGCAACTCCCCTTGCGCAGGAAATTTTACGACCCAAGGGCCAAGTTTCCTGTCGCGATACGGGGCGAATCTCAATATTCCTGCGATTTTCCCCTCGCAGATGCAGACTCTGCGGGCGCTTGCGTGCTTTTTGGCGTGCCGCTAGGCTCACGGCATTTTTACACAAATAAGGAAAATGATGGCTATGTCCTCTGCGCCCACATGCGCCCAGGTGCTCATGCGCCTGCTGCGCGACTACCAGGTGGAAAAAGTCTTCGGCATTCCCGGTGTCCACACCATCGAACTGTACCGCGGTCTGCCCGGCAGTGACCTGATGCATATCACTCCGCGCCACGAACAAGGTGCCGCCTTTATGGCGGATGGCTACGCCCGCGCCAGTGGCAAAATCGGTGTCTGCTTCCTGATCACCGGCCCCGGCCTCACCAACGCCGCCACCGCCATGGCTCAGGCCTATTCCGATTCGATTCCCATGCTGGTGATCTCCGCGATCAATCGCCGCGAAGACCTGGGCATGGGCCGCGGCCGCCTGCACGAACTGCCGCAACAGAGTGATGCCAGCCGCGGCTTCTGTATCTGGCAGCACACGCTCACCCAGGCAGAGCAATTACCAGAGGTGATGGCACGGGCATTCCAGCTATTGCAATCCAGCCGCCCAGGGCCTGTGCATATCGAAATCCCCATCGACCTGTTCCCGGCTCCCATGCCCGGCCAGCTGGAAGATTACAAAGCCGCACCAGCCGCTATGGCGCCAGCGGCAAATACTGCCGCTATCGCCACTGCCGCCGACTGGCTGCAATCCGCCCAGCGCCCGGTCATCCTCCTCGGCGGCGGCGCCCAGAGCGCCGGAGAGGCAGCCACCCAAATCGCTGAGAAAATCGCTGCACCGGTGTTTCTGTCACTCGCCGCCAAGGGCGTTGTAGATGAACGCCATCCACTGTGTGGCGGTGCCAACCTGAGTTTCGATTGTGTGCGCAACCGCGTGGAGAGTGCGGATGTAGTGCTGGCCGTAGGCACCGAGTTATCCGAAACCGATCGCAACCTGGTGCGGGATGATTACGCCTTCTCCGGCAAACTGATTCGTATCGATATAGATGCTGCACAGCTGGTATGCAACGCCCAACCAGACCTGGCCATCTGTGCAGACGCCAAGGAGAGCCTGCAGCAATTGGAGGCCGCGCTGGCCCAACGCGATACAACAGCAGGCAAACAGTCTGTAAAAGAGGTTGCCCAGTTACTGAAAGATTGCCGCAAAGAATGGTGGGATGGTTCCGAGCAACGCTTCCCCTGGGTTGAGGCCCTGCGCGAAGCCCTGCCGGAAAACGGTATCCTGGTGACAGACTCCACCCAGCTGGCCTATAACACTAACCACGCCCTGCCCCTGTATCATCCGCGCAGCCATGTGACCTGTACTACCGGTTATGGCACCCTGGGATTCGCCCTGCCTGCGGCCGTTGGCGCCAAGCTCTCTAGCGAGCGAGATGTGATCGCCCTGATTGGCGATGGCGGCCTGATGTTTACCCTGGGTGAATTGGCTGTGGCCGTTGAGCAACGCTTACCTCTGCCCATCCTGGTATGGAACAACGCCGGCTACGGCGAAATCCGCGACTTTATGGATGCGGCGGAAGTACCACAGGAAGGTGTAAACCTGAGTACCCCGGATTTTGTTGCCCTGGCCAAGGCCTTTGGTGCCGAGGGCTGTCGTATCGACCAGCCCGGCCAATTGGCAGAAGCAGTAGCCGATGCCCTGGGCCGCCAGACCCCAACCCTGATCGAAATCAGCGCGCCTTCAGGCGCAGAATAAATGGAAGCGTGACATGACAGATCTCAGCAAACTGCCCACAGGCAAGTTGTTTATTAACGGCGAATGGCGCGAGCCTCTGGGTACCGGGACTCACCCGGTGATCAACCCGGCCACCGAAGAATTCATCTGCCAAGTGGCCGAAGGCTCGGCCGAAGATGTGGATCTCGCCGTGGAAGCCGCGCGCCAAGCCTTCCACAGCTGGCGCAACAGCACCGCACAGATGCGCCGCGAACTGCTCAACGCCATCGCCGACGGTATGGAAAAGCGCAAGGAAGATCTGGTACAAGCCGTATCCCAGGCACTCGGCTGCCCCGAACACATCACCCGCTGGTTGCACGTGGATGGCCCTATCTATGCCATGCGCTACTACGCCGAGCGCACCTCGGAAATGGAAAAAACCGAGAAAGCCGGCCATTCCGTACTGTTCCGCGAGCCAGTGGGCGTGTGTGGTTTTATCACTCCCTGGAACTACCCACTGCACCAGTTTGTGGGCAAAGTGGCCCCCGCCCTGGCCGCCGGCTGCACCATGATCACTAAACCCGCCGAAATCACACCGCTGCAGGATTTTGTGATGGCGGAAATTATTGAAGAGGCAGGAGTCCCCGCCGGCGTCTTCAACTTGGTACCCGGTGCCGGCTCCGAAGTGGGTGCGGCGCTCTCTGCCCATCCGGGCATCGATATGGTTTCCTTCACCGGTTCCACTCGCGCCGGTGTGGAAGTGGCTAAGGCCGCGGCGCCCACGGTGAAGCGCGTCACTCAAGAGCTAGGTGGCAAGTCCCCACTAATTATCACCCCCGATGCAGATCTGGAAGCCGCCGTGCGCTGGGGCTGCGAGGATGTGTTTATCAACAGCGGCCAGACCTGTACTGCCCTCACCCGCATGCTGGTACCTGCCGAACGCTATGACGAAGCGGTAGAAATCGCTCGCCAGGTGGCCGAAGACATCGCCATGGGTACCGATGAAAATGCCTTTATGGGCCCACTCTCTTCCGCACGCCAGCGCGAGATAGTGCGCGGTTATATCCAGAAGGGTATCGACGAGGGTGCACGCCTGGTCACTGGCGGCGCCGAGGTGCCCACCGGGCAGGATAAAGGCTTTTATGTGAAGCCCACGGTATTTGCCGATGTGCACAACGATATGAGCATCGCCCGCGAGGAAATCTTCGGCCCAGTCACCTGCCTGATCCCCTACAAGGATATGGATGAAGCAATTGCCATCGCCAACGACACCGAATACGGCCTGTCCAGCGGTGTTTGGGCCAAAGATGCGGAAAGTGCCATGCCTCTGGTGCGCCGTATTGAAGCTGGCCTGTGCTTCGTCAACGGTGGAGAATTCAATTACGACGCGCCCTTTGGCGGCTACAAACGCTCTGGCAACGGGCGCGAATTTGGCGAGGCCGGCCTCGGCGAGTTTATCGAACTGAAATCCGTGCAACTGCCGGCATAAACTTCTGCACCGCCCGCAATCGTGGGCGGTGCGGTTGACTGCCAATCCCCTCCCCGCTATCTTTGCCCGCACATCACGAGAGTGGCTGACGCCAACGCCAACCTGCCGACCGGGGCAAGGTGGTTCTCTCTCTGCTGGCACACCAAAGCCTGCGGGGAGGATGGGGCTCTACAAGAGCAATCCAACCGGATTAGCGAATATCCTTTCGCCGCTTCCACGTCAGTCCTCCAAAGTTTTACCCTTGGAGGGACCATGTCCGAATCACCGTTATCCAGTAAAGACGTAATAGAAATTCAGATTGCCAACCAACGCAGCCGCACCGCGGTGAGAGCCGTGAGACGCGCCGATCGGCAATTGTTGTGGCAACTACTATTCGACACTGCGGAAGAGGCTTTAAAATTCGCCACCAGTTGCCGCGCCAGTGAGCAGCCGATCACCGCCCATAAGGCCTGCGAGCTGGCGGGATAAACAAGAATACAGTGGCGCCACTTTAGTTCGCGCCAGATACCCAGTGCCACGAGCACCCGACAGGAGCTAAAAACAATATCATGTCCAAGCCAGAACAATTCTTTGAGCACCTGCGCAACGAGCTAAAACAAATCGATGCCGACGGCCTCTACAAGCGCGAGCGGATCATTACCTCTCAGCAGGCCGCCGAGATACAGGTGAACAACGACACCCAGGTACTGAACTTCTGCGCCAACAACTACCTGGGCCTGGCCAACCACCCGGACCTGATCAAAGCAGCCAAAGAAGGACTGGATCAATACGGCTTCGGCATGGCATCGGTACGCTTTATTTGTGGTACCCAAGACATTCACAAGGCCCTGGAATCACGCCTCTCGGAATTCCTGCGCACCGAAGACACCATCCTCTACACCTCCTGTTTCGACGCCAATGGTGGCCTGTTCGAAACTCTGCTGGGCCCAGAGGACGCGATTATCTCCGACGCCCTCAATCACGCCTCCATTATCGACGGTGTACGCCTGTGTAAAGCCAAGCGCTTCCGCTACGCCAACAACGATATGGCGGACCTGGAGAAACAACTGCAGGCAGCCGACACCGCTGGCGCTAAGACCAAATTGATCGCCACCGATGGCGTCTTCTCCATGGATGGTGTGATCGCCAACTTGAAAGCCTTGTGCGACCTGGCGGACCGCTATAACGCCTTGGTAATGGTGGACGACTCCCACGCCGTGGGCTTCCTCGGCCAAAATGGCCGCGGCACTCACGAATACTGCGATGTTGTCGATCGCATTGATATTATTACCGGCACCCTGGGCAAAGCCCTGGGCGGCGCCTCTGGCGGCTTCACTTCCGGGCGCAAGGAAATTATCGATCTGCTGCGCCAACGCTCACGCCCTTACCTGTTTTCCAACTCCGTGGCTCCCGCTATCGTCACCGCCTCATTAAGAGTGCTGGATATGTTGATGGATGGCGCCGAGTTACGGCAGAAGCTGCGCGATAACTCCGCCTACTTCCGCGAGCGTATGACCGAAGCTGGCTTCACCCTGGCCGGAGCCGACCACCCAATTATTCCGGTCATGATCGGCGATGCCGCCCTCGCTCAGAAAATGGCAGACAAAATGCTAGAGCGCGGTATCTACGTAGTGGGCTTCTTCTACCCGGTAGTACCAAAAGGCCAAGCCCGTATTCGTACGCAGATGTCTGCGGCACATACCCGCGAGCAGCTCGACCAGTGCATTGATGCCTTTATTGAAGTGGGCCGCGAGCTAGAAATTATTTAATTCCGAAATAACCGCGGCATTATTTGAGCAGAGGATACTCCCCTTGCCAGGTGACGCCGCGCCTTTCTTTTTGTAGTTAGAATGACAATGAAAGCACTTTCTAAACTGAAGTCTGAAGTAGGCATCTGGCTCACCGATGTGGAAATCCCCGAGCCGGGCCACAACGACCTGCTGATCAAAATCCATAAAACCGCTATCTGCGGCACCGACATGCATATTTATAACTGGGACGAGTGGTCGCAAAAAACCATCCCGGTGCCCATGGTAGTTGGGCACGAATATGTAGGTGAAGTGGTTGGTATGGGCCAGGAAGTTGCCGGTTTTGAAGTTGGCGACCGCGTTTCCGGCGAAGGCCATATCACCTGTGGCCACTGCCGTAACTGCCGCGCAGGCCGCCGCCACCTCTGCCGCAACACTTACGGTGTTGGTGTGGACCGCCAGGGCGCTTTTGCCGAATACCTGGTTATTCCGGCACTAAACGCTTTTAAAATTCCAGACAACATCTCCGATGAGCTGGCTTCCATTTTTGATCCTTTCGGCAACGCCGTACACACTGCGCTGTCATTCGATCTGGTGGGCGAGGATGTGTTGATCACCGGCGCCGGCCCCATCGGTATTATGGCTGCAGCAGTCGCCAAGCACGTGGGTGCTCGCCACGTGGTCATCACCGATATCAACGAATATCGCCTGGATCTGGCCCGCAAGATGGGGGCCACCCGCGCAGTCAATGTGTCCAAGGAAAACCTTAAAGATGTGATGGCGGAGCTGGGCATGAGCGAAGGCTTCGACGTAGGCCTGGAAATGTCCGGTGTTCCCGTTGCCTTCCGCGATATGCTCGCGGCAATGAACCACGGTGGTAAGATCGCCATGCTCGGCATTCCCGCCGGCGAAATGGCTATCGATTGGAGCCAGGTCATATTCAAAGGCCTGACTATTAAAGGTATCTACGGCCGTGAGATGTTCGAAACCTGGTACAAGATGGCCAGCCTGATTCAATCCGGCCTGGACCTAACCCCAATTATTACCCACCAGTTCCCTATCGACGACTTCCAGAAAGGCTTCGACACTATGGGCTCTGGAGAATCCGGCAAGGTGATCCTCAACTGGCAGTAACC
Source organism: Microbulbifer sp. THAF38 (assembly GCF_009363535.1). Lineage (NCBI taxonomy): Bacteria > Pseudomonadati > Pseudomonadota > Gammaproteobacteria > Cellvibrionales > Microbulbiferaceae > Microbulbifer > Microbulbifer sp. THAF38. The sequence continues at coordinate 3,184,705 of NZ_CP045369.1, forward strand.
ATTACTCCTGGCCGTGGATAACTCCACGGCCAGCCCCTCCAGTGCTCCCCTCTTCTGAAAAGATTTTTTGCCCAGCTCCACCTCTTTTTGTATCTTGTAATGCTCGCTGCTCAAACAGCGGTATTGATGAATAAGACCTGATGGATTAGACCTATAGATGCAAAAGGAATTTTCTACATTTTGGCGTAGCCCAAAACACAGTGGCATAGAACTATTTCATGCGCATTTTCGCAGTTTTGCCTTTAACAAGCATTGGCACGATGAATTAGCCATTGGCATTATCCAGGCAGGCGCCGAGAAATTAGATTATCGCGGGCAAACTAACATCATCCCCCAGGGAGATATCGTCGCCATTAATCCCAGCGAAATTCATACTGGCTATACCGGTAGCGAGCAAGGCTGGCATTACCGCATGTTTTATTTTGATACAAAACTGGTTGAACAAGTGTTGCGACAACATAGCAGTTTTGGCAAAACCCCCATGCCTTTTCTTAAGGGGCCTATTATTCATGACCCAGAGCTTTTCCAGTTACTTTTTCAACTTCACTGCAGTTTGAGCGGTACTTATTTATCTCTTACCTCAGATAGCCTGTTAACCCTGGCACTTACCAAGCTATTCACCAATCATAGTGACCAGAACATCAACCCTAGAAGTCAAAAAGATAAATCGGCCGCAAGAAAAATTTATAACTACTTGTGTGATCATTGGCAATACAACGTAACGCTTGAGCAACTTTGCCAACTCACGGAGATGAGCCAATATCAATTAATCCGCTGCTTTAGCAAGCACTACGGTATAGCTCCCCATCAGTTTTTGGTTCTTTACAAAACGCATCAGGCTCGCCTTTTACTTCAGCAAGGGCTGAATGCTGCCACGGCAGCAACTGACTGTGGTTTTTTTGACCAAAGCCATATGAGTAGGAACTTCAAGAAGACTTTTGGTATTACACCAGGGCGTTATCTCAAGTCTATTTAGAGAAACTCTAAAAAATACTGAGTATTTTTGGCTGACCCTGTGTAACCTGAATCACCCAAATTATTTTTTCCATCTAAGTAGGCATTAAGAGTAATGCCTACTTTATGCTCAAATAATTAGCCAACCCATTTTGCTTGGGAGCTTAGATCGTTGCCAGAGCTAGGGGAGCGACAAGCTGTAAAATGCAGTTTGGTATAACTTAGTTTATTGTCTTGTATGACCTTAAGGACATCCGCGAGGTGTACACTTGCATCTTTGTTGACCAAAATTAAGTCGTGATGGTGGATACCACTTTGCCAGGCTTTTTGAATATTATCTAAATGTGCGGGACTTTTTTCATTGTGTGAAAGATTGTAATTGTATACCGAGGCGCCGCCACCAGCGATCGAATGAACTTTTCCTGACCCCATGTTAAGGAATTTCAGGGTTTTGCTAAAGTCGGCAATGCTATTAGCTTCCTTCGCAGGTGTGCCATCTTTAGTCAAGCTTTTCACAGCATGGTCCGAAGAGGCTGAGCCATGGAATGAGTAAAAATAAATGGCCAGATTGTCAGGCAGCTCTGCCTTGCCGAAAGAACCCTGGTCGAAGGAGCCGTGAGCATAGAGAATCGCTTCATTACTAGGGGATTTATCTTTCTTGTAGATTGTTATTTTTCCGTATTCAATAGTTTCCATTGCTTCCTCTAATCTATCATCCGTTTGTGAGGCTTAAATTAAACTGCAAAAAATATCTTTTTGAGAGAAATTATCAGGCTATCTATCCATAAGGGAAAATCATTGTATACCTGAATTTCTGAGTTCGGCAATAGAATAATTACTGCTTATAGTGGTGACTATTTTGATCTTTTTGGTTCTACCCCTTTGTGATGCTTGTTTCGTGAAGTGCGTGCACATTTCTTCCATATTTATACCGATACTTTGTAGTGAAACTCTCGCTCCTGTTAAAGTTTTCCTCAAAAAAATATGGGAAGCCTTGAAAAATACATCTAGCTTTCGCTGTTCAGTATCCTATTTATAAAAATTGAGCTGATTTTGACCCAAATCAAATTTTCATTGGCTAGCTCTTTATAACGCATCTAGCCCTGCCCAAGTAATCACTTGATACAGCGAAATGGGTCTCCACATTCACGAGTCTGTACCTTGATCTTTTATGCTTTTCTAATTGTATCTTTCGCTGGAAGAGCTTTCTGTCTGCCGCACTTCATTGTGATTTACCACTCCACATAGATATCTCGTAGCTATTCGCGATTCTCCAGATCTGCGTAATCAGAATCGACGCTTCTTTAACTGTGCAGAAAATTTTTTATCGCGGTCAGATCATGGGTTTTGATTTCTATGGTATGAACGTTATGGACAAGTTCCAGTATGCCATCGATACCACCGTACACTTTTCTAAAAGTGCCACTAATTACTTTTTATCTGATGCATTTCAGAATATCGAGTTTTCGTTTTTTGTTGAACTTGGTGCAGAGATGATTGTGGCATCAATGTTGGCTCTTCAACTTAACATTATGCTTTTAACTCACAGGTAGGCACTGATTATTTTGCGGAGATTCGAGTTAAGATCATTATTTTCGAGAAAGTAGCAAAATTTGATAGTCGCTGTCTCGCCAAGGATATTTCCAGCAGGTGCCCACATAGTAAAACTATGCTTAGGTTCTATTTCATAGGGAGTACCTTCTTTGCAGATAGGCTTGCTAGATAAGCTATTCTGCCCGATCGACTTAGAATTATTCAGAGACTCTTAAGTGCAATTTTGTACAAGAAGACAATAGGCGCATTCTTTAAACTCACTCCTCACCGCCAGAAAAGAAGTTTACAAAACCTTTAACTGGCGAATACTAAATATCTGGCAAAGGTGCCTCTTATGAGCATGGAATTTTTTCTCGCGTGGCTAGCTGTTATGTTTCCACTTATCTTTAGCCCGGGCCCTGCCAATATCACCTTCGCCGCAGCCGGTGCCAGCCTGGGTATACGCAGATCACTGCCATTATTAGCCGGCATCGATTTGATTTTTATTGTCAAAGGCTTTCTTGTCGGCTTTGGCCTAATGGCTTGGTTGATACATTATCCAATCGCCTTGAAATTACTTCAGGCTGGAGGAGTGACTTATCTAATCTATCTTGCCTATCATTTTGCAAAACCTAAATCAGTAAAAAGTCAAACTGAGGCGCCTGAGGTTTCCATCTGGAATGGGATACTGATTCAAACCTTGAACGTTAAAGGCTGGATTATTACATTTACCATGTTTTCTATCTTTACACCCAATCTTGAGAATGAATCCACAAAAAGCATTCTAACGCTAATTGTATTAATGACTATTCTCAATTTATCAACTCACCTATGCTGGATCGCATTCGGAAATGCACTGGCAAAACTTGCCACAAATGCCAGAGCCCAAAGAATACAGGGCATGCTATTTTCTTTGAGCTTGCTCTCGGTGGCAATTTGGATCGCATTAGACAACCCAACCTTAATGATCGACTAAATAAGAAAAGTATTAATCAACTACCTTAAAGTCGAAATATAGGGAGCATGTGAGCTCATTATAAGCCTATAGATATAGGTTATGTTACATCCCATAAGTTACAACCCCTGTATTTACAAGCCGGCAGAGATTTATTGGCGACCTTAATGAAGAATAACGCGCCAAAGCAGGGCAATACCATCCATTTCTGGTTGATGATATTTATATCCCTGTTAGCATTGAAAAACATTACAGCCGCCAGACTAATCAGCTATTGACTTCACACTACCAACTGAAGTCAATGCTAAGCAGAATAGCTGAGGCGGCACACACCGATTTCCCAATAAAAACACATTAAATTTAAGCAACACAATGAAGCCAACTTCCTTTACTTCTATTCTTTTTCGGCTTGGAGCATTTGCAGAAAGAAAAATATCAGGCCTGAATTTTCGAACAATCGACATTGAAGAAGGTGGAATTAGTTACTTGCAAGGTGGGTCTGGTACCCCCCTAATTTTATTACATGGATTCGGGGCCGACAAAGATAATTGGGTACGTTTAGCCAGATATTTAACTCGCCACTTTCAAATCATTGCGCTCGATTTACCTGGATTTGGCGAGAGTTTTAAGAACCCGGGACTGGACTATGATGTACAGTCCCAAGTTCAGCACCTGAACAGCTTTGTTAACGCAATCGGCTTAAAACAATTTCACCTTGCCGGCAATTCAATGGGTGGATACATAGCAGGAAACTATGCTGCAACCTATCCAGAGAAAACAATAAGCTTATGGCTTCTGAACACTCTTGGAGTGCAAGATTCTCCCAATAGCGAAATGTTCGAACAGATTTTGCGCAATGAGTTGCCTGTAATCCTGACAAAAAGGCGAGAGGATTACGAGGTACTCTTAGATCATGTGTTTCACAAAAGACCCTTTATACCTGGCTTTGCAGTTTCAGAGCTATCAAAATCGGCCAAGGAAAATTTTTCACTACACCACAAGATATTTAAAGATATTCATAAAATCAAAGATGGAAACATTGAATTTTCATCTCCACTAGACACCAGGCTAAAAGGATTTCCAAAACCCACTTTAATCACCTGGGGCGAGAAAGATAGAATCCTCCATCCAAGAGCAGGCATCAATCTATCAAGAAAAATAACCGGCTCCAAATTGAAATTAATGGATAATATCGGACACTTACCTATGATCGAATCGCCAAAAATGACAGCCAACCAATTTATCTCATTCGAATCTTCCCTGCAGCAGGAATTACACTCATAAAATTGGCCAATGAAGGGAAAATAGATAAATTATTGAGATCAATCAAGTATAGAGAAAAAGCACAATCCTTATGGTTATTTAGGTATCGGAGTCAAAAAATCGGAGATTTAACTCCCGATTTACCCTCTACCTCATTTCCAAGAATATAGTTCAAGCGATTATAGCTTATATCTCCAGTTTTCTTATCAAGCGCCCACTGGTAGTTCCCTGCACTAACAAGGAGAACAATACCACACCGAACACCATAGATTGAATCGTCCACCAATAAGGTAGTTCAACGGGAAGAGAGAGCACCAGGGCCACAGCAATCACTCCGCGTAAACCACCCCAGCTCATCAACAACCTCCAGGGTTTAGAAATTGGAGGGCCAACAAAACGGGTTAAAGGAGCCACCAACACAACGGAAAGAGCTCGTGCACCAAGCGCTGCGGCTGTGGCGATTAGCATTGCCAACCACTGATGAGTAAACATTTCAAAGGTGATGACCAACCCCATAATCACAAAGATAATGGAGGTAAACAGCAACCCAAGCCACTCCCAGGTTGGCTCAGCATCAACCAAATAAGTTTTTCTCTGTTTTCGCAGGCAGGCTCGCGACACTATGGCACAGGTCATTACAGAAATAATACCGGATACATGCAGAATATTCTCAGCCAGGTAAAAACTACCAAAAGCGACAATCACCAGAGTCATTAATGCCGCACTCGGTGTTCTCAGAAACAAAATAACCAAGGTGGTTAGCAGGCCTAAAATTAAACCTACAATAATTCCGCCAAAGAATATCATGCAGAAATATAAGGTGACTGAACCAACACTTAATGATGGAGCTTCAGCTCCAGCACTAGTGGATTGCACAATGGAATAGGTGGCCAGGCCCAGTACTAAGGAGTAGAGCACCACCGCCGCCGCATCATTAAATAAGCTTTCCCCCTCAACAAGAGCAAGCAAGTCTTCCCCTGTTTTTTCCTGACGAAGTTTGTTCACTACCGATATTGGGTCAGTCGCTGCCAAAATTGAACCGGTCAACAGTGCTGCTATCCAGGGAAAGCCCTCTGGGTGACCAATACCATAGTAAGTAATTGCAGCAATCAAGAAAGCACAAATGATCAAACCCAAAGTTGAGAATAATAGAATCGGACCAATCCAACGCTTTAAGACCCTTGGTTCCAACTGCCAAGCAGATTCAAAAATTAAGACTGGAAGAATTACAAAGAAAACCAACTCCCTTAAACTGGTTGCCCTTAGCCCAGTATCATAATCAATCACCGGCAATAAAAAGGCCGCCAGAACACCTGCCAAGAGACAACCCAAAGTGTTGTCAATTTTTAGAATTCTAGAAAAACCCAACCCCACCACAGCTACTACCGCCAGGAAGAGCGCCTGCCCTACAATAGTGACTACCTCGTTCACTCAAATACTCCCAGCCTGTCGCCCGGGTATTACTACCCCCTAAAAATTTGAATCCATTGAGCTAAAGATATTTTCATTTCAATAGCCTTTCTTTCAGCATAACTCTCAAAAAAGTATGACTTGATCAAATAATGAAACCAGCTTCGAGACTACTTCACAATTAGAGCGCTCACTAAAAAGGGTGGTGGTTTGTGCACAATCTGCTAGGGGGTGCAATAGTTGTTGGCAAGAGAGGACTGGCTGAAAGGCATCTCTATATGGAAGCCCACAGACACCAATATAACTGGCTACCTGGATGACACCTGTCGACCAATCAGTCATTGTCACCAGCTATCCCTTCTCCGTACCCAGTAGTAAATTTCGAACATATTTTGGTTCCCACAACCCTAATTAGTAATGACAAATAGATACCCGATTAGTATAGGAAACGAGGAGGATTTACACGGCGGTGTAGGAGATCAGCAATAGCTGTAGATTATAAAAACTTATTTGTCTAGCAAGATATGAACATTATCAAAAAATAGCCTATACAACCTATCTTGCAACCGATCAAATAACGGACCTTCTAACCGAAGCGACCAATAAAATAATAAACAATAAGCATGGTGATACACGGCGCAACTCTTGACAGTTGTCACCCCCCCCTTTCTGTTTCGACAGAAGTCACCAAAAAATTGGGGACGTGATCCTTCATATCTATCTAAGCGAACAAAAGGGGCTCCGCGAACAAAAGGGGGATATCCAGACTGAATCAGTCAGAGGGCTTGCTGGCCAGGTAAGAAATGTGAATACAGTAAATATACCGCACATAAAATTAACAGCCCGCCCATGACCAGATTAAACCGCTTTATTCTAGAGGTTCCGCCCAGCAGATGACGAATTTTATCTCCAGCAAAAGCCCATAGAGTCAGCGACGCATAACAAACCCAAAAGTAAACAAACACAAAGTAAACCAGGCTTAACTGACTGTGAGGACTGGAAAACAAAGCAACACCGGATACACAAGCAATCCATGCTTTTGGATTTAGCCATTGCAGAAGAAAACCTTCATGAAAACGCGGCAGAGATCTTTCATCAATCGCTATTTCCTCAGCAGGGGCACTGGCAATTTTATACCCCATATAGATTACGTATAGCGATCCAGCTATGGCTAGGTAGTGTAATAGCTGTGGATAGCTCTCCAGTATTTGGTAAAACCCAAAACCAATTGCGGCAAGTAGTAGTGTAAAACCGATTGTTGCTCCCGACACAAATGGGATGGTGCGAGCGAAACCATGTTGCACTCCAGATGAAACGATCACCATATTGACGGGGCCCGGTGTAATCGACATGGTCAATGAAAATCCAAACATAGCCAAGAACAAGGACATGTTTACTCCACAGTAGTAATTAAATTATTATTTCAAAGTGAGTAGCCATTGAGGCTGTATATCAAAAAATCACAATCGGTCAGCTTTAAGCCATTATCGGCTCTAAAAATGACTCCGGGCAATTCACAATAAGGGTTTCAAGTTGAAAAAATTCATTTTACTGGCAACTTTGTTGATATGTACCAACTTTCATGTCTATGCTAAAACCTCGACAGAAGAGCATATTACAGGATTCATTAAAGAATTCTCTTCGAATAACATAAAAGGAACAGCCTCTCGATTCTTCACAGAATCTCCCCATTTTATTTTTGGCCCTCATATCCTCACCCCAAAAGATTCTGAGCAAGTGGAGAAAGTACTCTCTGAGATACACGATGCCCTGGCAAAGAAAGGCTATATGAATTCAGAAATTGTTAGTTTTGAGACACATTTTCAGAGTAGGAGCATGTCAGTTACTACGATACTACTTAAACGCTACACCTCAGAAGGACTGCTTTTGGATCACCAGTTCAGCACTTATACATTGGCAGACACTTCAAAAGGCTGGAAAATCCTATCATGGCTTCCCTCAGAACCTAAAGATAATACACGATGCTTTGCTAGTGAAAGCTAATACCTAGGCTAATCGGCAATATCGATTCATACAGGCTAATTAAAAGGCGTTTAAAGTAATGGCAAATAGTGAAATACAAGCAATTCTTACACAGCTGTACCAAGTTATCTCTGGTCCCGAGGGGTTTACTCGTGACTGGAAAAGACAGCAGGAACTATTTGCGCCCTACGCCAAAGTGATTCGTACCTCTATAGACAGTCAAGGCAATCCCCAGGCACTGGTTTTAAGTATTCAGGATTACCCTGAAAACTTTCAGCGGTTAGTTGGAAACGCAGCTTTTTATGAGGTAGAAACTCACAATATTATCGAGTCATTTGGCAACATTGCCCACGCTTTCAGTACCTATGAAGCCTGGAGAGATAGTGAAAAAACTCAGTTTATCAAGCGAGGGATCAACAGCATTCAACTCTACAACGATGGCCACGGATGGAAAATAGTCAATATGATCTGGGATGATGAGCGACCAGGGTTAACCATGCCCGCCAAATACAACCCTTCAACTAAAACTCAAAGTATTCCCAGTAGCCATCCAATAGTCTGAACCAAGGATTTCCTAGCTAAAAGACTCTGCTTGTTTAAATATTTTCGGATGCAAGCAATCTCTCTAAAGAGTATTACCTATGAAACTTTACCGATTGCTTACCGGACCAGATGATTCCAATTTCTGTTTACGTGTTACCGGGGCGCTTAACAATGGGTGGGAACTTTATGGAAGCCCAACGCTGACCTCTAATGGAGAGAGCACTCTTGCGGGTCAAGCTATTATCAAGGAGGTTGCAAATGAGGACTTTAAAGGAGATATCTCACTAGGGGATTATTAGGTTCTTTGAGAAGGTGAGAAAGGGCTTTTGAGCCCTATAATAGGCTTCTCTTCCAAGCTCTAATTTCCTCGACGTAGAGATCTGGCTGTTCAAAAGCGGAAAAGTGCCCTCCCCGCTTCAAGTGATTCCAATAGCAAATATTGTTATAACGACCTTCAGCCCATGAGCGGGGAATTCTCACTATCTCTCCCGGGTAAATACTGACCCCGGTTGGCAATTGCACTACCTTATTCTGATCAGGACCGTAGGGGATATCGAAGCTTTCCCAGTATAATCGAGAAGACGAAGCCGCTGTATTTGTTAGCCAATAGAGCATGATATTGTCCAACAATTCATTTCTGGTAAAAATGCTCTCCAAAGTGCCCTGGCAATCGGTCCACAGATGGAATTTCTCCAATATCCAGGCAGCCTGACCTATAGGCGAATCCGCAAGGCTATATGCCAATGTTTGAGGGCGAGTACTCTGCTCCTTGGCAAAACCTGAATCCCACCGATTGAAAAATCGTATTCCGGCCAGAGCCTCTTTCTCCTCCTCACTGGGCTGTATCAGGGCCTCAGCGGTTGGCTCCTCTTTGGGATTGTTGATATGTATAGCTTTGCAGGCGCCCCGGTTCTGAATGCCAATCTCAGTAGTCACCGACCGCCCCCAATCTCCTCCCTGGGCCAAGTAGGACTGATATCCCAGTCGATTCATCAACGTATCCCAGGCTGTGGCAATTCTGGGCACTCCCCATCCCGTTTTCGCCGGCTTACCGGAGAAGGCGAAACCGGGCAGAGATGGGCATACCACATGGAAGGCATCCTCGGCATTTCCAGCAAATTGGGTTGGCTCCGTCAGAGGCCCTATTACTTTAAGGAATTCAACAAAGGAGCTGGGCCAACCATGGGTGATCACAATTGGCGTGGCACAGCTATGGCTGCTCTTTACATGGATGAAATGAATATCTAAATCGTGAATAGTCGTGGTGAACTGGTCATATTGATTCAGCCTCTGCTGGGTGGCAAACCAGTCATACTCATTTAACCAGTAGTCGCAGAAATCTCTGAGGTAATCCAGAGGGACACCTTGGCCCCAACCATCTACGGTTTGCGCCTCAGGCCAGCGGGCTTCCCTCATCCGCCGATGCATATCTGCCAATTGCGATTCCTGTATATCAATACTGAAAGGTTTGACCTGCGCCATTCGTCGATATCTTCCTTAAAAATAATGACTGAGTAGCCGCTGATAGATAATCACAAAATATGATTGGGCATTGCTTTGTACCAAATCGCAATCGTAAACTGTACAAACATACAGCCCATTAGTTCCAATGAAAAAAATAGAACCAGACAAGCCACAGCCCTTTCATAAAGGGCGCGGGGCCGCCAGTAATATCACTGGTCGTTTTGCCGAGTACTCCAGTTCGCGGGAGAGCGATGGTTGGCAAACAGAGGCTGAGCCCCTTGAGCGACTGCTGACTACCGCCATTGAAGAGAAGGCCAAGTCGATTATCGCCACCAATCAGTCACCTGATATCCCCTTTACCCAGTCTATCAATCCTTACCGTGGCTGTGAGCATGGCTGTGTCTATTGCTACGCGAGACCAGCTCACGCCTATATGGATCTTTCCCCTGGGCTCGACTTCGAAAGCAAGATCTTTTTTAAGGCGAACGCGTCCAGATTGTTGGAACAGACACTACGCAAGCCCAGCTATGTATGCAGCCCCATAGCCCTGGGCGCAAATACCGACCCCTATCAACCACTGGAGAAGGAAAAGGGTATAACCCAGGCACTGCTTGAAGTTATGCAGCAGTTTCGACAACCGGTCACCATTGTCACTAAGAGCCAGCTGATTTTACGGGACCTCCCCATCCTGGCGGAAATGGCACAGGACAACCTCGCCCAGGTGGCAATTAGTGTGACCACCTTGGATAGGGATCTCAAAAGGAAACTGGAGCCACGTACCGCGGGACCTTCTGCCCGCCTGCGCACAATTGAACAATTGAGCAAGGCTGGGATACCAACTGCCGTACTTGCCGCTCCAATGATTCCGGCACTCAACGACTATGAACTGGAAGCGATTTTAAAAGCTGGGCGGGACTCAGGTGCCGAGAGGGCAGCCTATATCCTCCTGCGACTCCCCCATGAAGTGGCACCACTTTTCCGCGAGTGGTTAGCGCTACATTACCCACAAAGAGCCGACCATGTGATGAGCCTGGTACAACAAAGCCGCGGCGGGCGGGATTACCAAAGTGACTTTTCCCAGCGCCGAACGGGTACAGGAGTTTTCGCCCAATTACTCCGCCAACGGTTTATTGTCGCCATCAGGAAATTGGGGTTAAATCACCGGCGCCTATCACTAGACAACAACCAGTTCAAGCCACCGCCTCTAGCCGGTGAGCAGCAGAGTCTCTTTTAGACTAGACAGTGGTTTTAACAAAAAGTGTATAAACTAAAAACGAACCGAGGGAAATCCCTCTAAGCGGGCAATATTTTTGATGGAATCCTGGTTTGTTTATTTAATTCGCACCTCCAGTGGTACGCTTTACACGGGAATCACGAAAGATATTCAACGGCGCTTTACCGAGCACAGTAACGGCGGTACCAAAGCAGCCAAGGCCCTTCGCGGCAAAGGACCTCTCACACTCGAATACCAGGTAAAAACTCGAGACAAGTCCTCGGCGCTAAAATTGGAAATCGCCATCAAGAAATGGCCCAAGCAAAAAAAAGAAGCTCTCATTGCCGGGGCCCTGGAATTACCAATATTACTCGACTAATCAATCACTAAGGTTTTGCCAGGCTGTGGGTCGCTAGCGTTTACTGAGCAGCCAAGCCACTTCTCTTGCAGGCACGAGGCCTTTTAAGCCGCCGGGTACATCCCTGGAGGCCAACATCTTCACGTGATATTCCTCATCATAGCGATCAAAAATTTCCTGGGAACTGATAGAAAAAGGAGGACCGGCTAACTCAGACTGTTCATACTCAAAGGAAATTAATAACTGAGGGGCCACTTTTGTAATGGCCATAAGGTGCTGGGTATATCCAGGGCGAATATCTTGCGGCAACGCCACCAGGGCAGCACGATCATAAATGCCGTCGACTTCCTGCAGTATTTCCTCACTCAGATCAAAAATATCCCCGACAAAAATATCAATATTTTTTGCCTTGTAGTGTTTGATGCTGTCAAGCTGATCGATTTCGGGGGTGAGTTCCATTTCCTCAAAAAGCTGTTGTACCGCCATTTCACTCAATTCAGCCCCGGCAACACGATAGCCCTCGGAAAGTAACCAACCGATATCACGGGTTTTTCCACAGAGAGGAATAAAAACTCTATCCCCTTTGGACAGGCAAAGCTGTGAAAAAAATTCAGACAGCAAAGAGTTTCCAGAGGCCTCATGGAAGCCTATATCATTTTTCTTCCACTTATCATGCCAATATGTCGCTTCCATGTAGCACCCCCATGTGCATTCTTAAGGCTATTACCGATTAACCAGATAAACCATTGAGAGATCAATTAGTCCTAATACAAAAGGTATTCCAATTCTGAATCTACTTCTGCTACAGAGACCTCAGGACCGGTAAACGCCAGTGCAGTTATAAAAGCAAAAGCCCCTGTAAATAGAATGCACTTGAACATCACCGTTACCTCTGAGGAATCTCTTTTACAAACTTTTAAAATGGAGTCTGAGTCCTAAAACATTCGCGAGCTATAACCAACTATTCACTGGCTGTCGAGCCGGAGATAAAAAGCCTACCTGGCCAGAAATAATCGACCAAGCCCGCGACCATGGCACCGAGTGCAGTAGCTGTAATCAGCAGGAAATAACTGTCGAGAGAGGCTGGCAGCTCAGCTGTAAAGGCAATTAAGATACCCACTGCGTAGCTGATAATGTTGCCAACTCCGGTGACCAGCCCCATCGCCCAAGCTCCTATAGCCGCCAGTAATAAGGCCATTGGAAGAGCCAACCAGGACTGCTCTAATTGCCAGCCTGTCGTTGCCACAGTGGCTACCAAACCGAGCCCCAGCCCTGTAACCGCACAAGCCAGGTTATAGCTGCCGGCACGTAGGTTACCGCCTCGGGCAAAATAGGTAACAGAGCCCAAAGCCGCCACCCAGGTGGGTACACCAGTAAGGTTGGCCGCAATAATCGCTAGGGAGCCGCTCAGCAAAATACGCAAACCAGTAAAAAGACACTCCTGAGATGGCCCATTACTGTTCCTGAGGCTTTCAGTTACGCTGCTCATTGATTTCATACTCTCTCGATTGCACTCACTGGGAACCGGCAGTTCCTTGCCTAATTGCTTTTGCGCCACGCGAAAGGTGACTTACTAAAAGGGTTAGGAGCTATGGTCACCCCTCCAATAAGCGCATTTTCTCGCGTCTGTTAAATCACGGGGTAGCAGACTTCTTCCGCATCCTTGCCCAATCTTGCAAAGCATGCTGCAGGCGAGCGAATTCAGGGATATCTGCGCCTAGAGCGCAGTTATTCATCGATGTGTCATCAGCAGCGGTTGGCTGAGGTAAAGAGGGGCTACCAGGGGATTTCACTGCCATCGTAATTATAAAACCGGCCACTCTTGTCCTGACCCGCATGAAGGAGGATTTCCCTCAGGGCCGTGACACTTTGCTCCGCTGAAATCAGAGCACCAGGACCGCCCATTGCGGTTTTAACCCAACCCGGATGCAGGGCAATCACGGTGATTCCCCGGTCTTGAAGATCAATTGACAGGCTTTTTACAACTTGATTGAGGGCTGTTTTGGAACTTCGATAGACATAGCCACCACCCGAGCGATTGTCGGCGATACTGCCCACCTTGCTGCTCATCATGACGATCAATTTATGATCGCTGGCCGCCACGTTATCGCAAAAGGTCTCCGCCATCATATAGGGCGCGATCGTGTTGGACTCCAGCACCCTGCGCCACTCGTTGCGGTCCACTTTGCCAAATGCCATGCCTTTTGGGCCGTAATATCCCGCATTGTTGAACAGGATATCGATAGGCTCTCCTTCCAAGGCCTTACCAAGAGAAATCATTTGCTCGTAGTCGGTGACATCCAGCTCAATGGGCTGTATTTGGGGGTATTTAGCTTGCAGTGATTTGAGCTCGGTGGCCTTCTCTAGATTCCTGCAACAGGCCAACACATTCCATCCATCTCGGGCAAACTGTGTGGTCAGTTCAAGTCCAATGCCACGATTACAGCCGGTGATCATTATGGTGCCAGACATCGCTGCTCCTTCGGTGTTATTCTTGCGCTTCGCGATCATAGCAACTGTAGAACAATGTACTACTCACCTGACGATCTTCTCTGGTTCCTGTTATTGGCTGCTGTGGCTTGGTATATCTGGGCCAATATGGCGGCAAAAGAGCAAGTGAGACGCGCGGCAGCCAATCACTGTAAACAATTGGGCGTACAGCTTCTCGACGATACCGTGGTGTTGGCACGCACTCGCTTGAAGCGGGACCGGCGGGGCCACATCAGCCTGCAACGCAGCTATGAATTTGAATTCACCTCCACTGGAGAGCACCGCTATTCCGGTGTGGCAGTTCTCCATGGCCGTCGTATCGAGCAGCTGCAGCTGTCACCTCACCATTTGAGTTAACTTGGTATTTATTGATGAAGCCCGGCCTTTACCGCCACTACAAAGGGAATCTTTACGAAGTCCTGTACACAGCCATTCACAGCGAGACAGAAGAGCTATTGGTGATTTATCGCGCTCTCTATGGAAACTGTATTGTTTCGGCTAGACCATACAACATGTTCAACGAAACGCTCTCCGAGAATGGGAAGACCTTTCGCCGCTTCCAGCTAGAAAAAGCCTTCGAAATGATGGATAACAGCTACATAAAAAAGGAGCCCTAGAAAGGCGCCATAGGTCATAGGTCATAGGTCATAAAAAGAAGCCTAAATAACAATCCCTACCAACCATAAAACCCTATCTTGCGCCATTTCACCTCTCGGGGATAACCTTTCCCCACCAGACCGAAACAAATGCAAGTTAATACAATATGACGCCTGATAAACAGGCACGGCCCTCTCGGTCAATCTGCTTTAGAACCCACAAGGACCACCGGTGAACAACAAAAATATTATGATCTATGGCGCCTACGGCTACACGGGCGAATTGATTGCCCGTCAGGCTGTAGCGCAGGGTTTTCGTCCCATCCTAGCCGGCCGCAATGCGCAAAAATTACAGCCGCTGGCAGATGCCCTGGATCTCCCGGCTATGGCCATCAACCTGGAAAACACGGAAGTGCTGGAGCGCAGCTTACGAGACGTCTACTTGGTCATTCACTGTGCCGGCCCATTCTCCGCAACCGCCGCACCCATGATGAGGGCCTGCCTTAACAGCCGCACCCACTATCAAGACATCACCGGCGAAATTTCCGTCTATGAGGCTGCCTACAAGTTGGATGCTGAAGCAAAAGCCGCCGGGGTAGTACTCTGCCCAGGAGCTGGCTTCGATGTTATTCCCACCGACTGCCTGGCAGCCGCACTGCACAAAGCCATGCCTTCGGCCACACACTTAGCACTGGGGTTTGACTCCGAATCGAGCTTGAGCCCCGGCACGGCCAAGACTTCTATCGAAAGCCTGGGAATGGGGGGAGCCATTCGGCGCAATGGCAATATTGAAACCATTGGCCATGGGCAACTAACCCGCCACATAGATTTTGGCCGGGGCGAAAAATTTGCTGTCGCGATCCCCTGGGGGGATATTTCCACGGCCTACCATTCAACTGGCATCCAGAACATCGAAGCGTATATTCCCATGAGCCCCACAAGGGCAAAAAGGTTAAAACGCCTGAATGGATTTCGTTGGCTACTGCGCACCAACTGGGTACAGAGCTGGTTGAAAGGAAAAGTCAGCAAGTCTATTCAAGGGCCCAGTGAAGAGCGTCGGGCAGGCCAAAAGACCTGGGTCTGGGGGGAGGTACGCAATGACCGCCGCGGAGAGCGCAAAGTGGGCCGGGTCACGACTGCCAATGGCTACGATGTCACCGTGTCCGGCTCTCTGGCAATCATGCAATATCTGCTCGAGTATCGGGGTGAGGGTGGATATTTCACCCCCTCAAAACTCTGTGGCCATGAGCTGATAGAAAAATTGCCTGGTTCCGAGGAGATCGAAATTAAGATCGCCTAACCTCTGTCACAGATATCTTCTATTTCGACACCTTCTATTTCTAAAAAATTTTATTAGTGAAAGCTGCTATTTTCTGCGGCTTTCTTTGAGGCAAGGAGCTAAGAGCGGTCGCTTCTTGCGCAATCTCACACTTTGCCTTCAACTGCCACTTCAACCAATCCTGCCCCGTCCCATCTTGCAAACCCCAACAAGATCATTTTTCTGCCAAAACTAAAAACAAGCAGCTGAACGACGTAATTATTATCTATTTTGAGATTTCATTATTGCGACATCATTTGGTCAACTCCGTGCAATAATCAATTCTTAAGTTGGCCGCATGCGAGACTTATCCATGAACCTGAAGAGTATCGATGTGTCCCTGGTCCTGTATCTCACGGAGCGGGCGTCACGTCCCACTTCACGCAGACGATACTTGTGGCTATCCAGATCCGGGGATGGCTGGCTCACTGTCGCCGTACTCATCAGTTATATTATTTCCAATGCAGCCACTCAGCTTTTTATTGCCGCCTGCTCTGGAGTGGCGGTGGAGCGCTCTCTCTATTGGGCCATTAAAAATACGACGCGGCGCAGACGTCCACCCCAAGCCATACCCGGTATGCAGCCGATCATTATCGCCCATGACCGCTTCAGCCTACCCTCGGGACATACTTCCGCGGCCTTCCTTTTTATTACATTTATGACCCAGCAGGTGAGCCCCTTATGGGGACTTGGATACATCTGGGCTACGGGAGTGGGCGCTGCCCGCGTGAGCCTGGGTGTACACTTTCCTTCGGATGTTTTTGCAGGCGCCATGCTCGGTACTTGTGTGGCACTGGCGACGAGCGCCACCCTTTTATGAAAATTCTTTATGGTGTGCAGGCAACCGGCAATGGACATATCGCCCGATCACGCACACTGGCCAAAGCATTAAACCAATACCCACAACTTGAGATTCAATGGTTGTTTTCCGGGCGTCCAAAGGAAAACCTGTTTGAGATGGAGTTATTTGGCGACTATTGGTGGCGCGAGGGAATGACCATTGTCCACAGCGAGGGGCGCCTCAGGAGCTTCGCCACTATCGCGCAGGTAAAATTGCGTCGGTTAATCCAGGATATCCGAGAACTACCAGTTAACGACTTCGACCTGATTATCAGCGACTACGAACCAGTCACCGCTTGGGCGGCCAAAATCCGCAAGAAGCCCAGTCTGGGTATTGGCCACCAGTACGCTTTTTTATATTCGATCCCAATGCCCAGATTTAACTGGCTTTTTCACACAGTTCTGCGCACATTTGCGCCCACAGAAAAAAGCCTGGGGCTGCACTGGCATCACTTTGGCAACCCCATACTGCCGCCCATAGTCCCCGTACAACCAAAACCAGATAACTGCGCGAATGATTATGTCCTTGTCTACTTACCGTTTGAGCACCCTATTCCCATGTTGGAGGAATTGTCGAAGGTACAACGGCAGTTTATTGTTTACGGTGTTCCGGTAAACCTGCCCACCGCAGACAATATTCAGATAAAAGCACCTTCAACGGAAGGATTCCAGCGGGACCTGGTCAATGCCCAGGCGGTAATCTGTAATAGTGGCTTTGAATTACTGGCTGAGACCCTAGCTCAGGGCAAGCCCATACTGAGCCGGCCCCTAGCCTATCAGTTCGAGCAGGAAGCCAATGCCAAAGCGCTAGAGCAGCTAAAGCTGGCGAGGATCGTCAGCTCTATCAACGCTAAAAACATTCATTCCTGGCTCAAAGAGCTGCCTGTGCCGAAACGAATCCAATGGCCGGACGTGGCGCAGGCCGTGGCCGCCTGGATAGCCGAAGGTTGTAAAAGAGATCCCGCAGAGCTTGCCCGCGACCTCTGGCAAAAAGTAGTCCCACGCCCCACCAAGGGACCGACGTCAGCTTACCAAAGCGTCGCTGATTAGGTGCCAAGTTCATCGTCAATTGCACACTTGGCGGGATTGATAGCGAATGTCTCCGCACCCAATTGATACCTCTCCCACCATATCGCCAAGTACATTCACACAAAAAGTCATTGCCCGATTTAGAGCCTAAGCTTTTACTACCTTATTAATCCAGTGGCGAGCACGATCCCATAAATTTACTTAATAAGAACTTGTACCAATCATCCACCCATAACAATGTGATTGGTCTGGATTTTTCATTGCCGGGATAATAAATTTTGTAACTCAATAAAAATAATGAGGTAGGCATGTCTTCTCCATTGCTCAACGAACGCAATACTGAATTTTATCTCTATGAATTTCTCAATACCGAAGAACTGCTGCAGCGTCCACGCTATAAGGAACACTCCCGAGAGATTTTTGATGCAACCCTGAAAACCGCACGCACTATTGCTGAAAAATTTTTCGCCAATCACAATGCCAAAGGCGATGCCAATGAACCCAGTTTCGATGGCGAAAAAATACAGATGATTGCAGAAACCAAGCAATCCTGGGATGCCTTCGCAGAGGCTGGTTTTCTCGCGGGTCACTGTGACTTTGAAGAGGGCGGCATGCAGTTGCCCAAAACCATAATGCGCACCGCACTCGGCTATATGAGTGCCGCCAATATTGCCAGTGCCTGCTACCCATTTTTGACTATCGCTGCCGCCAACCTGTTGCGTTCTTTTGCCAGTGACAGCCTCAAGGCACAATTTTTACCGCAAATGCTGGATGGTCGCTTTGCCGGCACCATGGCGTTGACCGAGCCAGACCAAGGTTCAGCCCTCGCCGATATCCGCACCAGTGCCGAGCCTGCTGATGACGGCAGCTATCGCATTCGTGGGCAGAAGATGTATATCTCCGGCGGAGATCAGTCGCTGACCGAAAATATCGTTCACTTGGTATTGGCAAAAATCAAAGGCGCCCCCGCCGGAGTCAAAGGAATATCCTTATTTTTAGTCCCTAAACTCCTCCTCGACGAAAATGGCCAAGTTACCGAGCACAACGATGTCAGGCTGGCCGGATTGCTGCATAAAATGGGGTTTCGCAACACGACCTCTACGGTACTGAGCTTCGGTGAAAATCAGGGTGCGGTGGGCTACCTGATTGGCGAGCCACACCAGGGGCTCAAATATATGTTCCAGATGATGAATGAGGCTCGAATCAGTGTCGGCGCCGGCGCCTCGGTGCTGGGCTACCAGGGTTATATCCACTCTCTGCAGTACGCCAAAGAGCGTCCTCAGGGACGCCTACCCTCCAAGCACGACGCCAATTCCAAGCAGATACCCATTATCCAGCACGCCGATATACGCCGGATGCTGCTGATGCAAAAAGCCTATGCCGAGGGCGGCCTGGGTTTAAGTATGTATGCCACTTCCCTCTACGAAGACCAACACAGTGCACACACAGAGGAGCAACGGCAGTTCGCAGCCACCCTGCTGGACCTGATCACCCCAGTAGTGAAATCCTGGCCCTCAAAATACTGCCTGAAAGCCAATGAACTGGCTATCCAGGTGCTGGGTGGTGCCGGTTATATTCGTGAATTTCCCCTGGAGCAGCTGTACCGAGATAACCGCCTGAATGCCATCCATGAGGGCACCGAGGGTATCCACGCCCTCGACCTACTCGCGCGTAAAGTGCCCGGCAAAAATTTCCAGGCCTACCAGCTGATGCAGACAGAGATTCGCAATACCGTTAAGGAGGCTCGTGATAAGGAGAGTCTGGTTAGCATGGCCGATGCCCTGGAGGAATCCCTGCAAAAACTTGACGAAACCGGTATGGCACTGTTTGCACAGTTGCAGGAGGACGTCGATCGAGGCCTCAGTAATGCCACGCTCTACCTGGATGTTTTCGGCTGCATCCTGGTGGCCTGGATCTGGCTGCGCCAGGCGATTGTTGCGACGAATGCCCTGGAGGGATCTGCCAGCACGGAAGATGCCAATTTCTACCGTGGCAAGTTACACACCGCCCGTTTTTATTTCGAATGGGAACTGCCCAATGTCCAGCCGCAGATCGCCCTGCTGCAAAATGGCAACAATCTACCGTTCGATATGCAAGAAGACTGGTTCTAGCCAGTAGAAATCAGGAGAGCCAATGGAAATTACAGCAACACGGTAATTTCCGTGCCCCCTTCGGGAAGAGATTCAGCGCTGATTTGCCCCTGGTAGCTCTCGACAATATCCACCACAACAGCCAGGCCAATACCCTGACCTGGCTGTTGCTGATCGGCACGCACACCGCGCTGGGTGACTTCGCGCCATTTATCCCTGTCTAGACCGGGCCCATTATCGGCAACACGAATTGAGAGCTTGCGTCCCTCCTCGGGATTCTCAATAGTGACATGCACCTGGCCAGCACCGTATTTATAGGCATTGTCGAGTAGATTGCCGAGCAGCTCCATGAGATCTCCCTCATCTCCATAGAACAGGGCATCCTCGTTGCAATCTCTGTGAACTTCACAGGGCTTGCTGCGATAGACCTTCTCCAGGGCATCCAGGATTTTTTCAAGGAGTGGCGCCACCGGTATGCCTCTCAAGATAGACTTGGGTGAACTGGCAACCGCGCGCTGTAATTGGTAGCTGATAATGCTGTCCATACGCTGGACCTGATCGGTCAGAGTTTTACCAGCGGCCCCTGGGTCCTTCTCCAGGCTCAACCCCTTGAGCACCGCCAATGGCGTTTTCAAGCTGTGGGCCAGATCCGCCAAGGTGTGGCGGGTCTTCTCGCGCTGGCGCCGCTCATTTTCGATCAGCAGGTTCAGGTTATCGGTGAGCGGACGCAATTCCAGCGGGAAATTCCCCTCCAGGTGATCGCTGCCACCCTGCTGCATATCCCGCAGGGCCTGTGCCAGTGCGCGCAGAGGTGCAAAGCCCCAGCGCAACACCAGCCACTGGGCCAGAATCAGTAACAGCGCCGCTACGCCAAGCCAATTCCAGATGGTTGAGCGAAACTGTCCTACTTGAGCCTGCAGCGGTGCCGCATCTTCCATTACCACAAAGGTAAAAGGGTTCTCGTTATCGAGCCCCCAGGCCACACCCTGGCGAAAGCTACTGTAGTTGGCATCGCCACCGGGGAGGGAGATCCGCATATAGGACTGTTGCCCTTGCGGTAGAGGGGAAAACTCCATTTCAGGCATTGCCAGGGCCGATTCAGAGCGCCAGATAACCCGGCCCTCCCCATCCAAAACCGCGCCAATCAGACCCGAGTCCGGCTGATTAAAGCGCTGCTCGGGCAGTTCAGGGGGCAACGCCAGGCTTTCACCCTCCGGTTCTGCCAGCGCCAACAAGGTATAGATATACAACTGCAGCTCGCGCTGTTTGGCCTCGTTCAGAGAAGTGCGGTAAGCGTGCTCCAACACCCCGGAAATCAGCAGCATAAAAGCCACCAGCACCAGACTGGTTACCAGTGCCAAGCGGCCTTTAAGGGAGTTCAGCCAGAAGGAAAACAGGTGCATTACAGTTGAAATTAGCGGGGAGCGATAAAGCGATAACCCCGGCCGCGCAAGGTTTCAATGGGCTTTAGCTGAGCCGCCGCATCAAACTTCTTACGCAGACGACCAATAAATACTTCTATTACATTGCTGTCGCGATCGCAGTCCTGCTCATAGATATGTTCGGTTAGAGTGGTTTTGGAGACCACCTCATCGGGGTGCAGCATCAGGTATTCGAGCACCTTGTACTCGAAGGAAGTCAGCTCCAGCTCGGTATCGTTGACGGTGACCCGCTGGGAACTTGTATCCAATAGTATCGGGCCCGCTTTGATCGTAGGGGAAGAGAACCCGGCGGAGCGACGCACCAACGCATTCAGGCGCGCCAGCAATTCCTCGGTGTGAAAAGGTTTTACCAGGTAGTCGTCTCCACCGGCCTCCAATCCGGCCACGCGCTCCTGCCAGTGGCCGCGGGCGGTGAGAATCAGGATGGGAAAGTGCTTGTCTTCGCCGCGCAGGGTCTGAATCACCTGGATACCATCTATTTTTGGCAACCCCAGATCCATAACCGCAATATCGTAAGGGTATTCACGCCCCAAATAGAGCGCTTCCTCTCCATCCGGCGCCTCATCGACGGTATAGCCTGCACTGCGCAGTGACTCCGCCAGCTGCTGACGCAGTAAAACTTCATCTTCGACTAATAGTGCGCGCATATTCTTTCCCTTGTACTGCGTGTCTGTGGTAGCGGGGAATTAACGGGAGATCCTGCCGCTCTTTTTGTCCACAAAAACTACATAGACCTGACTTTTATCGGAAAGCCCCTTCACCCGGTAGACCACCTGGCCCTGCTTACGGGTTTCAGAGACCGACAATATTTTGCCGCCGTAGCGCCGCTTCACCAGCGAAGCGGCCTTCTCCCGGGAAATACCCGAGTCCTGCGCCCAGCGGAATTCATGCCGGTAGTTTTCCCTCTGCGGCGCCGGCCCTCCCTGCCATGAGGCGGCACAAA
Organism: Microbulbifer sp. THAF38; assembly: GCF_009363535.1. Classification (NCBI taxonomy): domain Bacteria; kingdom Pseudomonadati; phylum Pseudomonadota; class Gammaproteobacteria; order Cellvibrionales; family Microbulbiferaceae; genus Microbulbifer; species Microbulbifer sp. THAF38. Next base: position 3,207,129 of record NZ_CP045369.1, read on the forward strand.
GGCTCGGAAGCAGAGCGATTAGGAGAAGAAAATGCCGTTTAAAAGTGCGGCTCGATTTCACGGTGCGGCTCCTGTGGATGTCCTGGTTTTCCACCTTCAACTATCTTCGACCGCCTCCCGCCGACTTATGGCGCCGGCGAGACTGCGACACGAACCCGGATTCTATCGCCCGGATGGTAATCTGTACGAGTCAGATAAACCTGACCATTATACCGATAGCGCACATCGTATCCGACTAATTCCCGCTGTGAGCTGAACTCGTCGACAACCTGGCAACGGGATTCCGTGGCGTAATAGGTCGGAGCGTTGGAACGACTGATCTGGTTGCCAACCAAGGCACCTACCAGAGCCCCCGCGACAGTGGCCCCGGCCCGCTGGCCGCCATGGTGGTGATGATAACGACCGCGGTGACCACCACGTCCCAGACTGTTACCAACAGCGGCGCCGATCAGCCCACCGACCAGGGTGCCCGCCGGGGAGGCCGGCTCGCGGTAAGCTACCTGCTCATCCCGACAGTAGGTACGTGGGGTCCGCACCTCGACATCGGTGTAGACGGGGGTAACCTCGGTGACACGGGCAAAATCGTAGCTGTCCGCACCATAGGGGTCTGAGTAGCCCCGAGGGCCCGCTTTGGCGGTAGCACTCAAGGCCACCAGCGCGGCGACTGCCGCGCCGGCGATAAACTGCTTGAAGAGTTGCACAATCGATCTCCCGTTATTCATCAACGGGGGCCAGATTAGTCAAATCGATCTGAATAGACGCTGAATTACACCTGAGCTGGCGAAAAATATCAGGCCCGATCTTCGCTTTCACGCCTCCGCCGATGCTCTCTTCGCTCCCTGCGCTGTCCTTCCCGATGACTCCGGCCCTCCCGGCGGCTCCGCCTCTCCCCCTTGTCGGTCCTATCGCGCTTATCCTGATTCCACTTTTCCCGCAGCTCCCTGCGCTGCTGTGGCGTCATCTGTCGAAAGCGCTTACGCGCCTCCCGGATACGCTGTCGCTCCTCCTCGGGCAAATCCAGAAAACGGCGATAGGAATCCCGCAATTGAGCGCGCCTCTCCCGGGGCATATCCTGCCAGCGCTGATACTGCTGCCGCGCTTCTTGGCGCTGCTCAGGGTTCATTTCGCTCCAGCGCCTGGCACCTCGCAACAACTGCTCGCGGCGACCATCACTCAGCTGTGACCAGCGATCCTCAAAGTTGTGCAGCAGCTGCCGCTCGCTGTCACTGAGGCTTTGCCACTCTTGAGCCAAAGAAACGCCCGCGAAGAGAGACAGATACACCGCGGCCAACCAGCCACACAGCAAATGCCTTCGGTCACTCATCGCGCAGCTCCTCCCGGGTTTCACGATCTTCAGTACCCTGCCGATCTGTCACCCCCTCACTCTCCAGCTTGGGTAACAACATCTCCAGTGCTTCTGATGCCTGTATATCTCCCTGCTCGTCTGCCCATTCCCCGACAAACATCAGGAAGTCCTCATCCAGAGGCTCCAGCTCTTCCGCCAGGAGCGGGGCGCCGCAAAAGAGCAGAATGAGACAGAGACCCCTACCGGCTTTTCTCTTGAGGAAAAGACCGCTCCCATCATTAAGAGGAGTGACCATTCAATTCTTCCGCCAACCACTGGTAGAACTCCATATCCTCAACCATCTCAACATCCATTTCTTCATACAAAAGCCAATCAGAAGCGCTCAGTAACTCGTTGGTGGCCTGCTCATTGGGCGCCGGCCAGAGCAGCAATAACAATAATGTTGCACAGGCGCCAGTGAATCCGACCCAGCCAGTCCAGTCTCGATGATACGTTTTCTTGTGTGCCAATGCGCGCTGTCTGGCACTGGCAAGCTGCACCAGGGTGTCCGCATCGATTTTGCTATCCCGGCGTGCAACCGCATCCCGAGCGGCTCTCTGTAATGCACCACTCTGTGCCGCTAAATCTTCTTGCCGTCGATTCATTGGATTGCCTCTAGTTCATAGGCCTCTAGATGGGTACGCAAACTGCGCATGGCTCTTGATAAATGGGTCTTGACGCTGCCCTGGCTGCATGACATTGCGCGGGCAGTTTCGGCAACATCGAACTCCTCGACACAACGCAGTAGGAAGGCCTGCTGTTGGCGCAAAGGCAACCTGGTTACAGCGCTGTCGATAGCTTCCAGCAGGCGCTCACTAACCAGAGCCTTATCTGGGGTGGGATTGTAACTATCGACCCACTCCAACGGAGCTTGGTCTGTTTCATCGGTATTTGCAGGTAGTTTTTCTCGTAACAACTGCCAGCGGGATAACTTATTGTTGCGCCTATGCCAATCGGTAATTCGATTATTGAGAATGGTAAAAAACAGCGGTCGCCATTCGCTGCGATCGCGACCGCTGTATTTCCTGACCAGCGCCAACATGGAATCCTGCACAATATCCAGCGCATCATCCCGATTGCCTACGGCGTAATTCGCCATGGTAAAGGCCCGTTTCTCCACCTGGGCCAGGAACTGATTCATAGAAGCCGGCTAAAGTCCTTGCGCACGGAATGCTCTTCCAGATTCTTTTTATGGTTTATGGAGCCCACCTAAAAGGCTCCACTCGCACTCTTGGTTTTATCTGAATGACCAGTTCGCAAGGTCAGCCCTCTTTACGCTTGCGGGTTTTAGCGCGCCGATCCATGCGGCGATCTACACGCTCTCCCTTTTTGTCCAGTCGATCATTAATTTTTGCGCCCTTGTTATCCAGCCTTTCGTTGACACGTTCCCCTTTTTGGTCGAGACGGTTATCGATGCGATCTCCTTTGCGGTCCAGTCGCTCGGCCAGCTTGTCATTGCCATTGGCAGCCGCCTGTTCAGACCTCTGATCAAGGCGCTCATTGATACGATCACCCTTGTTATCGAGGCGCTCCTCAATGCGGTCTCCCTTTTGATCCAATCTCGCCTCTATACGATCGCCTTTCTGATCTAGACGATCCTCGACATGATCACCGTGATCGTGCGGCTCGCTCTCATCGCTCTGTGCATAAAGAGAATAAGGAAAAGCCAGGCCAATAGTCAGTAGTGAGAGTCCAATCAGCTTTTTCATAAATTGCTCCTTCATAAATCGCCCCGGTTCCATTCGAGGAGATCGAATAAGATTTAAATTGCACTGATTAAAACGCTCTGTTGGGCCAGCGGTTGACAGGGTTCATTTATTTTTTTCAAATTTTTTCCACCGGCCGAGAACTCTTACTTACCCCTCTACTGGTTATCCCTCTACGATCTCGGGACCGGGCACTTCATCCCCGAGCCAACGCTGGGTCAGGGTTCCCGCGGTCATAGCGCCGTTTACATTGAGCGCGGTACGCGCCATATCGATCAGCGGCTCTACAGAAATTAACAGGGCCGCGATGGTAACCGGTAGTCCCATTGCCGGTAGCACCACCAGTGCGGCAAAAGTTGCCCCACCACCCACACCGGCAATACCAAAAGAACTGATGACTACCACAGCCAGCAGAGTGCCCAACCACATGGGGTCCCACACGTTGATCCCCAAAGGCACCGCTACCATCGTGGCGAGCATTGCAGGATAGATTCCCGCGCAGCCATTTTGACCGATGGTGGCACCGAAGGATGCCGAAAAGTTGGCGATGGCCGGTGAATTACGCAGCTCATCCACCTGTGTTTCCACATTGAGGGGGATAGTGGCCGCGCTGGAGCGGGAACTAAAGGCAAATACCAACACGGGCCAGACTTTGATGAAGTAATGCAGCGGATTCACGCCATTCACTAGCAGCAAAAGACCATGCACTAAAAACATCAGGCCAATCGCACAAAAAGAGGCCACGACAAAACCGAACAGGTTAGCAATGTCTGCCCAACTGGATTTAGCAATTAACCCCGCAACCAGTGCCATCACACCGTAGGGCGTGAAGGCCATCACCAGGCGCACCAGCTTCATAATCCAGACTTGAGCGACATGTACAAAGCGCTCAATCGCAGCACCCTCCTTGGGAAATTCACGCCTTACAGCCAGGGCCGCCAGCCCCAGTAACACCGCAAAAATAACCACCGAGATCACAGAGGTGGAGCGTGCTCCAGTCAAATCCAGGAAAATATTGCGCGGAATAAAGGAGGTAATTATTTCAGGAATCGAGAGATCACTGACTCGCCCGATGCGCTCATTAAGCACTTCCACCCGCGCCGCTTCGCGGGAGCCCTCGACCAGCCCCATGGCTGAGAGCCCAAACAAATCGGCCATAAATACACCGATCAGGGCGGCAATTGCCGTTGTCCCGAGTAATACACTCAATACGGACACACTGATCTTACCCAGCGCCTGGGTGTCACTCACTTTTACCACAGCCACCAGAATAGAAGTAAGCACCAGTGGCATCACCAGCATATACAGCAGATTTACGTAGCTCTCGCCCAGCATTTCGATCCAGGGCAGAACCTCATCAGTGGTATTCCCCCAACTGCGCGCTAATTGCAATAACGCCCCAAAAACCACACCCAGAAGCAACCCGACAAATACACCCGGCGCCAGGGTATCCCTGCCGCGTTGCCAACGATGCAATCCGAACAAGAGAACCACGAAGCCAAAAAGCAGAACAAAAGCGCCGATATGCATGGTATGAGAACCCCACCCTGGGCAAACTAAAAAGTGGCGGCATGCTATCAGCGATAGGCTAGTGCCCTATAGTTACCTTGGTTATAGATACTTTGTTTATAGTTATATTGATTTGTTTTTTTAAATTATTATTTAAAAGCGCCCTTACTGTAGGGCCGCACTAAGATCCTCTGCGGTCTGAGGCCCCACCAGTGTTTTTTGCCAGCGGCCATCCCGGCCAATTATGAAGGTAGTAGGCAGCACTTCTGGCCAGGGTTGGCCCCAGCGTCCTTCGGGCTCTTCGGTCAACAGGGGAAATTCTATACCCAGCTTCTTCGCCTGTTCGATAGCCGCTGGGGATGGCAAACCATCAAAATTAACCCCTAGTACTATGACATCATCATTGGCCTGCGCCAGCTCATTGAGTACAGGCACTTCTTCACGACAGGGCTTACACCACTCGGCCCAGTAGTTAATCAATATTGTTTTTCCCTCAGTATTAACCGATTCGCCACCGGTGGTATGCAGACGGCTATTGTTGTCACAGCCGCTGATTGCGCTTACCAAGGACAGAGAGATTGCCCCCAGTATCTTCTTCATTCTTTTTCTTATCAGTAACTGCAGCATCGTCTTCCCCCTCCGCTTCAACAATTTCATTTTCCATATTTTTTGAAGTTCCCGCCTCTTGCCCCGCCCCGCGACTTTCGGCCTCCTCTTTTTCCAGAGCGTCGCTAAAGAGCGATCCAATCGTAATATCAAGCTGCTCTCTGGCGGAACCACGGGTATTGGCAAAGCGACTCTCTACCTCGCTGTACCATTCAAACCCCTTTAAATTGCCCGGGTTACCGCTGGGAATCCACTGGGGGCTCAACCAACCGGTCAGCTCCATCAGTGATACCGCGTTCAGATCCCGCAGCAAGACATAATCATTCCCGTCGGTCTGGGCGATCACCCGGTGCCCCTGTAAGACATCACGCAGTCGCCGCCACTGGCCAAATTTTATTCCCAATAAAGAGATATCCCGCTCACGCAGGGGTTTGCCACACCGCCCCCTTTTAAACATTTGCCAGAGGACTATCAGGATCGCCACTAAATCGGAATGTCTGTGCCCCTGGGTCGCTGCTCGATATACCGACAGGGTACGCACCAGCACACACCCCGCCAGCACCAGCATCCACATCATATAAATCCACAACAGAAACAAGGGCACAAAAGCAAAGGCACCATAGATGGCCTGTACCGAACTGCGCGCGACGATGGCCCCGAACAGGTATTTCATGATTTCAAAGGCGATGGAGGTCACCACCCCCCCTTCGATGCCATGGCGCAGGGGCACATAGCAATTGGGCACGGCGATAAATAGCAGGGTAAAAACAATACTGGTGAAAATAAAAGGCAGCACTCGCAGCACGACCGCCATCATGCCAATGCCCTCCTCTCCACCTAAAAATAATTTTTGCGAGAGTAGGAAGGTACTGGCGGCGAGCCCGGCCCCCAGCAGGATAGGCCCGAGACTCAGAATGGCCCAGTACAACAGAAAGCTCGAAACTCCGCTGCGCCCACGGGATACATCCCATATGGCGTTAAAGGTACCTTCAATACTGCGTAGCGTGAGCCCCGCGGTCACCGCCAGCATGGCGATACCCAAGCCGGTGAGTCTCTGTGCCTGGGCGGAAAAACTGCTGATATATTCCTGTACTTCACGCCCACTCTGCGGCACAAAGTGGGAAAACAACTGCTCCTGCAAACGGGTCTGCAAGCCGGCGAAGTCCGGGAACAGCGACAGCATCGCATAGCTCACGGTCACCAATGGCACTATGGCGAACAAAGTCATATAAGTGAGCGCAGCCGCACTTTTCTGGCAGTCTTTCTCGACAAACAGAGTCCACAAGGAGGTGGCAAAACGCCGCCATTGAACGAGCCTATCTTTCACACTTGATTTCAATTTCATTCCCTGTGTGCGACCTCTAGCAAATGCGGTGAACACTCGACTTACGCCTTAGAATTCCATTACGGTATTCGGTTAGAATACGCCAAACAGTAACAGGATACCGACATAATGTGGACGATCTACCACAACCCGCGCTGCTCAAAATCCCGTCAAACCCTGCAACTTCTGCAGGACAACGGCGTGGAGCCGGAAGTGATTCTCTACCTGCAAAACCCACCTTCGGCTGGTGATCTCAAACAGATCCTGCAGAAACTCGGTATGCCGGCACGGGACCTGTTGCGCACCGGTGAGGAACCCTACAAGCAACTCAACCTAAAAGACGAGGAGCTGAGCGAAGCGCAATTGATTGAGGCCATGGTTGAAAACCCCATCCTGATCCAGCGCCCGATCGTGGTAAAAGGCGACAAAGCCACTATTGGCCGCCCGCCGGAAAATGCGCTGGAGCTGCTTTAAATGGCACCCGATAGCGAAGCCTATGTGCTGATTCTCTATTACAGCCGCGGCGGCGCCACGGCGCGTATGGCCGCTGAGCTGGCGCGGGGCGTTGAGGCCAGCGGCATCGCCGCACGCCTGCGCACCGTTCCCACAGTCTCTCCCGATACCCAAGCCAGCCTGGCGCCGGTGCCCAGCGAGGGCGCGCCCTATTGCACCCTCGAAGACCTGCGCCAGTGCGCCGGACTGCTCATGGGCAGCCCAACCCGCTTTGGCAATATGGCATCGCCACTGCGCTATTTTCTCGATCAAACCAGCGATATCTGGCTGGAAGGGAGCCTCACCGGTAAACCCGCCGCGGTATTTACCGCCACCGGCAGCCTGCACGGCGGCCAGGAGACCACGCTCACCTCGATGATGCTGCCGCTTCTGCACCACGGTATGTTGATCGCCGGTATTCCCTACTCAGAAGCTGCCTTAATGCGTACCAGCACCGGCGGTACTCCCTACGGCGCCTCCCATTGGAACAAAGGGCATACCAGCGACTTGAGTGAAGATGAGATCACCCTGTGCCGAGCGCTCGGTGCTCGCATCGGTCAACTGGCCCAAACCCTGAGCCAGACGACTCAAGCTGCCAAATAGAGGATTCAGCGTGAACGACACTATTCAGCGCAAATTACATATTGCGCTCCGTATCAATTGGTTCTGCTATATCGCCCTATTGGTGCTAATTGCAGCTCGAAACCTGTTTATCGAGGGCGGCTCCCTCGCGCTTTGGCTGATCCAGACGGTACCGCTGTTGCTGGTGTTGCCAGGCCTGATCAAGCAGCGTTATCGCAGTTACCTTTGGCTCTGTTTTATTCTGCTGCTGTACATCACCACCAGTATTGTCGATGTAATGATGCCTACACGCGGTTGGCAGGATGGCGCAATGGTGGTTTTGAGCCTTATCCTATTCTTTTCTGCAATGATGAGCAGTCGCTGGCATCGTATGCAGTAACTCCATTGGCGGAATTTCCGCCAATGGTTCCCGACATAAAGCGTGGAAATATAAAACTTCCACACGCTAAGGAGTTTTGAGGTTTGACTGATTCACCCCAGAAAAAAGGATTTGCCCGAGGCTTTTTAGCTGCGATTGGCGGCTCCATCACCTGGCTGAGGCGAGTATTCACCAACATCATCTTCCTGCTGATACTACTGTTTCTCGGTATTGCCATTTTCAGCAAGGACGAGCGCTTGGTGGTGCCCCAGGGCGCGGCGCTGCGCGTAGCCCCCAGCGGTTTTCTTGTGGATGAGCTGACCCAGCCCGCCACCCTGCCGATTTTCCTGGGTGGCAACCGCGGCCCAGCAGAGGTGCGCGTCAAGGATCTGGTTGACGCCATCGACAACGCCGCCACTGATAAACGCATATCTTCGCTAGTGCTGGAACTGGACCATATGGTAGGTGGCAGCCTCAGCAAACTGGATGAAATAGGCGCGGCACTGCAGCGCTTTAAAGCCACCGATAAACCCATCTACGCGGTGGGCGACAACTTCACCCAGCCCCAGTACTTCCTCGCCAGCCACGCCGACAAGGTATACCTGAATCCCATGGGCTCGGTAATGCTCACTGGCTTCGGCGTTTATCGCAACTATTACAAGAGTGCCCTGGATAAACTCAAGGTGAACTTCCACGTGTTCCGTGTGGGGGATTACAAGGACTTTATCGAGCCCTACACCCGCGACGATATGTCTCCCGCCTCGCGGGAAAACAACCAGCGCTGGTTGAATGAACTCTGGGGTGAATACAGCGAGCAAGTCACCGGGTTGCGCAATCTCCCCGCTGAGAGTATCGACCTGTTTATCAACGAACTGCCACAGAAGTTGCAACAGCATCAAGGCAGTTGGGCCGAAGCCGCCCTGGCCAACAAGCTGGTAGACCAGCTCGCCAGTCGTATCGAGGCGATGAAGGAGCTGAAAAAGGACATCGGTGAAGATGACAGCAAAGAGCGCGATTACAAATTTATCGACGCCCTCGCCTATCTGCGCAGTCACAAGCTCGCCGAAGCCGCCAAACCCATCCGGGAATCCAAGAAAATCGGCCTGATCACCGCCAGCGGTTCCATTGTCGATGGCGAAGCCCCCGCTGGGCGTATCGGCAGTGAGAGTCTCGGCAAATTAATTCAGCGTGCGCGCGAGAAAGAAGTGGATGCCCTGGTACTGCGCATCGATAGCGGTGGCGGCTCCGCCTTTGCCTCCGAAGCTATTCGCCAGGAGCTGCTGGCCACTCGCGAAGCAAAAATCCCGGTGGTGATTTCCATGGGCAGCGTCGCCGCTTCCGGTGGCTACTGGATAGCCACGGCTGGTGACCGCATCTGGGCCTCGCCGGCGACACTCACCGGTTCTATTGGGGTTTTTGGCGCCTTCCCGACCTTTGAGGATTCCCTCGAGCATATTGGTATCTACACCGATGGTGTAGGCACTTCTGATCTGGCCGGCAGTATGCGTCTCGATCGCGCCCTGCCGCCAGCTGCGGCCAGTATTCTGCAGCAGGGGGTGGACAATACTTATGCGCGCTTCCTGCGCATCGTTTCCGAAGCTCGCGGCAGTACCCCCAAAGAGATACACAAAATAGCCCAGGGGCAAGTGTGGACCGGCCGCGCCGCGAAGAAGTTGGGACTGGTGGATGATCTCGGCAACCTCAGCGATGCCATCGCCGACGCCGCGCAGCTTGCTGAAATCGAAGAATACGACGTAGTAGAGATCCAGCGTGAACTGAGCCCCGGCGAAAAATTCCTGCGCGCTTTGAGCGATAATGTAGACGCGAAAATTGCCGCGAGCCTTGAAGCCAACCTGCCACTCGGCGCCTGGTTAAACAGCGTACAGCCGGTGTTGGCACCAATCGGCGAGCTGCAGAGCTATCGCGACCCCCGCGCCCTCTACGTGCGCT